>JANPEL010000298.1:0-58103 GCA_031431925.1 Gemmatimonadota bacterium | reverse complement strand
GCTGTATATCTGGCTCTGGACAGTGGTACCCCCGAACGGGAGCTCGCCGTCGAGCAACTCGTACAACACCACGCCGAGCGAGAAGATGTCCGACCGAGGCCCGACCTCCTCCTCGCCGGAGGCTTGCTCGGGGCTCATATAGGACGGAGTCCCGATCTGACTGCCTTGGGCGGTGAGCGTTGCCCCGGTGGCTTCGGTCACGGCCTTGGCAATCCCGAAATCAGCGACCACCGCATGATCACCGACCAGCAAGACGTTCTCCGGTTTGATGTCGCGGTGAACCACGCCGCGGTCGTGAGCATAGGCCAACGCGAGCGCAACTTGGCGGACAATGGAGACGGCGGTGGCCACCGGAAGGACTCGTTCCCGGCCGAGGCGCTCCCGGAGCGATTCGCCCTCCACCACCGGCATGACGTAATAGGGGAGTGAGACCTGGTCGACCTCGACCGTGCCCGAGTCGATCAGGCCCAGGATACCGGGGTGGGAGAATTGGGCCGTGACCCGGACTTCCCGGAGAAACCGCTCCCCCACCACGGCGGCGATTTCGGGGTGGAGGATCTTGAGGGCCACCGTCCGGTCGTGCTTGGCGTCGCGGGCCGCGTAGACCGTGGCCATCCCGCCGACGCCGAGCACCCGCTCGATCCGGTACCGGCCGGCGAAGGCGGCGGTCAGTTGCTCCGAGGCCGATCCCATGGACTGCGCGGCTATTTCGGCCGATCGGCGGAGCGCAGGAACTCTCGCACGACGGCAAGATTCTGATCGGGCGCATCCCAGGGGGTGACGTGCGCAGCGCCCTTGAGGACCTCGACCTTCGCGCCGGGGACCATCGCCGCCTGCTGCCGAACCAGTTTCGGGTTGGCCTCGTCGAACTCGCCCACCGTAAACAACACCGGCACCGTCACGCTCTTGAAGTGCGGGGTGGCGTCGTAGTCTTTGAGCGTGCCGACGATGGTGAACTCGCTGGGACCTTGCATGTAGCCATAGGTGGCGAGGTTGACCTGGGCCAGGAGGCTGTCGAGGTCGGCCTGGACCGGTGCGGGCGAACTCCGCATCACATACTTGGCCCAGAATTCTCCATTGGCCGCTTCGTAGGCCGGCGTCGCATAGTTCCCGCTCTTTTCCGCGTCGGCGACGGCCCGCTGCCCGGAATCGGAAATCGTCGTGAGCAGGTCTTTGGCGTTCTTGGCCCACGCTGGAAAATCGAGGGCGGGGCTGGCCAGCGTCAGACTCGCGACCCGCCCGGGATGGGCCCGATAGTACTCGAAGCCAAGGATGGTGCCCCACGAGTGGCCCAGAATGTGGACTTTCTCGAATCCGAGATGACTCCGAAGCGAATCGAGCTCGGCCACGAACCGGGCCACGTTCATCTTGGTGGTGTCGGTCAAGGTCCCGGATTTTCCAGAGCCGCTCTGGTCGTACCGGACCACGGGGCGGTCGTCACCGAGCTTCTCGAACAACTTGAGATAGTAGCTCGAGTAGCCCGGCCCGCCGTGGAGAAGAATGACCGGGGTCCCGGCGCCGGTGCCCGTTCTGCGATACCACACCTGCCCGCCCGGCACCGGAAGGACTGCGTCCCCGGCCGGAAGCGCGGGGGCCGCGACGACAGCCGAATCGGCGACGACGGCGTCTGACTTGGACTGGCCGGCGCACCCGATCGCCAGCACGGCAAGGGCGACGACGCATTGCATCCTGACGCTCATGCTCCCTCCTTTAAGGAACTGGCCGCGACGGCAGAACATTCACGACGATCCGGGAACTCTCGGTTGGCGTCCGGTACACCCGCTGGCTTGCGGTCCGGAAATCAGACTCCTTGGCCCGATAGATATCGACGAAGGTCTGCGGATTCCGGTCCACCAGCGGAAACCAACTTCCCTGCACTTGCACCAACAGCCGGTGACCGCGCCGGAAGGTGTGCATCACGTCGGGCATCACGAAGTCGAGCTGAGTTACCTGCCCCGGGACCAGCGGCTCCGGATGCTCGAAACTCGTTCGAAACTTGGCCCGGACCACATCGCCCCGAACCAACTCCTGGAACCCATCCGGGTGGACGTCGATCAATTTAACAACCCAGTCGCCGTCGGTACCGGTGCTCGAAACGAAGAGGGTTGGGCTCACCGGACCCGAGACGGTCAGGTCCTCGGTGAGGACGTTGCCGCGGTAGGTGACAACATCGGCCCGGCCGTCCCCGAAGCGCTGGTCCTGGGCCATGTAGTCAGGGTCCATGTCGGTGCTCAGGCCCGGGACGAAAGACACCGGTTTCGAGGGGTCGGTGACCCATTCCTCGAACGGGGCACCGGCGGTTGGCCGGGGCGCCTCGAACGACAGCGTCTTCCCGGCGCCGAGATAGATGGACCGGGCCGCGGCGTCCTTCGGGGGCCAGGTGTCGAAGGTCCTCCACCGATTGGTCCCGGTCTCGAAGACGTACGCCTTGGGATGCTTGGCCTGCCCGGTGCCCAGGAGATGGGCGTCGAAGAACGGGCGGAGGATGTTGTTCTGGTACTCCTCCGAGGTGTTGGCGCCAAACGCCAGTTGACCGACCGCCGCCCCGGGGTCGCGGGCCCATTGCCCGTGATACCACGGGCCGATCACGATCGCGTTGTCGGTGGCTGGACTCTGGCGCTCGATCGCTTCGAACAGGCGGAGCGCCCCGTAGTAGTTGTTGGCGTCGTACAACCCACCGACCGTCAGGACCGCCGGCGTGATGTTCTTGACATGCCGGAGGATGTTCCGCGACTGCCAGAGCGAGTCGTAGGTGCCATGCTCCATCATTTCGGTCCAGCCGGGGACCTCGCCCTTGAAGTACTTGGTTTCGGCGTTGGCGAGCGGGCCGAGGTTCAAGAAGAACTGGTAGCCGTCGGTGGTGCCGAAATCGAACGGCTGACCGCATGACATCGAGGTACCGGTTCCCCGCCGGCCACACGCGGCCATGAAGTTGAACGTCGAGGTCAGGAAGAAAGCGCCGTTGTGGTGGGTATCGTCGCCCAGGAACCAATCGGTCTGGGGTGCCTGCGGTGAGACGGCCTTGAGCGCGGGGTGGGCCGCGATCGACCCGGCCGCGGCAAAGAACCCGCCGTACGAAATCCCCCAGAGACCGACCCGGCCGTTGTTACCCGGCACGTTCTTGATCAACCAGTCAATCGTGTCGTACGTATCGGTGCTCTCATCGACGTCGGCGGGACCCCGTTTGTCGGACCGGTGCGGCGTCATATGCACGAAGTGGCCTTCGGAGCGGTAGCGGCCCCGCACGTCTTGGGTCACGAAGACCCAGCGGGCCGCTGCAAAGCCGGGACCCGGGCCGATGAACCGGGGATAGCTGGCCGGTCCGTACGGGGCGGCACTGTATGGCGTGCGGGTCAGTAAGATCGGCGCGGGCCGGGCCGGATCCCGTGGGGCATAGATCGCGGTAAACAACTTGACCCCGTCCCGCATCGAAATCATGACTTCGCGCTTCTGATAGTGGGTGCGGAAGTAGCCGGTATCAGGTCCGGCGGCCGACTGCGCGTGGCCGGAGGTTGGGGCGGCCACCACCGCAAGGATCAGGGTGGCGGAACGGAGCCAACGGTCAGGGTTCATGGTCGTTGAATCTACCGCCGTTCTTACTCGGTGGCGTAGCGTCCGGGCGGATTCCGTCTATTATTCGCGCCGGCCGCCCCCCATTCGAGAGACTCTGCCATGTCGTCCACCCGGACGCCAGCCCTTGGCTTCATTCTGATCACGTTATTGATCGACGTGACGGGGCTCGGGATCATCATCCCCGTCATGCCGAAACTGATCACCCACCTGACCAACGGCACCCTGAGCGACGCGGCCCGGTGGGGCGGCTGGATGACGTTTTCGTATGCGGCGATGCAGTTCCTCTTTGCCCCGATCATGGGTGGCTTGAGTGACCGGTTCGGTCGCCGGCCGGTACTCCTCGCGTCGTTGTTCGGTTTCGGGCTCGACTACATCTTCATGGCCGTGGCCCCAACAATCTGGTGGCTCTTCCTGAGCCGGATCATTGCCGGCATCATGGGGGCGTCCTTCACCACGGCCTCCGCCTACATCGCCGACGTCTCGCCGCCCGAGAAGCGGGCCCAGAACTTCGGGATGATCGGCGCGGTGTTCGGCATGGGGTTCATCCTGGGCCCCTTGATCGGCGGACTGCTCGGACCCTATGGCGCCCGACTCCCCTTCATCGCCTCGGCCGTCCTGACGCTCGTCAACTGGCTCTACGGCTATTTCGTCCTTCCCGAGTCGCTGGGGCAGGAACACCGCCGCCCGTTCGACTGGAAGCGGGCCAACTCGCTGGTGTCGCTGAAGAACCTCCGGAAATACCCGGTCATCCTGGGCCTGGTCGGCTCGCTGGTCCTGCTCCAGATCGCCGCCCACGCGGTCCAAAGCAATTGGTCGTTCTACACGATCGAGAAGTTCCAGTGGAATGAACGAATGGTCGGGCTTTCGATTGCGATGGTGGGACTCGCGGTCGGGATCGTCCAAGGAGGACTGATCCGGGTGATCATCCCGAAATTGGGCCAGGTCCGGAGCGTCTACTTGGGGCTCGGCGTGTACAGCCTCGGCTTCTTCCTCTACGCCGCCGCCACGGCGACCTGGATGATGTTCGCCTTCACCGTGGTGTACTGCCTCGGCGGGATTGCCGGGCCGGCCATCCAAGGGCTGATCTCCGGTCAAGTACCGCCGAACGAGCAGGGCGAGTTGCAGGGCGCGCTCACCAGCCTGATGAGTCTGACGTCGATTGTCGGACCGCCCCTCATGGCCAACACGTTTTCGTGGTTCACCGGACCCCGGGCCCCCTTCTATTTTCCCGGTGCCGCGCTCGTGCTGGGCGGGGTCCTGACCTTGGTCGGCGCCCTGATGGCGCGCAGCAGTCTCCACAAAACCGTTGGTCGTACCACCTGACCCAGGAGCCCTGACATGACCCGCCCCGCCCTCCGGCTCGTCGCCGCCCTGTCTGCGATCGCGGCACTCGCCGCGCCTCTCACGATCCACGCGCAACCGAAATCCCGCGCCCGCGATCTCGGCATTCCGCTCGACGGGACGCCCGGTCCGCTCAATGCGATCACCGATGTGGCCGGGGTCGAGGTCGGCTTTGTCACCCTGATCAAGGGCAGCGGAAAACGCGTCATCGGCCAAGGGCCGGTTCGCACCGGGGTGACCGCGATCCTTCCCCGGGGCAAAGCCACCCTCGAACCGGTGTTCGCCGCGTTCTATGCCGGCAATGGCAACGGCGACATGACCGGCACCCATTGGATCGATGAGGTCGGGGTCCTCGAGACCCCGATCATGATCACCAACACCTTGAGCGTCGGCACGGTCCGTGACGCGGTGGTCGACTGGATGGTCAAACGGAACGCCCCCGGCCCGTTCTGGTATCCGGTCGTCGCGGAAACGTCCGACGGCGGATTGAACGACATGAAGGGCCTGCACGTGAAGGCCGAGCACGCCTTTCAGGCCCTCGAGAACGCGAAGGCCGGGCCGGTCACCGAGGGGAACGTCGGGGGCGGCACCGGGATGAGCTGCCACGGTTTCAAGGGCGGCACTGGAACCTCCTCGCGGAAGTTGGCCGCCGGCGACGGCGGTTTCATGGTCGGGGTCCTGGTCCAGTGCAACTACGGCACCCGGACCCAACTCCGGATCGCCGGGATTCCGGTGGGCCGGGAAGTGACGGGCGTCGACCCCTGCGTGGCCCAACGCATCGACCCCCCGGTCATGGCCTTCGACGGCAAGCCGTTCCCGGTCTGCGCCTCGGGTCCGGCGCCCTCGGATCAACCGGCCGAAGAACCCGAACAGGGGTCGATCATCATCGCGGTCGCGACCGATGCGCCACTCTCTCCGGATCAGCTCAAGCGGGTGGTCCGGCGGGTGGCGTTAGGCATGGGGCGGATGGGGTCCAACAACGGCAACGGCTCGGGCGACATCTTCATCGCTTTTTCGACGGCCAATCGGGGCATCGACTGGGGCAATAGCGGCCGCTCGACCTTGCCGGCGCCGACGATGCAGCGGATTGGGTCCGGCCTGATGGACCCGGTCTTCACGGCGACCGTCGAGGCCACCGAAGAGGCGATCTTGAACGCCATGATGGCGGCCGAGACGATGGACGGGGCCGACTACCGGCGGGGGTGGGCCATTCCCCACGACCAGGTCCGGGCCATCCTAGCCCGGTACAACCGGCTGACCGGCACTACTCGCTGATCAGGCGTGCCCCTCGCCTTCGATCGCCCCGGATTTGGGCTCCGAGCCGTCGCCCTCCTTGAGGCCGCAAAGGGGCTTCTCGTGCTCGCGGCCGGGTCGGGCCTCTTGCTCCTGATCAACCGGGACGTCGAGGCACTCGCCGAGCGGTTGCTTGCGCATCTCCACCTCAATCCGGCCCATCACTACCCTCGGATCTTTCTCCAGATCGCCGGGGGCGCTACCCCGGGGCGGCTCCTCTTGATCGCGCTGGGGGCCCTGATCTATGCCATCATCCGGATCACCGAGGCGGCCGGCCTCTGGCACCAAAAACGGTGGGCCGAGTGGCTCGGCGTCATCACCGGGCTCATCTATGTCCCGTTCGAACTCGTCGCCTTACGCCGAGGACTGAGCGGTGGGCCGGCACTCGCACTCATCGCCAATCTTGGCATCGTAGGGTATCTGGCATGGGCCCTGAGCCGCCGGCAGCAGGCTGAGGTCGCGGCCGCGAACCCGTCCTAACGAAGGGACCGGGGCGGCCCCTCGGCTGGAGATGCCGGGCTTGCCGTCAACGGGAGGTCTCTCAAGAAGAACGCCGCCAGTTCCGCCCGCCCGCCGAGACCGGCTTTTTCATAGGCGGCGGCCGCATGCTGACGTACCGTTCGTTCGCTCCGGCCGCTCACCGCGGCGATTTCCTTGTGACTTTTCCCCTTGAGTAGGGCGACGACGACCTCGCGCTCCGCCGGGGTCAGCCGCCAGGCATCGAGTTGCCGGTCGATCGCCACCGCGAGCCCGGCTAGCGCCTCTTCGGCGTTCCGGCGCCACCCGTCTCGTTCCGCCTGACGCTCGGCCACCAGACCCTCGAGCCGCACCGTGTCCCGCTCGGCGCGCCGCCAGCGGCGCCAGAGCCAGCCGGCAGTCGCAAGAGCTCCCACGATAAGGAAGACTTCATAGGCCACATGCGCCGAACGCCAATTGGCGGGCGCGTCCAGGATCAGATCGACGGCCCCGCCCACGCCAATGACGACCAACATCGCCACCAACGGGCGGTCGAGCGGATTCGCGGCGTCGTTTTCGGTCATTCCTGCCTCCGGCAAGTGTCGGATACCTCGGAAATCTGTCCTGATCGGCCGGTTATGGCAGATGTCGGATTGTGGGCTCCGGGCCCGGCCCCTAACGTGGCAGCGAGGTCAGCCGAACGCCAACTTTCTCGAGGAGGCTCCAAATGCTGCCGAACCCGCTCCACCCCGCGTTAGTCCATTTCCCGATTGTCCTGATGGTATTGTTGCCGATTTCGGCCGTGGTGGCGCTTTGGGCCATCCGGCGGGGGGCCCAACCCACCCGGGCCTGGCTGGTGCCGACGGCGTTTTCGGTGGCCTTGACTCTCTCGGCCTGGATCGCGGTCGAAACCGGCGAAGGCCAGGAGGAGCAGGTCGAGAGGGTGGTGTCGGAGCAAGCCATCGATACCCACGCCGACGCTGCTGAGCGGTTCCTGCTGCTGTCCGTTGCGATGGCCGGGCTGGTGGCGGTCGGGCTGCTCCGGAGTCAGGCGGGGTCGGCGGCCCGCGTTGTTACTGTGTTCGCGGCGGCGGGACTCATGGTGGCCGGGTATCAGGTCGGCCACAGCGGTGGTGAGCTCGTGTACCGGCATGGGGCGGCCTCGGCGTACGTCGGCCAAGCGGGCACCATCGGCGGCGACCGCCCAGCCGAGAATGGGTCGGGGGCCCGAACCCTCAAAGGCGGCAGGGAAAAGGGCGAGGATGACGATCTTTAAGGCCGCGGGCGAGCCGGGAGAAACCCTCCCGGCTTGCTCATCCGGCCGCTCCGGACCACCCACTCGATCCGCCGGGCATTGCCAATGTCCGCGAGGGGGTCGGCGCTGAGAACCACCAGATCCGCCCGTTTGCCCGGTTCGACCGTGCCGAACTCCGAGGGGCTGCCTAACGCGACGGCCGCGTTCCGGGTTGCCATCCTGATGAGCCTGATCCGATTCCTGATCCGCACTGCGGTGGCTGTCGGACCGGCCGGAATTCCGTGGTGACCCCGAACGCCAATTGGGTTCGAGCCAGCTCCCTCGTCGCGGCCACATCATAGTCATACCGAAGCGTCGGGCGACCCTGGACCGTGTCGAATGCCCAAGCCCCGATCGCGATGTGCGAATGCAGGTCGACGAAGCCCGGGGTGACGAATCGGCCGCGGAGATCGACGACCCGGGTACCGCGAGGAATCGGAGTCGTGGCCCGGTCGCCGACGGCTTCGATCCATCCGTTCCAAACCAGGATGACGGCGTCCGGCCGGCAGGGTCAGTGCGGCGCCTTCACCCACTCGGCGGCGGCCCGGTGGGTTCCAAACCAGACCCCAGTCCGCTTCTTGACATGCGCCACCAACAGCTCGAGCGCCACCATCCGCGACCCATGGCCGCTGATATGCGGATGCATGGTGAGCAGAAACATCCCGCCCTCGTCATAGGCCCGGTCGAACTCGTCGATCCACACTTGGGCCACGTCACGGGGCGGGCTGTAGGCGTTGCCACGGGGATCGTAGAGCGGGGCGTCGTCCTTGATCCACTCGACCGGCAACTCCACGACGCCGGTCGGCTTCCCGTCCGCCACCAACTCGTAGGGCACGTCGTCGGCCATCAACGAGCTTTCATACAAGAAGCCCAGTTCCTGGACGATCCGCATCGTATTGGGGCTCATATTCCACGAGGGCGCCCGATAGCCCACCGGCTTGGTGCCGGTCATCTTGGTGAGGGTATCGACGGCCCGCTGGACGAGTTCCTTCTCGATGTCACCCGGCAAGGTGGTATTGAGCTCGTGGATCCACCCGTGCACGGCGAACTCGTGGACCCCGGCCTGCTGGATCTGGCCCACCATTTCCGGGGTAATCATCAAGCTCACGGCCGGAATGAAGAACGTGGCGGGGATCGCGTTCCGGTCGAGCAGCCCGAGAATCCGCCCGAGTCCGACCCGGGCGCCGTACTGGGCCTGCGACAAGGCGCCGACCGTGGGCTCGCCGAACCGGATCGGGATCGTTTCGTTGTCGACGTCGAACGAGAGCAACACGGCCACTTTGGCGCCGTTAGGCCAAACCTTCGGTTTGAGACTCTTCCCTGCCCGAACCGCACCGACCACCTTCCGGACGCTGTCGATCGACCACTGCCAGCCCGGCGTGACCTTCGGCTTCGCGTCGGCATCGACGACGGCGGGAATCGGCTTCTCCGCACATCCGCCGACCCCGGCGAGCAGGCCCGCGAGGGCCAGGGCGCTGGCGCTCCTCATCGGACCCGATCCACGTACGAGTCGCCGGTAATCATCCGGACCACCCGGCCGCCCTCCTCGACGAACCGCACCACCTCGCCGACCGGCCCGCCCCCAACCGGAGCGACATACCGGAACAGCCCGTTCCCGAGCGGCTCGAGCCGGATCGGATTGTCGACGTTCGCGCCGTTGGGGGTGATGATCACCAGGCGCTCGTTGAGAAGCACCACCTGGGAATCGCCCCCGCGCCCGCTGTAGAATCCCGCAAACCGGGCCCACGACGGATCCCAGGCCACGACTTTCGGCTCGGTGGCCGTCGCCTTCGCAACCGCCTCGCCCACTGTGCTCATCAACTGGGTGGCGATGTCGAACGGATTCGAGTCGTTGGTATTGGTCAGCACGATCACCCCCACCCGGCTGTCGAGTTGAATCAGGGTCTGGGTCGTATAGCCCGGGTACCCGCCCCCGTGGCCGACGTAGGTCTTGTCCCGGATCCGGTTGACCGCGAAGCCAATGGCATTCCCCTGGGTCCAGTTGGTCTCGAGCATGCGGACCCGGTGCATCTCCCGAAGCGACCCCGTGCCAACGATCTGCCGGCCACCCATCGGTCCTTTGCGGAACTGGGCCGAGACGAACTTGGCCATATCTTCGACCGTCGAGGTGATCCCGGTGGCCGACGCCATTCCACGGGCGTCGACGAACGGCATCACCACCCGGGATCCGTCCGGCATCCGGCGGCCATAGCCCACAGCCAACCCGGGGGCATTCCGATCGACGCTCGACGCGGTCATTCCTAACGGTTCGTAGATGTGCTTCTGGACGTAGTCGGCCCATTTCTCCCCGCTCACGGTTTCGACGATCATCCCCGCCAGCGAGTACGCGAGGTTCGAGTATTTCCAACGGACCTCAGGCGAGAACGCGGCCTGCCGCTCGGTGATCAACCTCCGGAGCTCGTCCTGGGTCGGGAACTCGTAGGTGGTCCAGTGCGGCCCCGCCTCGCGCGGGAGCCCGGAGCTATGGGTCAGCAGCTCCTCGATCGTGATCGGCGGGTCGCCCGGATCGGCCGGTTTGACCTGGAACCACGGCAAATACTTGGCGACCGGATCATGGAGCCCGAGCTTGCCCTGCTCGCGGAGCTGCATGATCGCGGTGGCCGTGAAGAGCTTGCTGTGAGAGGCCATCCGAAACTTGGTGGTGGCCGTCATCGGCAGCTTGGCCTGGGTGTCGGCAAAGCCGAATCCGGCGGTCCAGACCAGCTCTTGATCCGCCACGACGCCGACGACGATGCCCGGCAGTCCGCGGTAAGCGATCTGCCCTTCCATCCAAGCCGAAAACAACCGCTCGGCGCCGAGGACATCGGGATGGGTGGCCGCGCCAGGCCGCGCCTGGGCGGAGAGTTGAAGCGCGCTAATGACGGTGATCGCCGCGGCGCGGTACGTCGCAGTACTGAGGAACATCAGGGCCTCGTTGGGATCTGGAGTGGATCGAAGGTAGTGTTTGTCGGGCGTCAGAGCCATCGCCGGACCCGGCCCCGGTAGGTGCGGTAGTCGTCGCCAAACAGGGTTTCGAGGTAAGCCTCCTCCCGGGCAATGACCGCCCGCTGCATGACGACGAGAACGAGCGGTAGGAAGAAGACCGGCCAAGCCGAGTTGACCCAGAAGGAGGTCCCCAGATAGAGCAAGGTGAACCCCAGGTACATCGGATTCCTGGTGATTCGATAGGGGCCGTCGGTGACGAGGGCGGTAGTCGGCTTCCAAGGCTTGGGACTGGTCTTAGCGCGCCGGAAACTCTGCACCGCGGGAAACAGGACCATCCCGAGCAGCAAAGCCCCGATCCCGACCGGCGCGCCCAGGCCAATCGGGAGAATCCGGATCGGGTGCCAATGGTGGATCAGCAGGCCGACCGCGAGCGGAACCGCGTAGACGATCGGCGGGGGAATTCGGATCCCGGCGGTTGGAGCGGATGGCGATTGAACATCAGGCAACAGAGTCACCTCCGGCTGTTAGAGACTGTAACTCGTGTTCTTACTCCCGCCAGGGTTCCGTCGCAGAATGGCGCGCTCAACCAAGTCGTTGAGATCCCGCTGCGCCGTCGGCACCGAGCACTTGCCGATCACCGACCATTTCTTGGCCGTCAGGCTGCCCTCGAACCCGTCCAGAAACCGGTTCAAGACCAGCTTCTGCCGGGGCGTGAACGGCTCCCGGGCCGAGCGCTGCCAGAAATCCGCCTTGGCGAGCACGGTGGCCGAGACCGCATCGGCCCCGTCGATGGCGCGCGACAAGCATTCGAGAAACCAACGCAACCACTCGGTGATGTCGAGGCCGGCCTGCTGGGTCCGCTCCAACAAGTCATAGTAGTGGGTCCGCTCTTTCCGGATCTGGCTCGACATGCTGTAGAACCGCTGGGATGAGCCTTCCGATTGGGCCAGGGCCTGATCGGCAATGGCCCGCGCGATCCGCCCATTCCCATCGTCGAACGGGTGAATGGTCACGAACCACAAATGGGCCAGGCCGGCGCGAAGCAAACCCTCGGGCTCGGTCCGGCGATTGAACCACTCGAGGAAGCGGGCCATTTCGGCGGCCACCTTCGGCGCCGGGGGGGCTTGGTAGTGAACCCGCTCCCGCCCGAGCGGGCCAGACACCACCTGCATCGGACCGTCGCCATCGTTCCGCCAGGCGCCCGCCTGGACCGGACGGACCCCGGCATAGCCGGTCGGAAACAGCGCCGCATGCCACCCGAACAACCGTTTCGCCGTAAGCGGCACGTCGTACCGCTCGGTGGCGTCAAGCATCATCTCGACCACCCCTTCGGTCCGCCGGTCAGCCGGGGTGACGCTGGCCTCGGCGACGCCCAACCGCCGGGCGACCGACGATCGGACCGTCGCGCCATCGAGAACCTCACCTTCGATCTCGGAGCTCTTGAGGACGTTCTCGGTCAGGGACGCGAGTTGGGCCTCGAGTTTGAGGTCGAAGCCAAGGCGGATCATGGTGCCCAGCAGTCGGCCCTGCTTCAGGCGGGCCGATCCCAACGGCTCGAGCAACGAATCGAGGGACCAGCGGAATTTTGGCCAGCCCCGGCATTCCCAGACGTACATATTGTCCTCACTTTATGAGGACAATGTACCTCTCGACGAAGAGAAAGGCAATATATTCGCATCATTACATGATGAGAATGTCTAGTGGGCCGGCTCCAACTTCCAGAACGCGATCCCGCTGGCCTGCTGACCAACGTCCACGGTTCCGACCTTGGTGAGTGCGGCCAAATCGTAAATATCGACCTTCCCCGGAGCCGCCCCGACCCCCTCGCTGCTCACGAACGCATACCGGGAATCTGAGCTGAGCGCCACGCCGTGGCTCACGGTGGTCGAACTCTTGAATTGGGCGACACTGGTGCCGGTACCGAGGTCGAATACCTGGACCCCACTGCCCTGCTTCAGCGTCGCTACGAGAAGCTTCCCGTTCGGCGTCACCGCGAGATTGTACACCCCCCGACCGGTCGGAAACCGGCGGGACACGGCCCACCCGTCGCGGTCGATCTCGAGAATCTCATCGCTCTTGTTGCAGGCGACGTAGACCTTCTTGCCGTCCGCCGACGGTTGGGCCCAGGTCGGAGAGCACGAATTCGGCTTCATCTGGTGGCGCATGCCCTGGTAACCGACGTCGGCGGGGTCAACGGCCGGTTTGCCGGGCACGGCGGCGGTTTGAAGGTGGGCCCCCATTTCACCCCGGTCCGCCTTGTCGAGCGGCCGCTCGGCACCCTTGGCCAGCGAAAACCGGCGCGCCACGGTAAAGGTCCGAGTATCGATCTCGACCAGCTGGTCGTCCATCATGCAGCCGGAGTAGTGAAACCGCCCGCTCGGATCGATCCGGCTCCCGTGCGGCATGGTGCAGGTCACCACCCGGGCCACCTCGGTCTGGGTCGGGGTATAGATCACCGACTGGGACGACGGCACCATGTCACCATGGAGGTTGAAATTGGCCGAGATGGCGTAGAGGCCGTCGGGGGAGATGTCGATCGATGCCGGGAAGTTCCCGAGCAGGGTACCTGGCCCCATCAGGGTGTCGGGGCCTAACACATACCGCCAGTATTTGCCGTCCGGAAACCCGTGGCCGGTCGTCATGTGGAGATACTTGCCGTCATGGGAGATCACCAGCCCGTGAGGCCCTTCCATCTCGGCCGCCAGCTCGCCGATCGCGATGGTTTTTTCGACCGTCGTCCCCCCGGGTCCAAACCGAATCCGGTAGATCGCGTCGGCCGATTCGGCGCCCACGTAGACCCAATAGTTGGCGGTGGGGGCGGCCGGCGCCGGCGTCTGAGCCGCCAAAACACCAGGGCCGGATACCGCCGCGACCAGGGTCGCCTTGCGCATGAAGCTATTCATCAGCATCGTTCCATAGATCCAGTGACCGCTTGAACATCGATTTCTCGCCCGGGGACCTGCTCCAATGAAGCTAATCCGTTCGTTCAGCCGCGCCATTCTGGCGACCCTGCTCGTCGTCCTGCCACTCGCGGCCCAGACCGGCCCGGTGGCCAAGTTGGTGGCCGAGCCCGCTGCCCTCACCCTGCGGGCCGGCGACTCGGCGCGGGTGGTGGTCAAAGCGCTCGACGCCCAAGGCCGCGAAGTCCGCGACGCCACGATCCGGGTTTTTGCCGGCCGCCGGGCGGTGGCGTATAGCGACGGAATGGTTCACGCGTTCCAAGCCGGGAAGCACACGCTGGTGGCGGTGGCCGAGCGACCCGGCGCTTGCGGCGGCGCCGAGTGCGCGCCCCTGCAACTCGAAATCGGCGTCACCGTCACCTGGCCGGCCATCGCCAAGCTCCAGATGCTCACGGCCGCCACCCGGCTCTACACCGGTTCGACGGTGACCCACTCGGCCAAAGGCACCCATCCGGATGGCAGTGAGCGACCCGGCCTCACCCCGACGTGGCGCACCTCGAACGCCGGAGTGGCGACGGTCGATCGGTTCGGCAATGTTCGGGCGGTGGCCGCCGGCTCGGTGACGATTACCGCCGATGCCGAAGGGCAGTCCGCCACCGTCACCCACACCGTGGCGTCCAATCCGGTCACCACGATTGCCATCGGGATTCGGGACACGACGATCCGGACCGGTGACGTGGTCGAACTCACCGCCACCGCTCGCCGCGCCGACGGACGGCCGGCGCCGGAAGCCCCGATCACCTGGTCCTACAGCTATGTGCCCGCCGACACCGTGGGCCCCTCCGGGATGCCGGGCGGGGCGGGCATTGTCCAGTTCGGGCTCTTCACGGGCAACTATCCCGGCCGTTACACGTTGATCGCCCGTTCGGGGAACAATTTTGCCGAGCGAACCATCGAGGTGAAACCGCGGGAAGCCCGCCGGCCCATCCTGGTCACCAGCCGAGGCAACATCAACAACACCCACACGTCCGACCTGTGGCCGTGGACCGGTAAGGACGGCCGCGACTATGCCATCGTCGGCACCTGGGGCGGCGACGGCTGGGGCCTCATCTATGACATCACCGACCTCAACAACATCGTCAAGACCGATTCGGTGAAGATCGACGCCCGGACGATCAACGACGTCACGGTGTCGCCCGACGGCCGCTATGGGGTCCTGTCGCGAGAGGGCGCCTCGAACCGGGTCAACGGCGTCGTGATTCTCGACTTGGCCAACCCGGCCCATCCGACAATCGCCTCGACGTTCAACCAGGAACTCACCGGCGGCGTCCACAATATGTTCGCCACCAACGACTACTTGTTCGCGGTCTCGGGCGGGGCCAAGTACATCATCATCGACGTCAGGGACATCAAGAATCCGAAGTACGTCAGCGAATACCGGCATCCGAACGCCCGGCTCCACGACCTTTGGGTCCATGACGGCATTGCCTATTCGGCGCAGGGCGGCGCCGGCACGGTGGTGGTGGACGTCGGCAACGGGAAGTACGGCGGCACGATCGAGAAGCCGAAACTGATCACGGTCTACGACGTCAACAGCGGTCACGAGATCTTCCCGTACGTCCAGGCGTCGACCGGCAAGACCTATCTGTTCATCGGCGATGAAGAGATGAACCGTTCGAATCGGGTCTGGGCCGGCACCAACTACCGGAACGAGATGACGACGCCGGGTGGGGTACCCCAGACCTCGGCGGGGTTGGTCCACATCGTCGACTTTACCGACCCGATGAAGCCGAAGGCGGTCGGCCGATACGAGATCGAGGACTTCGGCTCCCACGACATCATCGTCCAAGACGACATCCTCTATCAGGCCTTCTACGAGGGTGGCGTCCGGTTGGTCGACGTGTCGGGTCAGTTGTTGGGCAACTTGGCCCAGCAAGGGCGGGAAATCGCGGTGTTCAAGCCGTATGATCCGAAGGGGTACACGCCGAACGCCTCGTTCGTCATGAACGCGATGCCTTGGAAGGGCCACGTCCTCTTCACCGACTTCAACACCGGTCTGTGGGCGGCCCGGTTGGCGCCGAAAGAGGCGTTGACACCCTGAACGATCTGGCCAATGTGCCATCCGAAGTCGGGCTCGGTGACGGGATCGTCATCGGGCCCGACTTCGTCCGAGGAGTCAGTCCGGCACTATCTTTGACATCCATTCTTCGAGGATTCCCGATGCGCTCCGTTTCGATTCCGGCTCTCGGCCTGCTGCTGGCCAGTGTCTCGTCCCTGATGGCCCAGCCCAAGCCCCCGGAAACCGGGCCGGCCAAGTTCGCCATGGCCAAGGAGTATCGGGCCGTCCAGCAAAGTGCCCTCAAGGCCCAGCGAAAGCTCCTGTTGAGCTTTGCTGATTCGATGCCGGAGCGCCTCTACCGCGACCGGGCCACGCCGGCACAACGGTCCTTTTCGGAGCAGCTGCACCACATCGTGTCGGCCAACATGTTCATCGCCAACGGGTTCCTCAAGGGGCGAGCGTACGCCGACGCCGATACCGCCCAAGTGCTCAACAGCCGGGCCGACCTCAAGAAGTACATTGCCGAGCGGTACGACGCGCTCGACCAGATGCTGGCCGATCAGACCGACGCGGACCGGGACATTCAAGTCAAGTTTTTCGGGACGATGATTCCGCGGTGGCAGGTTTGGGATGAACTGAACCAGCACACGATGTGGACCGCCGGCCAGACCGTGGCGAATTTCCGAAAGAACGGGATGGCGCCGCCGAGCTTCCTGTTCTTCTAATCATGACGCGCCAGCACCGGTTGCCCCTGGTGCTGGTGGCCGGGGTGACCCTGGTGCTGGCGTGGTCCGGCTTCCGGCCCGCCGACCGGACCACTTGGTGGCTCGAGATCTTCCCGGTCCTGATCGGCGCGCCGATCCTGCTTGCCACCGCTCGGCGGTTTCCGCTCACTCCCCTGGTCTACGGGTTGCTCGCGGTCCACGCGATGATCCTGATGGTCGGCGGCCACTACACCTACGCCAAAGTTCCGCTCGGCTTCTGGGTCCAGGATCTGTTCGGGTTGGCCCGGAACCATTACGACCGGGTCGGACACTTTGCCCAGGGGTTCGTACCGGCGATCCTGGTTCGGGAAATTCTGCTTCGGACCTCGCCGCTCAGACAGGGGCGCTGGTTGTTCGTCCTGGTAACGGCGGTCTGCCTCGCGTTCAGCGCGTGCTACGAGTTCGTGGAGTGGTGGGCGGCCGTGCTGGGCGGCGATTCGGCCGACGCGTTTCTGGGGACCCAGGGGGATGTGTGGGACACCCAGTGGGACATGTTCCTCGCGCTGATCGGGGCCTTAGTGGCGCAGCTGACACTCAGCCGGCGGCACGATCGGGTGTTGGCCGAGCCCCGCTACCGGCCCTGAGAGGAGCGACCCGGGTTCGTCGTGGCCGACCCGCTGGGTTACCTTCGGTGAGGGTCCTAACCAATGGAGGATCGATGCGCTTGACGGTGGTTGCGGCACTGGGGCTGCTGTTCGCCTCGCCGGTCCTTGGCCAGGACCGGCGGCTTGGACCGAAGGACGAGGGGACCTACCCGCCTACCGACACGACGCGGGTCGCCGTCGGCGCCGAGGCGCCGGATTTTACGCTGGAGGCCCGCGACGGGTCGGCGAAGACCCTGTCAGGGTACCGGGGAACCAAGAACGTGATCTTGGTCTTCTACCGCGGGCATTGGTGACCCTATTGCGGCCGTCAGCTCGGGGAGCTGAGAGACCTGCTGGGACCGGACCGACGCGGTGATACGGAAATCGTCGCGCTGTCGATCGACAACAAAGAACAGCTCGACATGATGGCGAATGTGATTACCAAGGCCGACGGCCGAGCCCCGGCGTACACGATGTTGTCGGACCCGGGCCACCGGGTCATCGACCGCTACGGGCTCTTCAATCCGGCCAGCAAGGGCCTCCCGCACCCGACGACCTACGTCATCGACAAGCGGGGCATCGTTCGGTGGAAGTTCACGGAAGTCAACTACAAGATCCGGCCCACCAACGAGATGATTCTCGCCGCGCTCAGCCGGTTGGCCGACGGGCGTTAGGGGCCATCACCAGAGCCCATGGCCGCCCCGAAAGACCATCCCAATAATCCGTTGCACGGGATCACGCTCCACCGAATGCTCGACGAACTCGTCGAGCAGGTCGGCTGGGAGCGGATGGGCCGGGAGGTCACGGTCGCCTGTTTCACCACCAACCCGAGTGTGGCGTCAAGCCTGGCGTTCCTGCGCCGCACCCCGTGGGCCCGCGCTAAGGTCGAAACGATGTACTTGACCATGATCCGAGCACCCACGAGGCCGCCGAGAAACTAACCGACCACCCGGCGCCCTATTCCCGCCGCCACCACGGCGCGGGCAACCGAACCCGAGCCGGCCAGATTTGGTCGAGCGTCTCGCCTTCGTAGAGGACCCCGTTCTTCATAACGAAACGGATCGACGTGGTGTTGCGGATGTTCACCAGCGGATCGCGATCGAGCACCACCAGATCGGCCAGCTTGCCGACCTCCAGGCTCCCGAGGTCCCGACCGAGACCTAACGCCTCGGCGCCGTTGATGGTTGCCGACCGGAGGATGTCGTGGGGCGCCATCCCACCCTCGGCGAGCAGGCCCATCTCCCAGTGGACCTGCAACCCCGGCATTTCGCCGTGCCCGCCGACGGCGACGTTGCCCCCGGCTTTCTGGATCGCGTTCGCGCCGGCCGAGGCCTCCCGATAATTGTAGTCCTCGTCGGGATGGCCGAGCATGGTGCCGGCCGACCGGCGATAGAGCTCCTCCTCAGGCACGAACCGCTGGAGCTTCGCGTTGCGGTAGGCCTTTTCCCGGGGCTGCACCCGGTAGATCGGAAGGGCCCCGCCGAAGGTGACGAGCAGCGTGGGCGTGTAGGTCATGCCGCTTTGGCCAAGGAACTCGGCCACGTCCCGGAAAATCGGCGTCGTCGGCACCGAGTGTTCGTTGCCGCTGAACCCGTCGATCGCGTGGGTCAGGTCCATTTTGGTATCGGCGCCGCCCTCGGTGGTCGGCATCAGTCCCAATTCGCGACAGGCCTGGACCATCCATTGGCGTTGCTGGCGGTTGCCCACGATATAGGACTTGATCAGGTGGGTCCCGTAGTCATCGCGATACCGGGTCAGCAACCGCCGGGCGTCCTCGAGCGACCCGAAATTCCGCTCAGCGAAGACGCCGGGGCCGGTTGAGAACACCCGGGGACCCGCGACCTCACCGATCTCGGTCAAGTCGGCGTAGGCGAAGACGTCCGGTCCGGTCTGCGGATCCCGAAGCGTCGTCATCCCGAACGCGAGGTTCGCGTACGACAATGCCCCCTCCGGCTCCAGCAACTCATGCCGCGGGCCCAAGTGGGCGTGGACATCGACGAACCCCGGCACGATCACTTTGCCAGCCACGTTGATGACCCGGGCGCCCGAGGGGAGAAGGACGGAACCCTGGGGGCCGAGCGCGGCAATCCGGTTGTTCGTGATCACGAGGTCGGCGGGCGCGATGATCTCGCGCGAGCGCATCGTAATGATCTTGGCGCCCCGGAGGACGACGGTTCCGGTTGGCCGGGTTCGCGGCACGTCGACGACGAGACGGTGCTCCCGGACGCCGAGCCCGGGGGCGCCCCGCGTCGTCCGGCTGAGGCGAGCTCCGTTGACCCAGGCCAGCGTGCCACCATCCGGAGACCAAGTGAAGCCGGCTGGTGCCCCCTCCCCAACCAGAACGGCGCCGGATGACGGATTCGCCACCTCGACGACCGGCGGCTGGGCCGGATTCGGGGACAGCAGCGGCAGGTGGTACAACCGTTCATCGAACATCGCCGCGAGCCGGGTCCCATCGGGACTCAGCCGGAGCTCACCTGGACCGGCAAAGAGGTCCGGTGCTCGGGGCAGTACGGCCATGGTCCGCCGGCTCCCGCCGTCGAGTTCGATGGCGACGAGCGCGTTGCCGGCCGCGGCGTAGACTCGGCGCCGGTCGGTGCCGAAATGCGGCCGCCTGGCGCCCTCGGCCGCCGCGATCCGGCGTCCCCTTCCTCCATCGGCGGGCAGGATCATCAGATCGGCATCGGCGGGCACGCCGGTGACGGCGTGGCTCGAACTGGTGGAGCCGCGCAGCACCACGAGACTGTCGCCGCTCGGCGTCCACACCGGGTCGGCCCAGAACGCGGAGGCTTCGGAGAGACGCACCGGTCCCCCGATCCCGTCGCTCTGCGCTTTCCAGAGGTGGCCGCCATCGGCGCCCCAAGTGACGAAGGCCACCCACCGGCCATCCGGCGACCACGCGGGCATGAACTCACGCGGATGCTCCGTCGTGGTCAGGCGCCCCGTCACCGTGCCTTCGCGATCGGCCAAGTAGATCCGGGCCAGGACCGAGAACGCGACCCGGCCATCCGAATCGAGCGCCGGCTGCTGGACGATCCGGCCCCGCACCGGGGCATCAGTCAACCGGGTAGAGAAACGAAGCGGTTCAGTGAGCTCCGCGGAGACGGCGGCCCGGAATGGAATCACCGCCACCGGCCCTCCATCGAGCGGGATTTCATGGAGCTGCCCGCCGTACCCGGCAATCACCGCCCGCGAGTCGGGCGTGAAGGCAAAGTTCGGGAGCACGTCGCGGGAGGCCCGCGACTCGAGTTCATTCCGCTGGAGCGGGAATGTGAGCCACCGCTCCGCGCCAGTGGCGAGATCACGGACCCGAAGGCCGGTCTGCCCCCGACTCGCTGCCCCGTACGCCAGCCACCGTCCGTCGGGCGAGGTGACTGGCTTCATCGCGGGACTCTTTTCGAGGACCAGCGCCCGGTCGGTGCGGGTCGCCAGATCGTACCGCAGGATCACGCTCTGGGCCCGCACGTAACACCGCGCCACACTCGGCGTCACACTCGCATAATAGAGCGCCCGACCGTCGGCACTCGGGTACGGCCCATACCCACCGGGCGCCGGCGCGGACACCAGCATCGAGGGCGGCCCGTTGCGGTTGCTGACGAGCTTCTCACCCGCCCCGGTCGCGGCGTCGAACCGCCAGATCTCCGCGGCCTCCCGGCCCTCGACCACGGTTGCGTACACCGCCAGCCCATCAGGCGACCAGACCGGCGACATGACCAACGATCGCGGGATCTTGGTCAGCTGGCGCGGATTGGTCCCATCGGCCGCCGCAATCCACACATTATCGGACCCGCTCCCGTCACTCACGAACACCAGCGACCCGCCGTCCGGCGAGAATCGCGGTTGCGATTGGAAGGCCGTCCCGGTCAGTATCGGCGTCGCCTTCCCGCCCTTCCGAGGCAGCCGATAGAGATCGCCGAGTAGCTCGAAGACCATGGTCTGCCCGTCGGGTGCGACGTCCAGCGACACCCAGGTCCCCTCGGTCGTCGTGAACGTCACGGATCGCGTTTGGGAGACACCGCGGGCTGAAACGGCAGCGAGCAACGCAACAACGAATGCCCCACGCGCCGCGGGCGACGGGACGATCATGGCAACTCCAGCGGTTGACTGGGGCTAATGAAAGGGGAAGAACACCGGGATGGCAAGCAGCGCGACGATCAAGAACACGATCGCGATCGGGAGGCCGCCGCGGACGAAATCAGATAGGGTGTACCGGCCGGGCGACATCACCATCAAGTTGGTCTGATACCCGTACGGGGTGATGAAGCTGCAACTCGCCCCATACAGCACGGCCATGACGAACGGCATCGGATCGAGTCCGAGTTTCTGGGCCACCCCAACGGCCACCGGGAAGGCCAGCGCGGCCGCGGCGTTATTGCTCATCAACTCAGTCAAAACCCAGGTGACGAACAAGATGATTCCCAAGGCCCAATAGGGGCCGAGATTCTCCGCCCCGGTCAGAAGGCCGCCGGCCAAGAGTTCAGCGGTGCCGGTGTTGATCATCACTTGGGAGATCACCAGGGCCGACGCCAGGATGATGATCAGGCTATAGGGCATGTTCCGCCGCAAGTCGCTCGACTTGACGAGGCCCGTGACCAGAAAGATCGTCAACAGAATGAGCAGGCCCTTCAGAAAATCGAACACCCCGGCTGCCGAGAGGATCACCACGGCCAGGAACCCGGCGAGCGCGAGGAGCCCCTTTCGCTGATCCACGAACTTCTGCACCTCGCGGCGGGAGACGACGACGAAGTTTCGGGCCAGGTTGTTGCGTTTCTCGAAGTCCTGACCGACCACCAGGACGAGCGTGTCGCCCACCTCGAGCGGCACGTTGGCGATGGCGCCGGCCAGTCGTTCGCTGCCCCGTCGCACCGCGATCACCGCCGCGTCGAACTGGGAACGAAAATCGGCTTCCTTGATCGTCCGCCGGGCCAGGGTGGAGTGGGCGGCCACGACCACCTCGACCAAGTTATCGGTTGGCAAGTCGTAGTGGTCACCGTGGGTCTTGAGCCCGTCGAACTGGGCCAGCACATCGAGCCGGGTGATGTCGCCGGTGAAGACCAGGACGTCGTTGGCCTGAATCGCCTCGTCCGGCTCGACGGGCACGATGACCCGGCCGCCTCGGACGATTTCGGTGAGAAACAAATGAGCCAGATTCCGGAGCCCATTGGCCTGCACGGAGCGGCCCACCAAGCGAGAGGTCGGGCTCACCGTGGCCTCGAGGAAGTAGTCCGACGCCACATCGTCCACCGGCGGCTGTTCCTTGAGAATCGAGGGATACAGGAGCACCATCGTGATCCCGCAGGCCACCACGATCAGAATCCCGACCGGGAACAAATCGAACATGTGGAGCGCCGGCATCTGGCGGCCGACCAGGAGGCTGTTCATCAACAAATTGGTGGAGGTACCCACCAGGGTCAGGATCCCGCCGAGCGAGGCAGCGAAGCACATCGGGAGCAAGAGACGCGATGGTGAGTGCTGCCGCGATTGGCGGAGCGGGCCGAGCAGTGACGCCACCACGGCCGTGTTGTTCAGAAATGCCGAATAGGCGGCCGTCGCGACGTAGAGCTTGGTCAAGGCCAGCCGATAGGGGCCCCGGACCACCCGATCGGCCGCGGCCTCGAGCAATTGGGCTTTGTCAAGCACCACCGACAGCAACAGCAGCACGACGACCGTGACCAAGCCGGTATTCGTCAGTTGCCGGAGGCTGGTGTCGATATCGACGTAGTCGATCAGCACAAACGCCAGCGCCACTCCGCCGAACACGGTGGCGGGCGACCGCTTGTCGCGCACCAACTCGACCACGAGGACGGCCAGAGCCAGGGTCACCACGGCTTGCTGCAGGGTCATGGATCGATCAGCCCCAGCACCCGGAGGCGCTCGATGACCTGATCCGCCGCCTGCTCCGCCGTGGTCCCCACGGTATTGACTCGCAAGTCGGGCGTCTCCGGCGGCTCGTAGGGGGAGTCGATGCCGGTGAAGTTGGTCAGCTCACCACGACGGGCCTTCTGGTACAGACCCTTGACGTCCCGCGACTCCGCCACGTCAAGCGGGGTGTCGACGTGGATTTCAACGAACTCATTCTCGCCGAGGAGACTCCGGGCCAAGGCCCGCTCGGAGCGGAACGGTGAGATGAATGCGGTCAGCACGATTAGCCCGGCGTCAACCATCAACTTGGCCACCTCAGCCACCCGACGAATGTTCTCGACCCGGTCGGCGTCCGTGAAGCCCAGATCCTTGTTCAGACCGTGACGCACATTGTCGCCGTCGAGCAGGTAGGAGTGGCGCCCCATCGCGTGAAGCCGTTTCTCGACCAGGTTGGCGATGGTGGACTTGCCGGCCCCCGAGAGGCCGGTGAACCACAGCACCACCGGGCGCTGGCCCTTGAGCCCTGCCCGGGCACCCTTGTCGATGTCGAGGTGCTGCAGGTGGATGTTATGGGAACGGCGGAGCGCGAAATGGAGCATCCCGGCGCCGATCGTGTTGTTGGTCATCCGGTCGATCAGAATGAAACCGCCGCTATCCCGATTGGCGCTGTAGGGGTCGAACGCCACCGGGCGATCGAGGGCGATGTTGCAGACGCCAATCTCGTTCAGGTCGAGCTTCTTGGCCGCCAAGTGCTCCATCGTATTGACGTTGACCTTGTACTTCGGCTCGGTGATCGTGGCGCTGACCGTCCGAGCGCCGATCTTGAGCAGGTAGGGCCGGCCGGGCAACATCGGCTCATCGGCCATCCAAACGATGGTGCACTCGAATTGGTCCGCCACTTCAGCCGGCGACTCGGCCCCGGAGATGAGATCCCCGCGCGAAATATCGATCTCGTCGTCCAGCGTGAGGGTCACCGACTGGCCGGCCACTGCTTCAGGGAGATCGCCGTCGACGGTGACAATCCGAGCCACCCGGCTTTCCCGGCCGGACGGCTGGGCCCGAATCCGGTCGCCGGGTTTGACGGACCCGCCGGTGATCACGCCGCAGAAGCCCCGAAAGTCGAGGTTCGGCCGGTTGACCCACTGGACCGGCAGGCGGAGCGGACCGGCTTGGAGGCGCTCCTCGTCGATCTCGGTGGTCTCGAGAAACTCCATCAAGGTCGGCCCGTGGTACCATGGGGTACGTTTACTCGGGTCGACCATGTTGTCGCCCTTGAGGCCCGAGAGCGGAATCGAGGTGATGTCGGTGAGACCAATCTGAGCCGCGAACGATCGGTACTGCTCGTCGATCTGGCGGAACGTGGTCTCCGAGAAATCGACCAAATCCATCTTGTTGATCGCGAGGACGACCTTCCGAATCCCGATCAGACTCACCAGGTAGCTGTGGCGGCGGGTCTGGGTCAGAACCCCTTTCCGGGCGTCGATCAGGATGACTGCGACGTCGGCGGTGGAAGCGCCGGTAATCATGTTCCGGGTGTATTGCTCGTGCCCCGGGGTGTCGGCCACGATGAACTTCCGCCGGTCGGTACTGAAGAACCGGTAGGCCACATCGATGGTAATTCCCTGTTCTCGCTCGGCGGCCAGGCCATCGACCAGCAGGGCGAAGTCGATCTCGCCGCCCTGGGTGCCCCACTTCTTCGAGTCGGCCTCGATGGCGGCGAGTTGGTCGTCGAACAACATCTTCGACTCGTAGAGCAGCCGGCCGATGACGGTACTCTTGCCGTCGTCGACCGACCCACAGGTAATGAACCGCAGCAGGCTCTTCCGCTCGTGCTGGCGCAAATAGGCTTCGATGTCGGTGGCGATCAGATCGGACACGTGCGCCATATCAGAAGTACCCCTCTTGTTTCTTCTTCTCCATCGAAGCAGCTGTGTCGTGGTCGATCATCCGGCCCTGCCGCTCCGACGTCCGGGTCAGGAGCATCTCCTGGATGATCCGGACCAGGGTATCCGCCTCGGACTCGATCGCTCCGGACAATGGATAGCAACCCAGGGTCCGAAACCGGACCTTCTTCATCATCGGCGTCTCGCCCGGCTTAAGCCGCATCCGGTCGTCGTCCACCATGATGAGGGTGCCGTCCCGCTCGACCACCGGACGCGGAGCGGCAAAGTACAGCGGCACGATCGGAATGTTCTCCAGATGGATGTACTGCCAGACGTCCAGTTCGGTCCAATTCGAGATCGGAAACACCCGAATCGACTCGCCCTTGTGCTTCCGCCCGTTGTACAGACGCCAGAGTTCGGGACGCTGAAGTTTGGGGTCCCACCGGTGCTGGTCGCTCCGAAAGGAAAAGATCCGTTCCTTGGCCCGCGACTTTTCCTCATCGCGCCGGGCCCCGCCGAACGCCGCGTCGAATCCGTGGAGATCGAGCGCCTGTTTGAGGCCCTGGGTCTTCCACATGTCGGTATGGACTTGCGAGCCATGGTCGAACGGATTGACGCCCAGCGCCTTGGCTTCCGGGTTCTGATGCACCAGCAACTCCATGCCCAACTCGCGAGCCATCCGCTCCCGCATCTCATACATCGCCCGGAACTTCCAGGTCGTGTCCACATGAAGGAGCGGAAATGGCGGCGGTGACGGATGGAAGGCCTTCTTGGCCAGCTGTAGCATCACGGCGCTGTCTTTGCCGACCGAATAGAGCATGACGGGGTGATCGCTCTCGGCGACGACCTCCCGCATGATGTGGATGCTTTCGGCTTCCAGGCGCTGCAAGTGGGTGAGTTTCATGGACCAATTCGGTAGTGTGTTCTGATCGGTGCCCCGGGTCGCCTGCCCGGCCCTGCCGGGCAGGCGCAAGGGCTGTGCCACGGAGCCCGGGACGAAGTTGCGTGTATATTGGCCGCCCAACCCAAGAAAAGGCAGGTGCGTCGTGGACGAATCGATGATCGGCGAGGCCGGTTGGCAAGCCGAGGTCATCGCCATCGCCCGGGCTGCCGGCGCCGCGATCATGGAGGTCTACGCCACC
Source organism: Gemmatimonadota bacterium (assembly GCA_031431925.1). GTDB lineage: Bacteria > Gemmatimonadota > Gemmatimonadetes > Gemmatimonadales > GWC2-71-9 > SHZU01. The sequence continues at coordinate 32,006 of JANPEL010000298.1, read as the reverse complement.
GACTTTGCCGTCCGCGGCAAGGAGGACCGGTCGCCGGTGACCCAGGCCGACGACCGGGCCGAGGCGATCATTACCCCGGCCCTGGAGCGCCTGGCCCCGGGCGTCCCGGTGGTGGCTGAGGAGGCGGTGGCGGCCGGCCATTCCCCGGAGGTCGGGGACTGGTTCTGGCTGGTCGATCCCCTCGACGGCACCAAGGAGTTCATCAGCCGAAACGGCGAATTCACGGTGAACATCGCCCTCGTGCATCGGGGCCGCCCCGTGTTCGGGGTCGTGCTGGCGCCGGCGCTGCACCGGCTGTTCGTCGGCGCCGTCGGCCACGGCGCCTGGGTCGAAGATCAGGCCGGCCGGCGCCCGATCCGCTGCCGGGCCGTGCCGGCATCGGGGTTGGTGGTCGTGGCCAGCCGCTCCCACGGCGATGCCGCCGCGCTCGAGGCGTTCCTCCAGGGCCGCCGGGTGGCCTCGACCACCAATGCCGGATCCTCCCTCAAGTTGTGCCTGGTGGCCTCCGGCGACGCCGATCTCTATCCCCGACTCGGCCGCACGATGGAATGGGATATCGCGGCCGGTCACGCGGTTTTGGCGGCGGCCGGGGGGCGGGTCCGGACCATCGGCGGCGAGGACCTCCGGTACGGAAAGCCGGGGTTCGACAACCCTCATTTCGTGGCCGAGGGTCCTGCCTAACGGGCCATCGTCCAGTCCCACTGAGCCCCGGCACGCGTCACCGCCCGTTCGACGTCATCCCGAAGGAGCATCCGCCGCCGGACCAACCCCTCAGCCGCCCGGCGGGCGGCAACGATGTAGGCCGTCCGATTGGGGTAGCGGCTGGCAATACTTGGCCGGGGATCGTTCGCGGCGGCCCGCTCCGCCTCCGTCCGCGGGAGGGGCAGATAGGTCCCGAGAATCCGCGTCATTTCAGTGGTATCGCCCGGTTGGCCCTTGCGGAGATTCCACGGTAGATAGCTCGCCAGCGGAACCTCGAGCTCCACGCTTCGCACTCCGCCCACCTCATTGGCCAGCGAGTCGACTTGCGGCACCAGCACCGGGAATGGCGCCCCGACTCCCGGGGGCTCCTGGTCGGCGATGCCCTGGCTCCACCGCGGGCCAAAGTCGAGCCGGTCCGGTTGGTGCACCACCGCCGGGCGGCCGAGGTCCGCAATCACCGGCAGCCGGAGACCCGCGAGCGGCACGAGTTCGCCCCGATCGATTCGGGGATAGACCGACGGCGGCGGTTCAGTGCCGTGTCGCACCCATTCGATCAGGCTGACCAGCAGCGCCCGAAGCGGCAGCCGGTAGTCGAGCGGTTCGCTCCGGTACGCCCGGGACCCTGGATGACGGGTGGTGTCGACCGGCGGAAACGGACCCGGTACGTGCTGCCCGCCGGCCAAGTGATAGAGTCGTTCGTTAGGCGGCACGGCGAGGTCGCGGGCCCCGTCCGGCGTGGTGTGAATCAACGATGCGGCCCGGCCCCAGTACTCGTAGCCGGTGTTGGTCTGGAACACCCGCGGAAGATCGGCGGCGTTGAACGGGTGGGCATAGAGGCCATCCGTCCGTCCGGTGACCGGATCGGTGGCCGAGGCACTGGCGAACGGGAAGAGATCGGTCGGGTAGAAGAACGTGTCGAAGCGGTGCCCGTCTCTTGACGGCTGGGCAAACCGGTGATTGAAACTGCCCCGCCCCGCACCGGCTACATGAACGAGCATCCCATCGAACACCTTCCGGCCTCGTTCGTCGGTATTGAATCCTTGGTAGAGAAAATGGCGGAGAAGGCGGCCGGTCTGCGACACCCCGAAGCCGATGACGTGCCGGGCCGGGAATGGACTGTCCGGCGCATACTTGGCCGCGCTCATCGCGTCGCGGATCACCGCGAGACCGAGTCCACCCAGCCGGGGGGCGCGACTCCGGTACACCAGTTCATAGATCCGCCCCGGTTCAAACCCCCGGGCCATATAGATCGACAGGGAGTCGACGTCCGGGCCATTGCCGAAGTCCCGGGCAAACCGCCACTCGGTCCTCGGCACGACCTGCCGGGCGGCGTACCGTCCCGACCGCACGGTCAAGACGTTCTCGGGCGATCGGGGATCGGCCACTGGGTAGGCGATGTGACTCCCGTGGGCGAGGGGAAGCACCCGCAGCGGACGGGGAACGACCCAGTCGGACCGGATCAACCCGGTGATCTCCGCCCCGAGCGGACCGACCGCGACCGGCACCGAGAGCCCGAGCCGGTCGGGATCGGCCTCCGGCACATCGAACTGCCAACCGACCCACACGATGGTGAGACCGAGCCGGAGCAGGAGACCATCACCGAGATCCTCGAGGGTCTCGGGATGGGCGGCCATGGTACCGAAATCGAGAAGATTCGCGACGTATTTGAGCCCTCGATTCGACACTTCGAACAAGACGGTGCCGTCCTTCCGCCCGTTCTTGGGCCGGAGCGCGGCAAAATCCGCCCATGCCTCCACCCGGCCGGCCCCATTCCGGGGCGCCAGGCCCAGATCGACAATCCGACCGTTGTAGCGGTTGGCTGGGTCGACCGCGAACAGGATCCGCCCTTCGATCAACTCATACGGGCCGGCCGCACCGAACGAGCGGCCACCGGCAATATCCCGCCGATGAGTGATCTCATAGCGGACCACCTCGGCGTGGGCCAACTGAACGGTGGCCGCTCGGGTGGCCGTGACGACGAGGGTAGCGAGCGCGAAACGCATGGCGGCTCCGGCAACAGGATGACTTTCGGGTTACCCCAAGGGTGGCCTCGCCGGCCAACCCGATCAAGGCCCGGGGGGAGTTAGGTTTGTTCCGGATCTGGCCCGGCGCCGAAACCCAAACCGCGGTTCCGCCGTCTGAACTACCAAAACCAAGGACATCGCAGGTGATCGTTCGAATCCCAAAAGCCACGATCCTGTTGGTCGGATTGTCGACGTTGCTCGTGGCAGAGTCTGCCCAAAGTCAGCCCACCCCAAAAACAGCCCGAGCGGTCCGGATCACCGGCCCGGCTCCTCGCATTGATGGATTGATGGATGACGCCGGGTGGGCGGCGGCAGTCCCGATTGCCGACTTCGTGGAGAAGTTGCCGGTCGAAGGTGCCGACCCGGGCTTCAAGACCGAGGTCCGGCTTCTCTACGACCACGACGCGGTGTACGTCGGCGCCCGGCTCCACCGGCCCGACCCTCTGAACATCCCGACCGCAGTGACTCGGCGAGACGGCACCAGCAACGCCGAGTTACTGGTAATGTCCTTTGATACCTATCACGACCGGCGGACGGCCTACAGCTTCGGGATTTCCTCCGGAGGAGTCCGCAGCGACTACTATCACGGGCAGGACTCCCAAACCGATCGCCAGTACGAATACGAGCCGATCTGGACCGCGGCGGTCCGCATAGACAGCGCCGGCTGGACCGCCGAGATGCGGATTCCGTTTTCGCAACTCCGGTTCGGGGCCCGCGACCAGGCCTGGGGCCTCAACATTCAGCGCGCCATTCCCGACCAGAATGCCGATCACTATTGGGTCATGATTCCCCGGGCCAGCGATCAGTCTGGCTGGTCGTCGTTCTTCGGCACCCTCGAGGGCATCGCCAACATCAACTCGGCCCGGGGCATCGAATTGGTCCCCTACGTCGCCGCCGACCTGACGCTCCGCGGGAACCAGAATCCGAAGAATCCCTTCGATCAGAAATTCGTCGGCCGGGCGGGGGCGGATCTCAAGGCCGGGCTCGGGACGTACCTGACCCTCGATGCCACGGTCAACCCGGACTTCGGCCAAGTCGAGGCCGACCCGGCCGAGGTCAATCTCACCGCGTTTGAGACCGTCTTCGAGGAGCGGCGGCCGTTCTTCGTCGAGGGCAACGAAATCCTGACGGGACGGGCCCAGAGTTTTCTCGGGCGGCCCACCTATTTCTATACCCGCCGGATCGGGGCGAGCCCCCGAGGCGGCGCCTCGGGTGATTTCGTCAATGAACCCCGCAACACCACCATCCTGGGCGCGGCCAAGGTCACGGGCCGGCTCCCGTCCCGGCTCTCGGTCGGGCTGCTCGCCTCGGTCACGGGCCGGGAATTCGGCGAGGGGTACGACTCGACCACCGGACTCATCACCCGTTCCGCGGTCGAGGCACCGGCCGGATTCGGGGTGCTCCGGCTCCAGCAGGAGGTGGGCCGGGACCAATCGACGTTAGGCATGGTCCTGACCGGGGTGCGCCGGGGGGTGGATGACGCCGGCGGCCTCGGCGCCCTGTTGGCTCGGGATGCCGTCACCGGCGGCGTCGATTGGCGGCTCCGCTTCCAGGAGGGCAAATACGAACTGACCGGCTGGGCCGGGTTCAGCCGGGTGGCCGGTGAAGGCGCGGCCATCGACCGGGTCCAACGGTCGAGTGCCCGATACTTCCAGCGTCCCGACGCCGACTACCTCACCTATGACGCGCTCCGGACCTCCCTATCCGGGTACACCGCCTCGGTCCGGGCCGACAAGAACGCGGGCCGGCTGACTCTGTGGGGCATCCAGGTCGGGGTCAAGTCGCCCGGGTTCGAGATCAACGACATCGGCCAAATGGCCCGGGCCGACGCCATCGACTTCAACGCCGACCTGCAACTCCAGGACACCAAGCCGAACCGCGTGTTTCGGTATCTCCGAGTGGGCCACTCGGTCGTCGGGCAGTGGGATTTCGGGCTCGACCGGCAATTCCTTCGTTTGAACCAGAGTTCGACTTTCGTGTTCCGGAACTTTTGGAACCTCGGGCTGGGCGTCGGCTATGCCCCCCGGGCCATGAGCAATACCCTGACCCGGGGCGGACCCTACATGCAGACCCCGGATGGCTGGAACGTGCAGGCCAGACTGTCGGGCAATCAGCAGTCCCGCACCACGTGGAACGTGGGCGCCAGTTATCGCCGCGATGAGCTGGACGGATCGGCGACGAGCCTGAGCGCCGGGATCACCACCCGGCCCGGCCCGCAGTGGGAGGCGTCGGTCACGCCCCGGTATACCCGCTCGGTCAACCCCCAGCAGTACATCGCGACGTTAGGCGGCGGCTCGGCGGCCACGTTCGGCCGGCGCTACGTTTTCGGGTTCGTTCAGCAGAGTACCATCGCAACCCAGTTTCGCCTCAACTACGCCTTTTCGCCGAACCTGACCGTGCAAGGCTATGCCGAACCGTTCGCGGCGAGCGGCCGGTTCTATGGCTTTGGCGAATTGGCCCGGGCCCGGAGCTTCGCGCTTCGAACCTACGGCGTGGCCGGCGGCACCACGATTGCCCGCCAGCCCGGCGGACGGTTCGCCGTGACCGACGGCGCGGCGACCTTCGGGTTTGCGAGCCCCGATTTCAACATCCTGTCATTCCGGTCTAACTTGGTGGTCCGGTGGGAGTGGTCGGCCGGAAGCACCCTGTTCCTGATCTGGCAGCAAAACCGGAGCGACCTGCTCCCGACCGGCAATCTCGTGAGTACGGGGTCGCTTTGGGATGCCACCTCGGCCCCCGGCGACAACTTCCTCGCGCTGAAGGTGAGCTACTGGCTCAAAGCCAAATAGGAGGATTCACATGACCGCCATCGTTGTCATCGTCGTCGCAGTCCTGGCGCTCGTGCTGTTCGCGGCCACCCGGCCGGACTCGTACCGCGTGGTACGCACGGCAACCGTGCAGACCCCGCCGAGCGGGGTCTTCGGCCTCCTCAATGACTTTCATCGGTGGGACACGTGGTCGCCGTGGGAGCACCTCGACCCCAGCATGAAACGATCTCATAGCGGCGCGGCGCAGGGCCTTGGTGCGGTGTACGCGTGGGATGGCAACAAAAAGGCCGGCATGGGGAGGATGGAGATCACGGGATCGGAGCCCCATTCCCGCATCACGATCAAGCTCGATTTTCTGAAGCCGTTCGAGTCCCACAACACGACCGTGTTTGCCTTGGCCGCCGAAGGGAATGCCACCCGGGTCACGTGGACCATGGAAGGCCCAAGCAGCTTCATGACCAAACTCATGGGCATCTTCGTCAGCATGGACAAGATGATCGGAAAGGACTTCGAAGCGGGGCTCGCGAACCTCAAGCGCGTCGCGGAGCAGTCGGCCGGCGAGGGTCGGGCCTGATGCACATTGAGGAATTCGCCGTTGAACGGTGGATGGACCGGTACGAAACCACTTGTCGGTACAACCTGGCCGAAAGTTGCGTCGAATCCCTGACCGTTCGGGAGCTGCTGACGCTCGCCGGCAAGCAGGGGACGATCCTCGACGAACTCCTGCCCCTCAAGCTCACCTATGGCGCCATCGAGGGGTCCGCCCGGCTCCGCGAGCTGGTGGCATCACTCTATGCGGCCCAGCGCGCGGCCAACGTCGTGATCACCCATGGCGCCATCGGCGGCAACTCGCTCGTGTACCAGACCCTCGTTGAACCCGGTGACGAGGTGGTGACCCTGGTGCCGATCTATCAGCAGCACTACTCGATTCCCGAAAGCCTGGGCGCCACGGTCAAGCGCCTCCGGCTCACGGAGTCGAACCGCTTCCTGCCCGATCTCGAGGAGCTCGCCGGGCTCGTCACCCCTCGCACCAAAATCATCGCGCTCAGCAACCCCAACAACCCGACGGGGTCGCTGATGGACCGCCCGACGCTCGAGGCGATCGTTCGAATCGCCGGGGCGTCCGGTGCCTACGTGCTGTCCGACGAGGTCTATCGCGGCACCGATCAAGAGGGAAGCGGCACCACCGACTCGGTGGCCGATCTGTACGAGCGGGGCATCAGCACCGGGAGCATGTCGAAGGCCTTTTCGCTCGCGGGCTTGCGCCTGGGCTGGATTACCGGACCCCAATCGTTGATCCACGCCGTGGCGCGGCACCGCGACTACAACACGATCAGCGTCGGCATGCTCGACGATCATTTCGCGTCGATTGCTCTCGAGCACCGGGCCAAGATCCTGGCCCGGAGCCGCAACATCGTCCGCACCAACTTGGCCGTGCTCGATCAGTGGATCGGCGCCGAACCTTCGATATCGTACATCAAACCCCGATCCGGCACGACGGCGCTGCTCAAGTACTCCGAACCCAAGTCGTCCGAGAGCTTCTGCGTCCGGCTGGTCGAAACCAAGGGTGTGATGTTTACCCCGGGCAGCGCCCTCGACATGGAGGGCTACGTCCGAATCGGGTACGCCAACAACCGAACCGTCTTGGAGCAGGGCCTGGCGGAGGTCTCGGCGTTCCTGGGTGCCGGCGCCTTGGTATAGCACCAACAGATTCCCCACTTCCAATTCCAACCCCGAGGCCCAATGCGCGCTCGATGGATCTTCGCCCCCCTTCTGGCGGCCCCCTGGGCACTCGCTCAGAGCCAGTCCGTTCAGTACCGCTCCCCAGCCGGGGTCGAGTACCGGTCGCAGCCCGACACCGGCGCGGTGGCCCGAGCGGAGCAAGCCCTCAAGGCCGATCCCAAGAACGTGACCAAGATCATCGCCCTCGGCGTGGCCCAATCAGGGGTGCGCCAGTTTCGGGAAGCGATTGCCACATTCACCCGGGGCTTGGCCATCGAGCCCAACAACGCGCTCCTCCTCCGGTGGCGGGGTCATCGGTATCTGTCGGTTCGCGAATTCGAAAAGGCCCGGGCCGATCTCGAGGCCGGCACCAAACTCGACCCCTCGATCTACGGACTCTGGTATCACCTGGGCGTGGTCCGCTTCGCCAAGGCGGACTTTCCCGGGGCAGCCGCCGCGTTCGCCAAAGCCCAGCCGATCGCGCCGGACCCCGGCGAACTGGCCGGGTCCACCGACTGGCTCTGGATGTCGCTCGCCCGAGCAGGCCGGGCCGCCGAGGCCAAGGCCATGCTCGACCGGCGGCCCGATTCCCTCCCGACGACGGTCTGGTACGCCCGGCGGCTCAAGCTCTACCGCGGCTTGATCGGGCCCGACCAGGTGGTGACCCCGGCCGACACCGGCGACGTTACCCTCGCCACGTTGAGCTACGGCCTTGGCAACTGGTATCTGGTCCGGGGCGACACGGCCAAGGCCCGGCAGTGGTTCCGTCGGGTGATCGATTCAAGGGGCTGGCCGGGCTTCGGGTTCATCGTGGCGGAGGCGGAGCTTCGCCGGCTCAAGTGAGTTATCGACTTGCGATTGTCCTGCTCCTGGCTGCGGTGAGCATTCCCGCCGGCGCCCAAAACCGGACCCCGCCCCCGCCGAACGTGGTCCTCATCATTACCGACGATGTCGGCTATGGTGACATCGGGAGTTACGGCGCCCCGGACATCAAGACCCCGAACATCGACCGGTTAGGCAGGCAGGGTGTTCGGCTGACGGACTTCTATGCCAACGCGCCGCTCTGCACCCCCACTCGCGCCGGGCTGATCTCCGGGCGGTACCAGCAGCGAGTGGCGCTCGAGGAGCCGCTCTGGGGCCCGACCAGCCATCACGCCGAAATCGGCCTCCCAGTCACGGGACGGTCGCTCCCCCAACTCCTCAAGAACAACGGCTACGCCACCGCGCTCCTCGGGAAGTGGCACCTCGGATATAAGCCGGAGTTCAGCCCGAACGCCCACGGGTTCGATTACTTCTTCGGCTTCAAGAGCGGCTACATCGACTACTACACCCACACCGACGGGGCCGGCCGGCCCGACCTGTTCGAGAACGCCACGCCCGTCAAGGTCACCGGTTACATGACGGACCTCATCACTGACCACTCGGTGTCGTTCATCACCAAGAACCAGGCCCGGCCGTTCTTCTTGGAAGTTGCCTTCAACGCCGGGCATTGGCCGTATCAGCGGCCCGATCATCCGTCGGTCGCCCGCGACAACGCCCGTCACCTGATGCCGTTCGACGACTCGACCAGCACCCGGGCCGACTACGTCGCGATGATCGAACGGGCCGATCGCGGCATCGGGGAAATCCTCAGCACCTTGCGCACCCTTGGGCTCGAGCAGAACACCCTGGTGATCTTCACCAATGACAACGGCGGCGAGTGGCTGTCTCGGAATGCCCCCCTCTTCAATCGCAAGTTCACCCTGTGGGAGGGCGGCATCCGGGTCCCCACGATCATCCGGTGGCCGGGCCGGATTCCCGCGGGCGGCGTCTCGGGCCAGGTGGGTATCACGATGGACCTGACCGCATCGATCCTGGCCGCCACCAACAGCCCGGTCCCGGCCGACACCCGTCTCGACGGCATCGACCTCCTCCCCATCCTGACCCGCCGGGCCCCTGAGGTGGAACGGACCCTGTTCTGGCGGACCAAGACCGGAAACATCAACCAGCAGGCCGTTCGGCTCGGCGACTGGAAACTGCTCATCGACGGGAACGCGGCGATGGTCTTCGACGTCCGCAAGGACCTCGGCGAGCGGAACGATCTCGCGGCAACCCGTCCCGACATTGCCGCGCGGCTTCGCCCCTTGCTCACCGGGTGGGCCAAGGACGTCGATGCCGAAGCCACCCGGACCGGGGCGAAGCCATGAGGCGAGCGCTGCTGTACGCGGCGATCCTGACAGCGGGCTGCCGCCCGGCCGCCGAGTCTCCATCATCCTCGCGCTTTCTCTATGTTTGGGCCGGCGACGCGGACGGGGCGGATTCCGATTTCCTGGCGGTGGTGGATGTCGGAGTTGCGAGCCCGACCTACGGAACCGTGCTGACGACGGTGCCAGTCGGGATCACGGGCTCCCTGCCCCATCACCTCGAGTATCAGTTGCCGGACTCGGGCCAACTCTTGTTCGCCAACAGCCATCATCACGAAGCGGTATTCCTGTTCGATACGAGAAACGCGGCGCATCCGACACTGGTGCGGCGCTTGCCACCCGTGGCGCCGTACCGATATCCGCATGACATCGTTCGCTTACCTAACGGCCATGTCTTGGTTGGCTTCCTTCGGAGCGACGGCCCGAGCCCGTTGGCCGGTGACCCGACCATGCCCGGCGGGCATGGCGGCATCGCGGAACTCGACACCAACGGTGTGGTCCTCAGAACCGCCAGCGCCGCCGACTCCACCGTCGGCGTACCGATCCGGCCCTACTCATTTGCCGCCATGCCGGCCATCGACCGGGTGCTGATGACCAGTGCCCCGATGATGGAGGACACCAGCGCCGATGTCGTTCAAATCTGGCGCCTGTCCGACTTGAAGCTCCTGCGGACCTTGCAAGTGCCCCCGGCCAAACTCCCCGAGGGTGGCGTGCTGCCTCGAGGGCACGGGTACCCGTTTGAACCCCGGGTCATGCCGGACGGGTCGATCCTGCTCAACGCCTTTGGCTGCGGGTTCTACCGCGTCACCGGCCTCGGCGAGCCGGAGCCCAAGATCGCCAACGTCTATACCATCAGCATGCCGCCGGAACCGATGGGGTCCTGCGGAATCCCGATCGTGGTCGGGCACTACTGGGTCATGGCCGTTGGCAACCTTCATCAACTCGTGGCGCTCGACGTTCAGGACCCGGCCCATCCCCGCGAAGTCTCCCGCCTCACCGCCGACAGCACCTTCCGCCCCCATTGGCTGGCCAAAGACCCCGGCGCCAACCGTTTCATCGTCGGGGCCGAAAACGGCGGCGAGAATCGAATGCTGATGGCGCGGATCGACCCCGCGAGCGGCCGGCTATCGTGGGACGAGACCTTTCGGTCCGCTGAAGGGCAGCGCGGGATTTCGTTCGTACGGAGCCGGTGGCCGCACGGCAACAGCGGCGACGCCTTCGGGCACGCTGCGGTGTTCCGTCCCTGACCGGCGGAACCGGAAACCCACCCCGCCCGGAACCGTAGGGACGGATACCCCAACCGAGATTCACGACTCATGACTTGGACCCGACGCGCCGTCCTCACGTCCTCCGCCGCCGGCTTGCTCAGCCTCCCTGGTCTCCGGCGGATCACCTTTGCAGCGGTCCCGGCCCAAAAAACGCTCCGGATTCTCTTTCTCGGCGGCACCGGTTTCATCGGCCCTCACATGGTCCGCCAGGCCATCGAGCGGGGCCATCGGGTGTCGCTCTTTACCCGGGGCCGGACCGGCGCCGACCTGTTTCCGGAAGCCGAGCGGCTGATCGGCGACCGTCACGGCCAACTCGACGCCCTCAAGGGCAAGAGTTGGGATGTGGTCATCGACAACTCGGGCTACGTGCCCGCCGACGTCAAAGCCTCGGCCGAACTGCTCAAGGGATCGGTCGGTCATTATATGTACACCTCGACCATTGACGCGTACCGCGATTACCACACGGCTAACATCGACGAGTCCTATCCGCTGGCCACGCTCCCGGCCGGCACGCCGCACGACCCCCAACGGTTCTACGGCCCGCTCAAGGCCCTCTGCGAAGCGGCGGTGGCCGAGGTGATGCCCGATCACTATACCGTGGTTCGGCCCGGCTGGATCCTCGGCCCCGGCGACAACAACCACCTCTTTACCTATTGGGCCGTGCGGATGGATCGGGGCGGCGACGTGTTGGCGCCCGGGGCCCCGGATGATCCGGTTCAGGCCATCGACGCCCGCGACTTGGCGGCTTGGGTCATCCAGATGGTCGAAAACCGACGGGGTGGCCAGTACAACGCGGTTGGTCCGATTATGACGTTCGCCGAGATGCTCTACGGCATCAAGGCGGTGACCACGACCCCCTCCTCGCTGACCTGGGTCGACGCCGATTTCCTCCGGAGCCAGAAAGTCCGCCCGTATTTCGATTTGCCGCTCTGGTGGCCGCCCCGCAACGACTACCGCGATCCCGGAATGCCGAGCGGGCTCGACGGAGGGATCGGCGCCTTCAACTTGAGTGGAGCTAAGGCCAGGGCAGCGGGTCTGACCCACCGGCCGTTTGCCGACGTGGCCCGGGACACCCTGACCTGGTACCGGGCAACCTATCCGGACTGGCCGGATGGCAAGCGTCCCGGCCTGACGGCGGCCCGCGAAGCAGCGTTATTGGCGGGATGGCGGGCCCGTCGTTAGGGCTCCGGGCGCGAAGCACGAAGGGGCCGGCTCACGCGAGCCGGCCCCTTCTCGTCCAAATGACTGCGGAAGGGCGGTTACTGAATGAACAAGTGCTGCCGGACTTTGTTGAACGCCGCGGCGGGCATGATGTTCCGCCTGACGAGTTCATCAAAGGTCTTGTACGGGCGGCCCCCGACGATCTTGGTCGCATAGGCCTCACCGATCCCGGGGAGCTTGGCCAACTGGTCCCGGCTCGCCGAGTTGAGGTTGAGACGGCCCTCGCTGTCGGTGGCCGGACCGGCGGGCGCCGACACGTTGGCTGCGGCTTCCGCCGCCGCATCCTCGGAGGTCGGGGTCAGCCACTTCTTGATCTTCAAGTACTCGGTGGCGGGCATGATCTTCCGCGACACCAGTTCGCTCCGCATCTTGAACGGCCGGGCCGCGATGATCTTGGCGGCATAGGCCTGACCAATGCCGGGATACGCCACCAGCTGTGCCTGCGTCGCGGTGTTGAGATCGAGCATGGTCTCGGCCTGGCCAACTGCCCGCCCCGAGAGCACGGCGATCAGAGCAAAGCCACTGAAGAACGACGACCATCTCCGAGCCATAACACCTCCGATGAGAGTGTAGGAACTCCGACAGGTGCCAAAGGTATCCCGAAATCGTGACAGGGGAAGCCCGGGGCCCGACCAGCCCCCGGCAACTAGTTGCGGACACAACCAATGACACCTATCGTTGCGGAACCTGCCAACCGGACCCCGGCGCCCATTTCGAACCACACCCCGCCATTCCCGAACCGGATCCCGGTGCTGATCGTCGGCGGCGGCCCCGTCGGCCTGACGCTCGCGGCGTTGTTGGCCCGCTATGGAGTGCCGAGCCTCGTGGCTGAGGCGGACGAGGGCTATTGCACCGGAAGCCGGGCGATCTGCATTTCCCGGCGGTCGCAGGAGATCCTCGGATGGATCGGGGCCGACGTGCCCCTGGTCCGGAAGGGACTCCCCTGGGTCGGCGGGCGGAGCTATTTCCGCGATACGGAGGTCCTTCACTTCACGATGCCGTCCGAGCCGGGGGAGCGGTTCGCCCCGATGCTCAACATCCAGCAGTACTTCATCGAGCAGTACGCCCACCAGGCGGCTCTGACGCACCAACCGGCCGCCGATATCCGGTGGAACGCCCGAGTCGCCAGCGTCCGTCCTGAGCGGGACGGGGTCGAGGTCGTGGTGGATACTCCAACCGGCCGGCACGCCGTCCAGGCCGACTGGGTCGTCGCCTGCGACGGTGGACGAAGCACGGTCCGGGACCAGTTGGGCCTTGAGCTCAAAGGAACCGAATACGACGGCAGGTATGTGATCGTCGACATCCGGCAACCGACCGAGCGGGCGGTTGAACGGCTGGCCTGGTTCGATCCGCCGAGCAACCCGGGTTCCACGATCTTGATGCACCGCCAGCCCGAGAACGTCTGGCGGATCGACTACCAGATCCGGGCGGATGAAGACCCCGTCGAAGCCGTGAAGCCACAGAACGTCCTGCCGCGCGTGCAGAGCCACCTCAGCATGATCGGCGAGGACGCCCCCTGGGAGCCGCTTTGGATTTCGATGTACAACGCCAAATGCCTGACGCTCGACACCTATCGCCACGGCCGAGTCTTCTTTTCCGGCGACGCAGCGCACCTGGTTCCGATCTTCGGGGTCCGCGGGCTGAACTCGGGCCTCGACGACGCCGGGAATCTGGCGTGGAAACTGGCCCGCGTGATCACCGGCCGCGCGCCGGAGCAATTGCTGGATTCCTACACCGTTGAGCGCCGGCACGCCGCGCTGGAGAACATGGCCTACGGCGCCAAGAGCACGGAGTTCATGGCGCCGCCGAACTTCGCCTATCAACTGATGCGAGAGGCCACCCTCCGCCTGGCGGCGAACGATCCGACGGTGCGTTCGCTGATCAATCCGCGGCAGACCACGCCGATCGCCTACCTTGGCTCCCCGCTCAATCAGCCCGAGCCCAAGGCCCCTTGGGCGAACGGGTTGGCGGCACCGGGCTCGACCGCCCCGGACGCGCAACTTCCGGGCGGCCGGCACCTCACCAGTCATTTCGGGGCGGACTTCGTGTGCCTGGCCTTCGGTTACCACGAACCCCGAGGCGTCGACCAACTCCGATCCCGGGGCATCACGCCGCTCGCGATCTCCCCGGACTCGGCCGAGGCCTGGCGCCGGTACGGCTTGGGCCACGGGATGGACGAGGCCATGGTGCTGGTGCGGCCCGACGGATACGTGATGGGACGATGGCACGGGCGCGACGGTGACGCGGTGGCGGCCGCCTTCGATCAATCGGGAGTAGGGCGATGACCGATCACGAACTCGATCAAGCGTACAGCGTGTTGTGCCAGGCCCTGACCACGGTAGGGCCGGAGCGAGCGCCGATGCTACTCTCGATGGTGTGCCTGTCGTTGATGAGCCGCCTCGACCGCGCTGATCAGGTGCTTCCGCTGATCGCGACGGCAACGGCCCGCTGTCGGGACACCCCCCATGTCCCGTAAGCCCGCCCTGCCGCTGGAGCAGTTTCTGACCTATCGGCTCCATCTGGTCAACAAACTCACCGACCAGCGGAGCGCCACCGCGTATGCCGAGGAGTTTGGCCTGCCGCTCGGTGAGGCCCGGTGTTTGGCCGCCATCGGCAATGCCCAGCGGCTGGCGGCCGCCGGGAAAGCGGTTCGGTTCGCGCCGGTGTCGGTGAACGAGCTGGCCACTCAGGCCAATCTCACCAAGGGCCAGGCCAGTCGCGCGGCCCAGGGACTCGTGAATCGCCAGTTGGTCTCGAAGACACCCAGTCCGCTCGATGGCCGGGGCGTGGCCCTGAGCCTGACGCCGCCGGGACGAGCCCTGTGGGGCCGCGTCATGCTGCTGATCGCGCGCCGCAATGAGGAGATATTCCGTTGCCTGACCAACGCCGAGCAACATCAACTCGGCTCGATGCTCGACCGGCTGATCCAGTCGGCCAAAGCCCCTGGAGAACTTCCCTCATGACCGTGCCGCGTCCGCTGGATTCGAACCTGGTTCGCTGGCTCGCTGAGCCACAGAAGTCGGGATGGGTGGATGGAGCCCGCTCCACCGAGACCGGCCCCCGCCTGGAGGTCGTCGACCCAGCCACTGAATCCGTCATTGCCACGGTACCCGATAGCACCGCCGGCGCGGTGGGGATAGCGGTGGACTCCGCGACGCGAGCGTTTCGGGACCAGGTGTGGCGCGGCCTGACACCCGCCGAGCGGGAAGCCCGTCTGCTGCGCTTGGCCGACCTGCTCGAGGCGCACGCAGTCGAGCTCCAGCACCTCATCGTCATCGAGAACGGCAAGTTGATCCAGGGGGCGGAGCGGGAGGTCAGCGGGACGATCCGGTTTACCCGCTACATGGCGGGCTGGGCCACCAAGCTCACCGGTCAGACTCTCGATCTGAGCCTCCGGACTCCGGGCACCGGGTACGTGGCCTACACCAGGCGGGAGCCGGTCGGGGTCGTGGCCGGGATCATTCCCTGGAACATGCCGCTCTCGATGGCCGCGTGGAAAGCCATTCCCGCGCTGGCGTGCGGGTGCACAGTAGTCCTCAAACCGGCGGTGGAAGCCCCGCTCTCGACGCTCCGACTGGCCGAGCTCGCCAGTGAGGCCGGCCTCCCGCCGGGCGTCTTGAACGTGGTGACGGGTGGGGATCGGACCGGCGCGGCACTCGTGGCGCATCCCGGGGTGGCCAAAGTGACGTTTACCGGCTCGACCGAAGTGGGCCGGCAGGTCGGGGTGGCCGCCATGGGCCGACTGGCTCGGGTCAGCCTCGAGCTCGGCGGCAAATCACCAGCCATTGTCTTGGCCGACGCCGATCCGGCGCGGGTCGCGGCCGCGGTGGCGCAGGGGATCTTCTACAACGGCGGACAAGTCTGCGCCGCCGGCTCCCGGTTGTTCGTGGCCCGGCCGTTGTTCGAGAACATCGTCGGCCGAGTCACGGCAATTGCCGCCGGCATGCGCATCGGAGCCGGACTCGACCCCAGCAGCGAGATCGGCCCCTTGGTGTCGGACGGGCACCGAGACCGGGTGCTCGGGTCCGTTGCCCGGGCCACCGCCGACGGCGCCCGGCTCCGGAGCCCGGCCAACGAGCCGGGCGGGCCCGGCTATTTCGTCCGACCCGCCGTGTTCACCGACACCACGCCGGCGATGAGCATCGAGCGCGACGAGGTGTTCGGACCGGTCCTGGTGGCCATCCCGTTCGACACGGAGGCCGATCTGGTGGCAAGGGTCAATCAGTCCCGATATGGGCTGGCGGCCAGCATCTATTCGGAAGACCTTTCGGCGGTCCACCGCTTGATCCCGCGGATCGAGGCCGGCACCATCTTCGTCAACTCGCCGGCCCGGACCGATCCGGCGTTGCCGATGGGCGGGCTCAAGGAGTCCGGGATCGGCCGGGAACATGGCGCCGCGATGATCGACCTCTACACCGAATCCAAGTCGGTGGTGATCGGATACCAGACGTGACCCTGGACCTCGTCGACCTTTCGACCAACGAGAACCCGCTGGGCCCCTCGCCGCGGGTCGTCGAGGCCATCATCCGCGAGGCCCACCGGGTCCACCGGTACCCAGCCCGGGATGACGGGACGCTTCGGGCCGCGCTGGCCGATCACCACGGGCGCGGCCTGACCCCCGCTCACTTCTTCGCGGCCTCGAGCGCCTCGGAGGTGCTCGACCTGGTAGCCCGGGCGTCCCTGCAGCCGGGCGACGAGGCCATCATTTGCTCGCCGACGTTCCCGGTCTACTCCACGACGATTCGAAACAACCAGGGCGTCGCCGTCGACGTGCCGCTCGATCCGGAGACCGCCGCCCACGACGTGACCCGAATTCTCAGCGCGGTGACGCCCCGAACCCGGCTCCTCTATCTCTGCAATCCCGGCAACCCAACCGGCGTGGTGATGCCCGCGAGCGCGGTGCGGACGGTCCTCGACGCGCTCCCGCCCGAGGTCTTGGTCGTGGCCGACGAGGTGTACTATCAATACGTCGACGACCCGGCGTTTCCCGACACGGTGGCGGCCATCCATGACGGCCGGCCGGTGGTGATCGTCCACTCGTTCTCCAAGGGCTACGGCATGGCCGGGCTCCGGCTCGGCTACGGCATCGCCCGGCCGGAACTGGTCGACCGGCTGGGGCGGTTCCGCCTCACCTACCACCTGAGCGGTCCAGCCCACGCCGCCGGGCTCGCGGCCTTGGCCGACCAGGATCACGTCGCCCGCACCGTGGCGCTCACCGCCAAGGGCCGCCGAACCCTCTCCGGCGCCCTGACCCGGCTTGGCGTTAGGCACTGGCCTAGCGCGGCCAATTTCATCCTGGCCGCGCCGGCGGACCCGGATCACGCCTTCCACCGGCTGGCCGAACACGGGATCCAGGTCCGGTCCGTCGCGGGGCCGGGACAGGTCCGCTGTCTCCGGATCAGCATCGGCCTGCCCGAGACGACCCAGCGGGTCATCGACGCGCTGGCCTCACTGCAAGGAACGCCATGACCGAGGCCATGTTGACCGGCGGCGAAGCCGTCGTCCGGGGGCTCATTGCCCAAGGGGTGGAGACCGTCTTCGGCCTGCCCGGCATCCAGAACGATTGGCTCTACAACGCCCTCTATGACGCCCGGGATCGGATTCGGGTCATCCACACCCGCCACGAGCAAGGCGCGGCCTACATGGCGTTAGGCGAGTCGCTCGCGACCGGGCGGCCGTCGGTCTACAGCGTCGTCCCGGGACCGGGGTTCCTCAACAGCACGGCCGCCCTCTCGACCGCCTATGCGCTGAACGCGCCGGTCCTCTGCCTGACGGGACAAATTCCGTCGCCCTCGATCGGGCGGCAGCAGGGGATCCTCCACGAGATTCCGGATCAGCTGGGGGTGATGCG
The DNA here is from genome assembly GCA_031431925.1 of Gemmatimonadota bacterium. GTDB lineage: Bacteria > Gemmatimonadota > Gemmatimonadetes > Gemmatimonadales > GWC2-71-9 > SHZU01. The sequence continues at coordinate 14,267 of JANPEL010000298.1, read as the reverse complement.
TTCGCTGACCAAGTGGGCGGCCCGGATCGAGAGCCCGGCCGCAGCGCCCGGTCTGATCGCCGAGGCGTTCCGGCAACTCCGCTCCGGACGGCCGCGCCCGGTTGGACTCGAGGTCCCCATGGACGTGCTCGAGCGTCGGTCGGCGGTGTCCGAGCCCGACATCCGGCTGCCCGCGGAGTACCCGGGCCTCGACCTCGACCTCATGGACGCCGCCGCCCGCCGGCTGGCTGCCGCCCGCCGGCCCCTGATCTTCGTCGGCGGCGGGGCGTTAGGCGTCTCGGCCGAGGTTCGGCAGCTCGCCGAGATGCTCCAAGCGCCGGTCGTGGCCCACCGGACCGGGCACGGGGTGCTCGACAGCCGGCATTACTTGAGTTTGGTCCAGCCGGCAGCCCATCCCCTCTGGAAGGAGGCCGACGTGGTGCTGGCCATCGGCACCAATCTCCGGGTGCCCCTCCAGTCGTGGGGCGTGGACGATGATCTCACGATCATCCGGATCGACGTGGATGCGGAGGCCCACAACCGGATTCACGCGCCGGCCATCGCCATCACTGCCCGGGCCGAGGATGCGCTCAGCCCGTTGATCGAGCGGGTCGCTCGGGCGGTGCCCGTCCGGGCCTCACGGAAGACTGAAATGCAGGCGCATGCCGAGAAGTGGCAGGCCGACACCGCGTTCCTCGCGCCGCAGCGGGAGTTCCTGACGGTCATTCGCGACGAACTCGGCGAGGACGGGATCTTCGTCGAGGAACTGACCCAAGTCGGCTTCTCGGCCCGGGCGATCTTCCCGGTCTATCATCCGCGGACCTTCATCACGACGGGCTATCAAGGCACCTTGGGCTTCGGGTTTCCGACCGCGCTGGGCGTCAAGGTGGCGCGGCCCGAGGTGCCGGTCATCTCGATAGCGGGCGACGGGGGGTTCATGTTCGCGGTCCAAGAACTGGCCACGGCGGTACAGCACCGGATCGGGCTCGTCACCATCGTGTTCAACAACGGGCAGTACGGCAACGTCCAGCAGATGCAGCGCCAACTGTACGGCAACCGAATCATCGCCACCGATCTGGTGAATCCCGATTTCGTCAAGCTGGCCGAGGCGTTTGGCGCGGCGGGCTATCGGGCTCGCACCGCCGCGGAGTTGAAGACCGCCATCCGGGCCGCGTTCCACGACGGGGGCCCGGCGATCATCGACGTGTCGGTCGGGGATCTGCCCGACGTCGACCGGTTCCGCAAACTCCCCCGGGTTCGCGGCGGCCCTCGATGAACCTCGCCGCGCTTTGGGAGCGGGCCCTTCCCTACCTCGGTGTCCGCCGGAACGACCAGCACACCCGGTACTCGTTCCGGTTTGCCGAGCAGTTGGTGCCCTCGTGCGGCGCCCGGCCGGAAATTGCCCTGCCCGCGATTCTGCTCCACGACGTGGGCTGGAGCACCGTGCCGGAGGACAAGATCCTTGGCGCTTTCGGTCCCCATCTCAAATACCCGGACCTCCGCCGCCAACACGAGGTTGAGGGCGTCCGGATCGCGCGGGAGATTCTCGCGGCGGTCGGTTGGCCCGAGGTTCCGGCCGAGGCCATCGCGGCGATCATCGACGGACACGACACCCGCCCCGCGCCCCGCTCAGTCGAAGACGCGGTGGTCAAGGACGCCGACAAACTCTGGCTCTTCACGCCGTTCGGCCTCGCCACCGTCCGGGAGTGGTTCGCCTATTCGGTTGCCGAGTACCTGACCTATCTTGATGGCCTGGTGGCGGACCGGTTGCATACCGAACCCGGCCGCCAGATGGGCCGGGGCCTCCTGGTGGCGCTTCGGGCCCACCACGAACCAGCCGGACCCGCGTAGGGATGACCGACGGGATCATCCTCCCTCCGGGTTCGGTGGTTCGCCGCCGGTTCGAGGCCTTGGCGGCCGGGCAGCGGATGGTGTTCATGGCCGGACTTCCGGGCGTGGGGAAGAGCCTCTTGGTGCGGCAGCTCGCGTTGCTCGGACACCGGGCGGGCCGGCGGATCCATCTCCTCCAGTGGGACGGGGCACGGTCGGCGTTCGAGACGCCGGAGATCCTGGCGCGATACCCGGAGATCGATGGGTTCTCTCATCTGGGAGTGAAAAAAGCGGTCGGAGTATGGGCCCGGAGCAAGCTGCTCGAGTGGCACGAGTCCCATCCCGACCCGGCCGACCTGCTGATCGCGGAGGCCGTCTTCATCGGGAACCGGTTGAGCGAGTTGATCGAGCCGGCCGACGATCGGGCCGAGCCGTTGCTGGCCAGCGAGCAACTCCACTTCGTGCTCCCGGTGCCGACCCGCGAGGTCCGGGCCCTGATCGAGGCGGCGCGCGAGCGGACCATGCAATCGCCCCGGCACCCGCGCGAGCAGGTCGACGCCCAGCCGAACGTGCTGCGGGCGCTGTGGGACGAGGTCTATCGGGAGGCCACTGGCGGCGGCCCGGCTCCCTACGACCCCGAGATTTACACGGCCGTGTTCCGCCGGTGGCTTTGGGCCAGACATGTCGAAGTGATTCCGATCGACCAGGCGCTCGACGGCTCGACGTCGGCGTACGCGTTCGGGATCCCGACCCAGGAACTGATCGCCACGCCGGCGGAAGTGGCGGCCACCATGGCGACGATCGACCGAATGTTCAGCACCACCGAGGAGAGTTGAGATGGCTTTGGGCCAGAGCGGGACGGCCATTGCGCCGGAGTTCATCACGAAAGTCCGCGAGAAGCTCGGCGGGTCCGTCATTCCCCATTTCATCGGCGGCGAGTTCGTGCCGGGGCATCGGGGCGAAACGTTCGAGACCCTCGATCCCTCCACGAACCAGTTGCTGGCCCGGGTGGCGCGGGGGCACGCCGAAGACATCGACCGGGCGGCCGACCGGGCCCATCAGGCCTTCCAGTCGTGGCGAAAGCTCGCGCCGAAGGCCCGCCGGACGCACCTGATCCGGATCGCCACGGTCCTCGAGAAGCACGGCGACGAACTGGCCACGATCGAATGCCTCGACGCCGGCCAAGTGATCAAGGTGGTCCGGGCCCAGATTGCCCGGGCGGCCGAGAATTTCAGCTTTTACGCCGAGTATGCCGACAAGGCGATGGACGGGCGGACGTACCCCGTCGGCCATGAATGGCTCAACTACACGCTCCGGGTGCCGGTCGGGGCCTGCGGGATCATCACCCCGTGGAATTCGCCCCTGATGCTGGCCACGTGGCGGATCGCCCCGGCGCTCGCTACCGGCAACACCGTGATCCTCAAACCGGCCGAGTGGTCGCCGCTGACGGCCTGGAAACTCGCAGAGATCATCCAGGAAGCCGACTTGCCGCCCGGCGTCTTCAATGTGGTCCAAGGCTTTGGCGAAGAGGCCGGGGCCCCGCTGGTGGCGCACCCGAAGGTGCCGCTGATCACCTTCACCGGCGAAACCACCACCGGCACCATCGTCACCAAGAATGCCGCCGATCAGCTCAAGCGGGTGTCACTCGAACTCGGGGGCAAGTCGCCCTCGGTGGTGTTTGCCGACGCCGACCTCGACCGCGCCCTCGACGGCACCGTGTTCCAGATCTTCAGCCTCAACGGGGAACGCTGCACCGCCAACTCCCGGGTCCTGATCCAGGAGTCGATCTTCGACGACTTCGTGTCGCGGCTCGAAGCCCGGACCAAGGCGGTCACGGTCGGGCACCCGCTCGACCCCAATACCGAGGTGGGCCCGCTGATCCACACCGAACATTGCGACCGGGTGCTCGGCTACCTCGAGATCGGCAAGACCGAGGGCGCCAGGCTGGTGGCCGGCGGCCACCGGGTCGGCACCGAGGGCAACTATGTCGCCCCAACCCTCTTCACCGGCGACAATCGGATGCGGATTGCCCAAGAGGAGATCTTCGGCCCGGTGTTGGTGGCGATCCCGTTCACGGACGAGGCCGATGCCTTGGCCAAGGCCAACGACGTGAAGTATGGCCTCGCGGCGTATATCTGGACCTCCGATGTGGCCCGGGCCCATCGGATGGCGCTCGGCATCGAGGCCGGGATGACCTGGATCAACAGCCATAACGTCCGCCATCTGCCCACCCCGTTCGGCGGGGTCAAGTTCAGCGGCACCCACCGGGAAGGCGGCGAGCATGCGTTCGAGTTCTATACCGAGATCAAGAACGTGGCCGTGCCGCTCGGCATCCACCCGATCCCGCAGTTCGGCAAGCGTTAGGACCCGGACATGACGCCTCCAGAGATCATCCGGATCGGCCACGTGGTGCTGTCGGTGGCTGACCTCGCGGCTTCGAAACGGTTCTACGTCGACCTGCTGGGCTTGAACGTGCTCCACGAAACCCCCGGCGCGCTCTACCTCCGCGGGGTCGAGGATCGGGAGTGGAGCCTCAAACTCGAGACCGGCCCCGTCCCGCAGGTCCGGCAATTCGGCTTCAAGGTCGGGTCCGAGGCCGCCCTCGATCATTTGGAGGCTCTGGCCCGCGCCGAAGGCCTGGCCACTCGGCGGGAATCCGAACTCGACCGGCCCTCGATGCTCCGAATCCAGGACCCGTTCGGCTTTCCGATGACCTACTACTATCAGTCGGTTCGCCACCCGTGGCTGCTTCAACGCTACGATCTTCACCGGGGCCCCGGGATCACCCGGATCGACCACGTGAACCTGTTCAGTCCGACCGTGGGCGCCATGGCGGCGTGGTACCAGCGGACCCAGGGATTCCGCCTGAGCGAGTTCACCGAGGATAAGGACGGGGTGACCTGGGCCGCGTGGATGCACCGCAAGGGCAACGTCCACGATCTCGCCATCACCAACGGCGCCGGACCCCGGATGCACCACTTCGCCTACTACCTCCCCGACGGAAGCCGGGTCACTCAGCTCTGCGACATCTTGGCGGGCGCGCGGATGGAAGCCCAGATCGAACGCGGTCCCGGTCGCCATGGGATCTCGAACGCGTTCTACCTCTACCTTCGCGACCCCGACGGCCACCGGATCGAGTTGTACAGCTCGGACTATCTCACCGTGGATCCCGACTTCGAGCCGATCCGGTGGGACCGGGACGACATCCGGCGCCAGCAACTGTGGGGCGGCCCCGCGCCGAAGCGGTGGTTTACCGAGGGATCAGTGGTCGAGTCATTCGACGGGGCCGGGTCGCCGGTCCGGGAATCGGCGTTGTCGGGCATCCCGACCTACATCTCATGAGCCGGACGGTCTATGCGGCGGCGCTCAACCGGCTGGAGACATGGCGGGCGTTAGGCGATGCGCTCAACCGGGACCCCTATAAGGCCCCGCCCAAGGCCCCGGTGTTGCACTTGAAGCCGGCCAACACCTGGATCGGCCCCGGCGATCCGATCCCCTGCCCGGCCGGGGTGCCCGCCCTCCGGATGGGAGGCACCGTGGGCCTGGTCATCGGGCGCACCATGTCCGGCGTCGGGCCGGACGAAGCCCTGGCCCACTTGGCCGGCCTGGTGGTGGCCAACGACGTGAGCATCCCCTACCAGTCGCACTACCGGCCGGCCATCAAAGAGCGCTGCCCCGATGGCTTCTGTCCCATCGGGCCGGTGGTGGACCCCGGCGGCGCGCTCGACCCAGACGGTCTCGAGGTCGTCATCGAAGTGAATGGCCGGATCGTGTGCCGGGCGGATGGCCGGGGATTGGTGCGCGGCGCCGCCCACCTGTTGGCGGACGTCTCCCAATTCATCACCTTCGAACCCGGCGATATCCTGCTCCTCTGCGAGCCCCACGAGCCGCCCCTCGCCACCCCCGGTGACCGGGTCCGGATCGTGATCGCGGGGGTCGGGGTTCTCGAGAATCCGGTGGAGCGGGAATGAAGCGGGCCCGGGTGATGTTCCAGGGAACCGAATGGGCGGCCACCGACTCCGACGGGATGGTTCGCCTATCCGACGGCCGGATGCTGGCCGAAGCGGACGTGGGGTGGCTCCCGCCGCTGGTGCCGCGAACCATCTTTGCCGTTGGCCTCAACTACGCTGACCACGCCAAGGAACTCGCCTTCGCGCCGCCGACCGAACCGTTGGTCTTTCTCAAAGGGGCCAACACGATCTGCGGCCACCTGAGCCGGGTCCGTCGCCCCGCCGACGTGACCTTCATGCACTACGAGTGCGAACTGGCCGTGGTCATCGGCCGAACCGCCCGCCGGGTCCGCCAGGCCGATGCACTCGACTATGTGGCCGGCTACACGGTGGCCAACGACTACGCGTTCCGCGACTACCTCGAGAATTACTACCGGCCGAATCTCCGGGTCAAAGGGCGGGACCATGCCACCCCGCTGGGCCCCTGGCTCGTCGACCGGGCCGACGTGCTTGACCCCACGAACCTCCGGCTCCGAACCACCGTGAACGGTCGCGAGACCCTGACGGGTTCGACGAGCGCGATGATTTTCTCGGTGGCCTGGCTGATCGAGTATCTGAGCGGTTTCCTGACCCTCTCGCCGGGGGACCTCATTCTCACCGGCACACCCGACGGACTCGCCAACGTTCAGGCCGGCGATGTCGTCACCACCGAAGTCGAGGGTGTCGGCCGTTTGACCAGTACCATCGTGGGAGGTTAGCACCGATGCCCCATCTCATCGTCGAATACACCGACAACCTGGGCGACGCCGCCCGGATTCCCGAGTTGCTCGCCAAGGCCAACCGGATCCTCATGGATCAGGGCGGGGTCTTTCCAACCGGCGGGATCCGGTCCCGGGCCCACCGGCTCACTGAATACGCCGTGGCCGACCAGGCCGCCGACTACGGATTCGTCCACGCCCGGCTCACGATCGGCGCGGGCCGCCCGGAGGCCGTCAAACGTGCCACCGGCGACCTGCTCTTCGCGATGATCAAGGAGCACTTCGCCGAGCTGTTTCAGACCCGGCCCCTGGCGCTTTCGTTCGAGCTTCACGAAACGAGCGAGGCCTGGAGCTGGAAACACAACAACCTGCACGCGCGCTTCAAGCAACCCTAACGCCGGAGACCCCGTGGACCCCGCACTATACGCCGAGTTGGCCCGCCGGCTCGACGAATCGGAACGGAGCCGGAAACAGATCCGGCAGTTCTCCCTCGAGTTTCCGGACCTGACCATCGCCGACGGCTATGCGATTCAGGGCCACTGGGTCGCGATGAAGCTGGCGAGGGGCCGGACGGTGAAGGGCCACAAGATCGGCCTCACATCCAAAGCCATGCAGTATGCCTCGAACATCTCGGAGCCGGACTACGGCGTGCTCCTCGACGACATGTTCTTCGACAACGGGGCCACCATCCCGCCCGATCGGTTCATCGTGCCCCGGGTCGAGGTGGAGCTGGCCTTCGTGCTCGGCCGCCGGCTCAGCGGCCCCGACTGTACCTTGGCGGACGTGCTCGCGGCCGCCGACTCCGTGGTGCCGGCGGTCGAGATCATCGACGCGAGGATCCAGCAGATCGACCCGGAGACCAAGGTGACCCGGAAGGTCACCGATACTATCTCCGACAACGCCGCCAACGCCGGCATCCTGCTCGGCGGCCGCCCCTTCAAGCCCACCGAGGGCGACATGCGTTGGGTTTCGGCGCTCTGCTACCGGAACGGGGAGATTGAAGTGTCGGGCGTGGCGGCGGCGGTGCTCAACCATCCGGCCAACGGCGTGGCCTGGCTCGCCAATAAACTGGCGCCCCACGGCGTGGCCCTCGAACCCGGCGAAGTGGTGTTAGGCGGTTCGTTCGTGAGCCCGGTCGCGGCGCGACCAGGCGATGAGTTCCATATCGATTTCGGACCCTACGGAACGATCGACTGCCGGTTCTAGATCGCCTGCAGCACGTCGTAGCCGGTGAGCACGTAGGTCTTGGCGGCCGGGAAGTCCCGGACCAGCACGGCCGGGTTTTCCGGGGTGATCATCGGCGCCAGTAATTCCACCGGGGTTTCGATATCGACGAACGGAAAGGCCGGCTGCATGATCGACCGGACCGGAGCATGCCGGACCTGGTGATCCTTGACGATACAGGCGTAGGCATGGGCCTCCCGCAATGAGCCGACGACCCGCTCTTCCTTGGTCACCGGGATCTGCGAAAAGTCGTTGGCCACCATCCGCGCCAGCGCCTGCTCCACCGTGGCGGTCTCCTCGACCCCAACCAGGTCCGCGCCGGTCTTGGTCTTGACCAGGCTTCGGGCGGTCGGCCCTTCGAGATTCTCGTAGCCCATCCGCCGCATCCAGTCCGGGTTGAACATCTTGCCGATGTACCGGGTGCCGTGATCATGGAAGATCACCACCACGATCTCACCCGCCTTGAACCGGTCTTTGAGCTGCAGCAGCCCCGCCAGCGCCGACCCGGCTGAGTTCCCGGCCCAGATCCCCTCGCTCCGGACCAACTCACGGGTAAAGATCGCCGCGTCCCGGTCGGTCACTTTCTCGAAATGGTCGACGACACTGAAATCGACGTTGGCGGGCAGGAAATCCTCGCCAATGCCTTCGGTCACGTACGGGTAAATCTCGTGCTTGTCGAAAATTCCAGTCTCCTTGTACTTCTTGAAGACCGACCCGTAGGTATCGATGCCCCACACCTTGATGGCGGGGTTCTTCTCTTTCAAGTACCGGCCGGTGCCACAGATCGTCCCGCCGGTCCCGACCCCCACCACCAAATGGGCCACCCGGCCCTCGGTCTGCTCCCAGATTTCCGGCCCGGTCGATTCGTAGTGGGCCGCCGAGTTGCTGAGGTTGTCGTACTGGTTGGGTTTCCAGCTGTTGGGCGTTTCAGCCACCAGCCGGGACGACACTGAATAGTAGGAGCGCGGATCTTCGGGATCGACGTCGGTCGGGCACACCACCACCTCGGCGCCGAAGGCCCGGAGCGCGTCGACCTTCTCGCGCGATTGTTTGTCGGTGGTAGTGAAGATGCAGCGGTAGCCCTTGACGATCGCCGCGAGCGCGAGGCCCATTCCCGTATTGCCGCTGGTGCCTTCGATGATCGTGCCGCCTGGCTTGAGCACCCCGCTCCGCTCGGCGTCCTCGACCATCCGGAGCGCCATTCGGTCCTTGATGCTGTGGCCGGGATTGAACGTCTCGACCTTGGCGTAGACCGTGGCCGGGACATCACGGACGATGGCGTTGAGACGGATCAGCGGGGTGTGGCCGATCGCGCCGAGGATGTTGTCATGGACGTTGAGAGGCATGGCTGAAATATAGTTGGCCCCGCGTTCAGGGGATCCGTCGGTAGTGCGCCGGCACCCGGGCCGGCCCGGGACCGAGCAAAAGGTCGCCGTTCGGTGCGACCGTCACGCCATGGTTGCCTTCGGAGTTCACGTACCCCAGCATCTTCCCGGTAGACCGGTCCACCTTGATCAGCCAACCCGGCGCCAAGTTGGGTTCGTCCCTCGCCTGGGTGGCGAGCCAGATGGCGTCGCCGTCGAGCGCGAGCGAAAAGGTCTTGCCGAAACCGGTCCACATCCCGAGCCATTTTCCTTTGAGGTCGAATCGCTGGATCCGGCCGTTCTCCCGGTCGGCCACGTAGATCACGCCCTCCGGCCCGACCACGACCGAGTGGACCACCCGCATCTGGCCCGGCCCGGTGCCGAGGCTGCCGAGTTCCGCCACCTTGCGGCCGTCCCCGGTGTATTCGACCACTCGGCCGTTGGCGTAGCCGTCGGCGATGAAGAGCCGGCCTTCCGGCCCGAACCCGATGTCCGTGGTGCTGCAGAAATTGTTGGGGCACGGCGACGGCTGGCCGCCAACCTCGATCGTCAGCAGCGGCCTCCCGTCGGGGCTGAACTTCCGCACGATCGAGGTGGCGGCGTCGGTGGTCCAGACGTTCCCGTCCGGATCCACCCTGATGCCATGGGGCATCACGAAGAGGCCTTCGCCCCATGACCGGAGCACCCGCCCATCCCGATCGATGGCCACGATCGGGGGCACCTCCGTGCCGCGGTGCAGCAGGTAGGTCACGCCGTCCCTGCCCGCCGCGATCCAGGAGACCATGCCGAGCGCCCATCCCTCGCGCGGTGGGACGATGCGGAGACTGGTGGGCTCGAAACCCAGCCGGATACCCGCGGCGATCCGGAGGCGGAGCTGGTCGGCCTCCACGCGGGTGGGCGGTTCGGCGACCTGGGCCGCGATCGGGCCGGCGGACAGAAGGGCGAGGACGGTGAGGCTCGGGGTCCGCATGGGCTCAGTCCGTGGGAGGGAAGGGGAATGTACTCAAGCCGCCCGGCGGCTCGGCAAGGTCGCTACATTTCAATCATGGACCGCGACCATTCCGCCATCCCCCGAGATCCGACCCGGTGGCCGGTACGGGTCTTCCGCCTGGGCGAGGAGCCGGGCGATGACCTGTCGGCCACCACGACCCCGGGCCAACGGCTCGAAATGGTTTGGACGCTCCGCGACCGGATGTGGGAACTGACCGGGCGGCCGATTCCAACCTATTCTCGATCCGAAATGCCGATCAAGATCATCAAGCCGTGACGGACGACTGGCTCGAACTCCTGTCGGAGTTGACGACCGCCGAAGTCCGCTTCCTTGTCGTGGGGGCCCACGCATTGGCGGTTCACGGCATCCCCAGAGGCACCCAGGACCTCGACGTGTGGATCGAACGCTCGGCGGAGAATGCGGCCCGGGCCTGGCGCGCCCTGGCGGCGTTCGGTGCGCCCCTCGAGTCCATTGATGTGAGCCGGACTGATCTCGAACAGCCGAACGTGGTCGTCCAGTTGGGACTGCCGCCGAATCGGATCGATCTGATGACCGGGATCAGTGGGGTTGCCGATTTCGCTCTGGCCTGGTCGCGTCGGGTGGAGGGCCCGGTGCGGGGCCGACCAATACCGTTTCTAGGTCGGGCGGACTTGATCGCCAACAAGCGGGCCGCCGGCCGCCCGAAAGATCTCGCTGACGTGGCCGCCCTCGAGGAGCAGGCAAATCCCTAACGCTTCCCGACCGGAGCTATCGTTCACCACCCGATGCCGAATCCCCTCGAACGCCTGACCACCGCCCTGGCGGACCGCTACCTGATCGAGCGCGAGCTCGGCCAGGGCGGCATGGCCACGGTCTACCTCGCCGAGGATCTGAAGCACCGGCGGAAGGTCGCGCTCAAGGTGCTGAAGCCCGAGCTGGCCGCCGTGCTCGGGGCCGAACGCTTCGTGCAGGAGATCACCACCACAGCGGCGCTCCAGCACCCGCACATCTTGCCCCTGTTCGATAGCGGCACGGCGGATGGCTTCCTCTTCTACGTCATGCCGTTCATCGACGGCGAAACCCTCCGTGCCAAGCTCGATCGCGAAACCCAGCTCGGTGTGGACGAGGCGGTCCGGATCGCGCGAGAGGTGGCCGACGCGCTCGACTACGCCCACCGGCACGGGGTGATCCACCGGGACATCAAGCCCGAGAACATCCTGCTGCACGACGGCCGGCCGATGGTGGCCGACTTCGGGATCGCGCTCGCGGTCAGTGCGGCGGCCGGCGGACGGATGACCGAAACGGGCTTGAGTCTCGGCACGCCACACTACATGAGTCCCGAGCAGGCGACCGCGGAGAAGCAGATCACCGCGCGCTCCGACATCTACTCGATCGGGTCGGTGCTCTACGAAATGCTGACCGGCAACCCGCCGCACGTGGGGTCCTCGGCGCAACAGATCATCATGCGGATCGTCACCGATACCCCCCGGCCGGTGCGTGAGGTACGGAAGTCGGTCCCGCCGAATGTCGACGCCGCGGTAGCAAGGTCGCTGGAGAAGCTGCCCGCCGACCGGTTCGAGAGCGCCAAGGCATTCGCGGAGGCCCTGGGGAACCCCGCCTACACAACGGCGAACACCGCGGGAAGGCCCGCGGGGGCCTGGGGTAACGGCACCCAGTCGTTCAAGCGCCTGTTCATCGGCGCCTCGGCGCTTGCGGCGGCCGCTATCGCCATCGCGCTCTGGGGCTGGCTCCGGCCCGCATCCAGAGGTCAGTCGGGTTCGGACGCGCCGGCCGCGGCCCCGCTGGTGTCACGGGTCGACCTCGTGCTGCCCGACTCCATCCCGATGGCCTTCATCGGCGCCGCCTCGCTCGGCAACGGCCGACGGGCGTTCGCCATCTCCCGCGATGGGTCGACGCTCGTCTACGCTGGATCGGTGGGGGGCCGCTCGGCGCTGTACGTCCGGCCATTCGACTCGTACGACCCCGTCCGGCTGCCCGGTACCGAGGGCGCCTACGGCCCCTTCTTCTCGCCCGACGGCAACTGGGTGGGCTTCTTCGTCGGCAACGAGATGCGGAAAGTCCGGATCAACGGAGGGACACCGGTGCGAGTCGCCGAGGTCACTAACTCCGGGGGAGCCGACTGGGGCGCGGACGGGCATATCGTGTTCACCGATGACGAGTGCACCCGGCTCCTGCGGATCTCGGCGGATGGTGGTCCGGTCGAGGTGCTTCGGGATGGTCCGGCCGCGTGCTGGCCGTCCCTGTTGCCGGGCTGGAGGTCGGTGCTCTACAGCGCCTTCGACGGCATCCATGTGTTCGATCTCGCCACCAAGCGCGACACGGTGCTGCCGGTGACGGGGTACGACGCCCGGTATGGGGCGGGACATCTGTTCTTCAACCGTGGCTCCACGGTCTTCGCCGCGCGGTTCGACACCATGGCGCGCCGCGTCACCGGGCCGGCGGTGCCGGTGCTGGCCGGCGTGCGAACCGAGGTGTACGGCAATTCGCAGTGGGCGGTGACCGAGGACGGCACCCTCGTGTACGCGGTGGGCCGCGCGGTCGCCGAAAATCCCCTGGTGTGGATCGGGCGGGATGGCGCGCGGCAGCCCTTACCGCTCGCGGTGCGGCTCCGGGGAAGCATGGAGGTCTCTCCCGACGGCAGGTACCTGGCGGTGCTCGAGGGAACCGGGGAAGGGTCCGATCTTTGGGTCCACGATCTGCGCGACTTCCGGAGCGAGCGGATCACCACGACGGGGGCTGCCGGCTCGCCGCTCTTCTGGTCGAGCGACTCCCGGCGGGTCGTCTACCGCGACGAGTCGCTCGAGCACCGCGGCACTTGGGTGAAGCCGCTCGGCGGAGGCGCCGCCGAGCGGCTCCTTCCGGCCGGCGACTCGGTGAGGGCCTACTCATGGTCCGCCGACGAGCGGCTGATCGGCGTTGGCACTGGCCGCGGGATCTCCGTGGACGAGCGCGGCGCCGGTCGGCGCAGCATGATCAGAGCCGAACGCGCCGCCTTGTGGGGGACGGCGATTTCCCCCGACGGCCGTTTCGTCGCGTACACCTCGGCCGAGAGCGGCGACTACCAGACCTTCGTCGAACCGTTCCCCTCGACCGGGGTGCGGCGGCTGGTATCGGGGGCCGGCGGCGCGGAGGAACCGCGATGGTCCCGCGACGGCCGGCGGCTCTACTACCGGAGCGGCCAGCGGATCTACGAGGTGTCGGTCTCGACTGCGCCCGATCTCACCGCGGGCGAGCCACGGGTGGTGTACGAGGGCGACTTCGTCAACGTCGGCGGCCGATCGTACGACGTCTCACCGGACGGCCAGCGGGTATTGGTGATCGAGGGCGGCGTCGGCCGGACCCCGCGGCTTCGGATGGTCCGCGGATGGTTCGGCGAAGTGGCGCGACTGACGCGAGCGCCGTGATTCCCCCCACTCATCTCGTCGTTAGGTGACCCAGCATGGAACTGCTCAAGGATGTTCGCGACGTGTCGCGGATCGGCTACGGCTTCATGGCCTCCAAGGCCCTGTTTGCCGCCCTCGACCTCGATCTGTTCTCGGGCCTGGCGCGGCAGCCGGCGACGCTCGATGAGCTAGCCGCGGCCGCGGGCATCCCGCCCAAGCGACTGCAAACGCTGCTCACCGCCCTGCGGGCCCTCGGCCTCGTCGGAACCGATGCCGAGGGCCGGTTCGTCAATTCGCCCGCCGCCGCGAACTTCCTCGCCAAGTCGTCCCCCAACTACTACGGGGACTATTTCCGGTTTCAAATCGACCGGCAGGTCTATCCGCACATGAACGATCTGCTGCCGGCCATCCACGGCCGGGCCGCTCGCCCTTTCTACGAACTCACGGTCGATCCCGAGGAAGCCCGGCACTTCAGCGTCGCCCAGCATGTCGGCTCGCTCGGGCCGGCCCACCTGTTGTCCCGCCGGCTCGGGCCGGTCGGGTGGCGGCGCCTGCTCGATGTGGCCGGCGGCACCGGGGCGTTCTCGATTACGCTCTGTCATCGGAACCCGGCCTTGACGGCCACCATTCTCGACTTTCCGAAGGTTTGTGACGTCGCGACCAGCTACGTGGCCGAGGCCGGCCTAGCCGATCGGATTGCGCTCCTCCGCGGCGATGCGCGGGCCACCGACTGGCCGGGCAATCAAGATGCGGTGATCATGTCGTATCTGTTGAGCGCCGTGGCGGCC
>JANPEL010000297.1:0-2366 GCA_031431925.1 Gemmatimonadota bacterium | reverse complement strand
AACACCGGCCGGATCGACTGCGGCGACCAGGGCGTCAAGGACCCGGTGAGTCAAGAGCGGATCAAGGGGATCCGGATTTTCGACATCACCGACCCCGGCAACCCGCGGAACGTGGCCAACGTGCAGACCTGCCGGGGCTCCCACACCCACTCGGTCTTGGTTGATCCCAAGGACACCGAGAACGTCTACGTCTACATCTCGGGATCCGCGCCCAGCCGCTCGGAGCTGGAGCTTCCCGGGTGCATTCGCGACAAGAACGACCCCAACACGGCCGAGTTCCGGATCGAGGTCATCAAGGTTCCGCTCAAGGATCCCTCGAAGGCCGCCATCGTGAGCACGCCGCGGATCTTCAACGACCTCCAGGCCGTCAAGTCGCACGGGGCCGCCCCGGACGACCTTGCCGCGGTCCAGGCCGCGCGAGCCCGGGGTGAATTCGTCGTGAGCTTCGGCGGGGGCGACCAGGTGCTCCCCGCGGGCTTTGCCAAGATGCTGCTCGATTCCGTCGTTCGGGCCCGCCAGGGCAGCGGCCCCGCCACCTCGGCCGACAGTGCGGCACTTCGGGCCGGCCTACCCGCGATGATCGCCAAGATGATCGGGCGCGGGGAGGACGACGGGCACGCCCACCCCGGTGTCACCAGTTGCCACGACATCACGTTGGCGCCCGGCATCGGGTTGGCGGGCGGCGCCTGCGAGGGCTACGGGCTGTTGATCGACATCAAAGATCCGGCCAACCCCCGGCGGATCGGCGCGGTCTCCGACACCAACTTCTCATACTGGCACTCAGCCACGTTCAACAACGACGGCACCAAGATCCTGTTCAGCGACGAGTGGGGCGGCGGCGGCGGCCCGAAGTGCCGGGCCACTGACCCGAAGGAATGGGGTGCCGACGCCATCTTTACGATCGAGAATGGCAAGATGGTGTTTCAGAGCTACTACAAGATCCCCGCGGCCCAGACCTCGCTCGAGAACTGTGTCGCCCACAACGGTTCCCTGATCCCGATCCCCGGGCGCGACGTCATCGTTCAAGCCTTTTATCAGGGCGGCATCACGGTGTTCGACTGGAGCAATCCAAAACGCCCCACGGAAATCGCGTTCTTCGATCGCGGCCCGGTGGACGGGGCGCGGATGGGCAACGCCGGCTCCTGGTCGGTGTATTGGTACAATGGCTACATGGTCAGCTCCGAGATTGGCCGGGGACTCGACATCTTCGAGCTGACGCCGAGCCCGGCGATGACGCAGAATGAGATTGACGCCGCCAAGACGGTGAAGCTGGATTACCTCAACGCCCAGGGTCAGCCGAAGCATGTCTGGCCGGCGAGCTACCCGTTGGCCCGGGCGTACCTCGACCAGTTGGAGCGGTCGGGTGGGTTGTCGGGGGGACGGATCTCGGCGATTCGCCAATCCTTGGCGTCGGCGGAGAAGGCATCGGGCTCGGCCCGCTCCTCGGCGTTGAGCCAACTGGCGTCGCAGGTGGGGTCGGACGCCAACCGCTCATCCGATGCGGCCAAGGTGCGGCTCCTGGCCGGTGCCGTGAAGGATCTGTCGGCGATGTAGTCGCCGATCAGCGGATCGGTTGTCGAGCGCCAGCGGCCCGTCGGGTCGCTGGCGCTTGGGTTTTCGGCCCTACTTCGGATCGATGACGGGGAAGGTGAAGAAGGACCCCGGGTGAATCCGGTTCACCGCCACCACGGGGTCCTTCTCGTCGTAGTTCCGCCCGCCGGTCTGGAGGTTCCGCTCGAAGCCGGGGAAGCTCGACCCGGCGATCTCGATCCGGATCCGGTGCCCGGGCACGAGGGGCGCCGGCCGGTCAAAGCCCTCGCGGTAGCGGAGCCGAAGCGCCGCATCGTAGAAATTGAAGGCCCGTCCGTCCGGGTACCCGTCGATCAATTTCACCATCACATCCGTGTCGAGGGCCGAGGATATCGGCCCGTTGAGCCGAACCGACCGTCGGGACGGCCAGACCCAAGATGACGACAGCCGAGGTAGTGCAGGACATTGAATCCTCCGGAGTAACGAGGTGACATCCCGCGGCACCACCCCGGGGCGGACCGAGATCCGGACCGGCGTCCCAATGTCCTGAACGCATTACCTCGGTAGACCGGCGGCAAGCTTCTCGAACGACGTCATCAGGTCGGTGATGCGGTTCTTCTTCACGAATGGCGTACCGAGGAAACGCTCGATGGTCGTGTTGAACAACTCGGGGTCGTCGTATGGCACCATGTGGGTGTTGTTTGGGAAGATCGCGAGCTGGGCGTTCGGTAGGTGAGTGAAGATCTCGACCGTATGTTCGGTGCGAATCATATCCTGGTCGCCGGCCAGGACGAGCGTTGGCGCCGAAACCCGCGCGAGCAGTGTTGCGTCGATGT
>JANPEL010000296.1:0-25024 GCA_031431925.1 Gemmatimonadota bacterium | reverse complement strand
GATTCCGGTTCCACCGACACCGGTCCTCCGCTCAACGCCAGGAACCCGTCGGGTTCGGCAAGCAGCGGGTGATTCCGGGCCGCGGCCATCGAAACGATCCGGTCGGGATCGAGGGAGCCGGCCGGTTCGGTGCCGCGGAACGGCGGAACGCCCCGGACCACCAACGTCTGGAGCCGGGCGGGAACGGCCCGAAGCGAAACGGATAGATCGAGGGTCCCGACCGACGGCACCAACGCATGGATCGTTCTCGGCGCATAACCGAGGTACCGAAAGATGAGATGGTTCGGCCCGGCGGGTACGGGGCGGAACTGGTAGCGCCCGGCCGAGTCAGTCGTGGTCTGCTGTCCCAAGTCCGGGAGGGTGACAATAGCGCCGGCCAGCGGGCGACCGGTGGCCTCGTCGCGGACCGCGCCGGTAATCGACGCGCCCGGTTGCTGCGTTAGGCTGCCGATCCTGATTGCGACAGCGAGCAGATAGGTCAAGGTGGTGCCAATCGTTGCAGTCGGGGGCCCATGCTGCGGCGGTGGCCCCGTCTCTCAAGTTAGGATTTGGACTCGGTTCGAGCAAGGAACGGCTGTCACAATCGTGGTTCCCCGCGGGTTCCTTGGGCATCCTCAACAGGGTGATCCCGTGCTGGTTCGAACCCGACTCACAGCCGCCGTGCTGGCCTCGCTCCTTGCCTCGCCGGCCTGGGCGCAATCCCCGGCCGCCACCGGGTCGATCGTTGGCGATTTGGTCGATGCCTCCTCAGGCAGTCCAGTGGCCCAAGCCCAGGTGTCGCTCCGGGGTATGACCCTCCAGGCCACGACCGACCTTAGGGGACATTTCATCCTGCGGGCGGTACCGGCCGGATCCTACACCCTCGATGCCCGGCGGATCGGCTACCAACCGGTGGTTCGTGACAGCCTCGTCGTCGCCGCGGGCGACACCATTCGCCTCGCGCTTTCGATCAGCCCGGCTCCGTTCCAGCTTGCCGAAGTCACCGTCACCCCCGGTTCGTTCTCGATCCTCGATGCCGGTCCCGCCAGCCGGCAGACCTTGTCGCGGGCCGAACTCCAAGGGGCCCCGTTCGGCGAGGACCTCTTTCGGGCGGTCAACCGGTTGCCGGGCCTGGCCTCGGGCGACTACGGGGCGCATTTCTCGATCCGCGGCGGTCGCGCCGACGAAACGCTCATTCTCCTCGACGGGCTCGAGATCTACGAACCGTTTCACTTGAAGGACTTCGACGGCGGCGCGCTCAGCATCATCGATGTCGACGCGATCGACGGGGTCGAACTCCTGACCGGCGGGTTTCCGGCCCATTACGGGGACAAACGAAGCGGCGTGATGAACATTTCGTCCCGGACCCCGAAGCAGGACGGAACTCGGCTCACCCTGGGGGCGAGTTTCTCGAACGCCCACGCCCTCGCCGAGGGGACGTTTGGCGGCAAGAAGGGGTCGTGGTTGGTGTCCGGCCGGCGCGGATTCGTCGACCTGTTGCTTGGACTGATCAACAAGAAGGAGACCAAGGCGCCGACGTATTACGATGTCTTCGGGACGGCGCGGTATCAGATTCATCCCAACCACACCCTCGCGTTCAGCGTCCTCCGCGCCGACGACAACTACCGCTTTACCATCAAGGGCACGACCGGGTTCAACGATTCGATTCCCACGGTGGAAACCGCCAACAATGGCTACGGGAACTCCTATGCTTGGTTGACGCTCCGGTCGTTGCTCGGCCCCCATGTCACTGTCCGGACGCTGGCCTCAGTCGGGTCGGTGACCGCCAGGCGAGTGGGCGACGAGGTGGCGGTCAGGGGTCCGGTTGAACTCTACGGGGTGAACGGCAAACGCAACTTCTCGCTCGTCGGGTTCAAGCAGGACTTCGAGTTTCAGCCCTCGAACCGGGTGATTGTCGATTGGGGCTACGACCTCCGATCGTTAGACGCCACGTTCGATTGGACCAACCGCGTCACCAAGAATCCCGACGATCCGACGCCCGACACGACAGGCTACTACCCGAGGGTGACCCGGCGCTCGAAGGCAGGTACCGGCACCACGGTCGGCGCCTACGTCAGCAATCGCCTCCAGGTCCTCGATCCGCTCACGCTGGAGCTCGGGCTCCGATACGACGGGGCCGACTACAGCCACGACCGGGACGTCAGTCCTCGCCTTCACGCCCTCGCTCGGCTTTCGGAGCGGAGTTCGCTAAGGGCAGGTTGGGGCCTCTACCGCCAGCGCCAGGGCATCGCGGACGAGAATGCCTTCGATCGGTTGAATCGCTACTTCCCCTCGGAGCGGACGTCGCAGTGGACCGTCGGGTTCGAGCATCGGTACGCCGGCGGATCGTTCCGCGCCGAGGCCTACTATAAGAGCGGGTCGAAGCTTCGTCCGATCCTTCGGAACTGGAAAAGCGGCCTCAACGTGTTTCCGGAGTCGGCCGAGGACCGGATCCTCGTCTATCCAGATTCGTCGACGTCCAAGGGCATCGAACTGTTTCACGAGGGCAAGATCGGGCGGCGGGTGAACCTGCGGGCAAGCTACTCGCTGGCGTTCGTCGAAGAACATGTCAGCCGGATCGACCACGTCAATGATCCCCTGAAGCCGCCGTTCAACCCAACCCACCCCGGGCCGCAGGACCAGCGCCACGCGCTCAATCTCGATCTGAGTTACCGGCTGTTCCGGAGCTGGACCGCCACCGGGGCGTTCACCTTTCACTCCGGTTGGCCGTTCACGGACGAATTCGGGGTCCCGGTTACCCGTCGCAACGGGACGAAAGATCTGGTCGTCCGGCCCGACACCCTCTACGGCGGCCGGTTGCCGGCCTATACCCGAATGGACCTCCGAGTGACTCGGCGGGTGCAAACCCCGAAAACCGAATTCCGTTTCTTCGTCGAGGTCATCAATCTGACCAATCATGAGAATGTGTTAGGCTACGATGTCTTCCGGGTCCGCGACCCAGCCGGCGCCCTGAGCCTTCAACGCGACCCCGAAACCTGGTTTTCGATCCTTCCATCGCTTGGGGTGAGTTGGAGCAGGCGGTTCTGAGCCCGATCTCCCCCCCACCGGCCAAGGGGTCTGATCGTCAAACGGCTGGCGGCCGTCGCCTCCCCGGGGTATTCTGGACCGGCGGGCCACTCCCTTTCGCCAGGATACGGGATGTACGGAGTCCTTGGGTCAGCTCGGCCGGTGTGGGCGGCGGCGGTCATCGCGCTCGCGACCGTCGGCTGTAGCGAGCCGGTCGAACCGGTGGCGGCGATGCTCGAGCCGGGCCGGTATGTCCTCAGTACGATCGACGGCGCACCGCCACCGTTCCTCCTGACCTGGCTCGAGCGGGAGGGGCAGGCAACCGTGTTGACCGCGACCTCCTACGATACCATCACCGTGATCGACGACTCGACGGCCCGGCAGCACGTGCGGCAGGCGACCCAAGAGCAAATCGGCAACGCGGCCCCGGTGGAAGTGGCCGCCTCGGAGATCGACGCGGTGAAGCGGATGCTTCGGCGCGACGACGAGATCGTGCTCGTGGCCTTTGGCGCCGAAGGCCCGATCTATCTCGTGCCCCGCGATGGCGACTTGATTCGGCGGGTCCAGATCATTCAGGCTCGTTGTTCCGCGACCGGGGCGTGTTCGACCCTTTCGAATCGAATCGTCGAGGCCCGCTATGTCCGCCGGTAGGCTGCTGGCCGCGGGGGCGCTGGTCCTGGCCGGATGCGGGGCGGAAACCGGGCCGGCCCCGGCCGGACTCAACGGGAGCTTCGGAGGCCGGATGTTCGGCCTAACTGACTTCTTCGGATTGTCGCTCCGGGAATCGGGCGGCGTCGTCACCGGCTCCGCCTGGTCCGGCATCTCGGGGACCCTGGATCGAAGTGCGCGAGTCACCGGATCATTGGCTGGGAAGACCGTCGCGCTTCGGCTCGAAGGGCCGGCCGGCCAGCCCGACTGGTTCTTCAACGGCACCTGGGACGCGGATTCCCTTCGGGGCGAAGTGGCGCTGCTGGTGGGGCGGGGCTTCAACGTCGAGTTGGGCCGAGTCGATACGATCCCGAGCGGGAACGCCTCGATCGCCGTTCGCGGTGCCGAGACGAGCGACGCCGCCGGGCGGGCCTTGTTCGGCTATGAGCAGAATGACGATTACGCCCCCGTGCTGGCCATCGAGACCGGCCCGCCGTTTGCCGCGCTCGTGTCTTTCAAGTGGCCCGGGCGAGTCCAGCCCGGCATCGGTGATGTCCCACTTGGGAAATCGTCGCGCCCGACCGTCTTCTTCCTCCGCGACCAGAACAGTGGCAATCCGATCGGCTACACCGTCACCGGGGGGACGCTCCGGATCGAGCATGCGAACCGGTTCACTCTGGCCGGCCGGATCGAGTTGACCGCGCGAAGCCCGTCCGGCGGTGTCGTGACCGTGACCGGGACCTACAGCGCCGGTTGCGTCTTCGGATACTGCTGATCCTGTGCCCGCGACGACCAACGCGGCCCGGCTCTGAATCCCAAGCGCCTGGGCATCCGTCAGGAGAAAGGTATTGCCCTAGAACCTGAGTCCGATGACCTCGACCCCCCGCTCAGGGAGGCCCATGCTTCGTTCGTCACGCCAGGCCCGCGCTTCGCTGATCGCTTTGCTTTTCGTGGTGCCGACCCGGGCCGCCTTCGGGCAGGGAAGGGGGACGGTCGCCTTCCGCGACGTCAACCTGATGCCGATGACCTGCCAGTGCATCCTGCCCCACCAGGTCGTGGTCGTATCCGGCGGCACGATCGGACGAGTTGGCCCGCTCGGCCAGGTCGCGATCCCCCGCGGGGCCCGGACCATCGAGGGCCGCGGCAAGACGTGGCTCCTTCCCGGCCTCGCCGACATGCACGTCTCGAGCGCGCCTCGCCGGCGGGCCATTTCCCGGACGTCGTCGAGGGCAAACGGCCAGTTGGCGGTCTGTTCGCGCGTTTCAGTCCAGAGGACGACCAGGCGGTCTTGGTCGCCCACCGGAAGGCGGCGAATCAGGAGCGCGTCGGCGACGGTAAACACCGCCGTCGAGAGGCCGATGCCGAGGGCCAGCGTGAGGATGGCGGTCAGCGCAAACTCGGGCGCGCGCATCAGGCTGCGCGCGGCGACGGCAAAAGGGAGTCGCGTCACCTCGGGAGAATCCTGCCGATGCTATCTCGGGCGGTGAAAGAAGTACCGGCCCTTCCACCGGGGCCGGGTGGTCTGATTGGCCACGTCATATCCAATCATCAGGTTGGCCGTCGCGTACGCCACCGCCGCATCCCAATCGATTCCTTGGTCGAACCGGTCCCGCGGCGTGTGGTGAACCCGGCCGAACCACTCCTTCAGGGCCTTCTGGTTGGCCACGCCGGGAAAGAGCATCACCGCCGGTATCCCAGCCCTCATGAAGGGGTAGTGATCGCTTCGGGTGAAGATAGTCATATCCGGAAGGGGATCCTCGCTGGCTCTGACCCCCAGGCGCTTGAAGGCCGACTTGGCCACGTCGCCTAACGACGAGTACGCGCCCGCGTACGCCATGAGGTCCTGAATCGGAGCGGTCAAGACCGCATTGTCGAGATTGACGTTCGCCACGATCGCCCCGATCGGAACCGGCGGCTGGTGGACGAAGTAGTCCGAGCCGAGGATCCCTTTCTCCTCGCCGGTTACCGCCAGGAAGATCACCGACCGTTTGGGCCGGTTGAGCCCGGCAAAGGCTCGCGCCAACGCCGCCACCACCGCCGTGCCGCCCCCGTTGTCGATGGCACCGTGGTAGACGCTGTCTCCGTCGACCGGACTCCCGACGCCGACGTGATCAAGATGCGCCGAGTAGACGACGTACTCGCGCTTCAAGACGGGGTCGGCGCCCTCGATCATTCCGATCGCGTTGTGGACCACCAGCGCCCGGTGCCGAAACTCCCCGCGAAACGCCAGGGTTACGCCGGTCGGAAACGAAGCTGGGCCCTTGAGCAGCTTCTGCAGGGTTGCCTCGAACGACTGCCCCGCGGCGTCGAAGAGCTTCTTGATGCCGGTGTCCGTCAGCCTGACCACGGCCCCGGTTTCAAAGAAGGGGGAGTGGGCGGCCCCGGAACTGTCGGTCCACCCGAATCCCTCGAGCTGTCCAAGCTGCCGAGCGAGGATCGGCCCTGGGGCCGGCATCAGCGTCACCACGCCGACGGCTCCCCGGGACCGCGCGTTCTCCTCTTTGATCGTGAGGGCGGCGTAGTGGCCCCGTTCATCGGGCGGTACTGACGGAGGCCCCCCGAACACCATGGCCACGACCTTGCCTCGGACGTCGAGCCCGCGATAGTCATCGTATCCCTGCTCGGGCGCGGTCACTCCCCAGCCAACGAATACGACTTCGGCGTCGAAGCTCGCTCGGTCAAGCTGCTTGTCCGGGTGGACCAAGTAGTCGACATCGAGCGCCAGCGGAACGGTCGTGCTTCGCCCGCCCAGACTCGCGCTGGTTCCCTCGGCCACCACCGTCGAGTGCCGGAGCGGAACCGGCATCAAGAACGACGTGAGGCCGCCCACCGGCTTGAGGCCGGCCTCCTCGAACTGGGATGCCACGTACTTTGCCGCGAGCTCCGCGCCCGGTTGACCGGTTTCCCGGCCCCGGAGCAAGTCGTCCGACAAATACCGGATCGAGGCGGCGATCCACTCCGGCCGGACCCGGCCGATCAGCGGGTCCGTCTTCCGGGGCCCGGATTGCGCCGTGAGGACGAGGCCCGGTGTCGCAGCGGCCAGAACAATGATCAAGGCGAGGCGGTGTGGCATGGTTTCAACGATCCGGGGTGATCGGGAGGAGAAGATAGGACGCGTGCCGGCCACCGGAGTATACGGTGTTGGTCGCGGTGAGCCAGCTGGTTTCGGTGACGTTGTCGCCGCCGGTGTTGAGGTTCCGGTCGTGGAGCGGGAAATCGCTGCTCGACACCCAGAGCCGAATTCGGTGCCCCGGCGCAAAATGGTGGGCGGTGGCCTTGAGATTGACGTCGAGCCGGACCACGTGGCCCGGCGAGAGCCACACCGGCTTCGTCATCCCGTTTCGGTACCGGGCCCGGATCACGCCGCTCGCCACATTCCAGGACCGCCCTTCGGGGTCGACATCGAGCAGCTTGGCCGTGAAGTCGGTGTCTTTCCGATCCGACGAGATGTAGAGTGCTGTCGTCACGCTGCCGGCAATGGTGACCCCGCGTTCGAGGGGCGGAGTCGAGTAGATCAACAGATCCTTCCGCCGCTCGAGGTCGCTCTGGTCGAAGGCGCCCGGTTGGTCCTTCGGATTGCCGGTACAGCAGACCGTCCCGCCGCGGCTGGGCACCGGGTCATCGGGATCGTAACGAAATGAGTCACGGCCTGGGGCAGGGGGGCGGGTCGACAACTGTCCGTCACCCAGGAAATACCGGGTTGGCTTGACGGCTGGCACGGGCCAACCCGGCGCCGTTCGCCAGGCGTTGAGGCCGGTCACATAATACTGGACCCGGGGCCGGGCGGTGACGCCGTTGTCGATGCCCTTGAGCCAATGGTCGAACCAGTCGAGATAGATCTGGAAGTACGGCAGCCGGGCGTCACCGAATTCACGATCGCCCACCTTGGTCGGGGCGCCGGCCGCCTCGCTCAGACAATGCGCTGCCGGCGACATGATCACGAATTGATTGTCGCGGGCCCGGGCCGAGATCGAGGTCCGGCGCATCAGGTTGAACAAGTACATCGTCTGGTCTGGCGTCACATCGAACCACGAGTTCACGTGCAGCGCCGGCACGTCGAACCGGTCGTCGTCCCGGACGTAGTGCATCTGGTCCCAATAGGGATCGGCCGGAGGATGGGTGACGAAATCCTTGAAGTCCGACGGCGGGTACCCGGCCCGCTCGGCCATGGTTGCGAGCGGCAGGCTCTTCAGGACCTTGGCGAAGTCGAGATTCGCAAGGTCTCCGGTCCGGCCCTTCACTTTGGATCCCGATCCGCCCATCCACCCGAACAGGGCCGAGAGCGTGATCGTCCCGCCCTCATAGGTTCCCCAGTTGGTGTAATAGCCACCCGCCGGCCCCATCGCGCCGGTCGACGACTGCGGGATCATGGCCGTATGGTTCGGGTGCCGGTTCTTGGCGGCCAGAAGTTGCACTTCACCCATGTAGGAACACCCGTAGGTCCCGACCTTCGGCGTTGCCCACGGTTGCTTTACGATCCAATCGATCGTGTCATAGCCGTCTTCGCCGTCCTTCATCTGCACGGCAAACTCACCGTCCGATTGGAACTTCCCGCGGATGTCCTGGGTCACCACGAAATAGCCCTGGCCCGCGAAGAACTTGGCCGGCTCGGTCACGAACGGCATCGCTTCTTGGTTGTAGGGAGTTCGGATCAGGATCACCGGAAACCGCGCGCCCGACAACGTTGGGTGGTAGAGGTTGGTGGCCAGCCGCACCCCGTCGCGCATCGGGACCATGACACCGCGCTCGATCGTGAATTCGTTCTGGGCCGCGGGAGGGGCAATCGGCGGTTGGGTTTGTCCGGCTCCAGCCCGCGGCCAAAGCAACGCCAGGGTCGCGATCACGGCTGTGATTCTGGATTGGCGGTGAGACATGGCCAGTGCCTTGAACGGATGGTCAGGGTCGGACCTGAAAGGTGACGCCCGTCACGGCCTGTCGCAACTGCCCCGCGGGGACCGGGCTCCGGAGTCCTTGACCCGCTGGGCCATCGGGCTGACCTTTGCGAGGACGCAACGCTGAACCAACACTGAGGAAAGTCGCCATGACGAAGCCAGACCGAGCCGACCTCTCCCGCCGGACACTGGTGTTGTCGATGGCAGGTGCCGCGGCCTCCCGCTGGCCGGGTCATTGGTGGCAGGACGCCCCCGCCGATCTGATCCTCCATGACGGCGACATCCATCTCGTGGACCGGGCCTTTCGTCGCGTCGAGGCCATTGCGCTCGGCGGCGGTCGCGTGCTGGCCGCGGGCTCGACGTCGGAGGTCCGCCACCGGGCCGGACCCCGGACCACATCGGTGAACCTTCGGGGCCGCACCGTCCTGCCCGGCGCCAACGACACCCATCTCCACGGGCTCCTTTGGGGCTACGCCCAGCCGCCGTTCACGGTCGACGTCAGCTATCCGACCGTCCGCTCGATCGCCGACGTCGTCGAACGAGTCCGGCAGGCAGCCGCTTCGCGCGCCCCCGGCCAGTGGATTCAGGGCAACGGCTGGGATCAACGGTACTTCGCCGAGGGCCGGGCGCCGACCCGGCAGGACCTCGACCGGGTCGCTCCCGACCATCCGGTGGTGCTGAACGAGTTCTCGTTCCACGCGGTATGGGCCAACTCGAAGGCGCTGGCGCTCGCGGGGATCACGCGTGAGACGGTGCCGGCGAGCCCGGGAGGCATCGTGAAGGACGCGGGGGGCGACCCGACCGGCGTATTGCTGGAGGAAACCTCATCGCTGGTGCAGCGGGTCATTCCGCCCTATTCGGCGGCCGAGCGCCGCCAGGGCTTCGAGAACACCATGGCGCTGATCGCCTCGAACGGCATTACCAGTTATACCGATCCGCTGGTCGACGCCGAAGGCCTCGCGCTCTACGCCGAGATGGCGGCGTCCGGCAAGCTCAAGGGCCGAGTCACGATGCTGCTCGGCGGCGGGCGGTCCCTGGCGGATCTCCGGGCAGCGTTAGGCGGGCTCCGGCTCCCCGCCGCGATGGACCCGCGCTGGTGCCGGATGGCCGGCGTCAAGATCGTGGCGGACGGGATCCCCACCAACAACAAGACCGCCTGGTTGCATCAGCCCTACGAGGGCGGCGGCAACGGGTCGCTCCTCGTTGGTGACGGGAGCGACGCCGATCGGGTGGCCGAACTCGAGGCCATGATCGGGCTGGCCCACGAATCAGGGTGGCAAGTCGGCACCCACGCCACCGGCGACCGGACCATCGACGTCACGGTCGAGGCGTACGCCAAAGCCCTCACCAAGAAGCCTGACCGGAACCGGCGGCACTACCTGATCCATGCGGACTTGGTGTCGCCCGCTACCCTTCGGCGGATGGCCCGGCTCGGTGTCGGTGCCAACTTCAACTCGACGATCAAGTACCTGATTGCCGATGGCCAGGTGGCGAGTCTCGGCGCCGTCCGCGCGGCCTATGAATGGCCCTACCGCACCGCCTTCCAGTCCAAGGTGATCGTCACGACCGGCTCGGACGCGCCGGTGACCGATGGGAACTGGCGTCAAGGCCTGGCCACCTGCGTCACCAGAAAAGGGAAGCAAACCGGCGCCGTGTCCGGCCCGGCCGAGTCGATCACCCTTGATCAGGCGATCTGGTCGCACACGGCGGCGGGTGCTTGGCAGGATCATGCCGAGCCGTGGAAAGGCACCTTGACGCCGGGGATGGCGGCGGATCTCGTGGTGCTTGACGGGGCCATCGGCCGGGTGGTGCCCGACGCGATCGGGGCGATGAAAGCCGACCTGACGGTTGTGAACGGGGCGGTGGTGTACGAGCGATAGCGGGAGAGGCGGTTACTGCCCCAACAGGAACTGCCGCACCTCCCGCACGATCCGGTCCTTGAGTGCGGGGTCTCGATAAAAGGTGTGCTGGGTGTTGCGAAGAACCACTGCTCTCCCGTTGGACATCTCCCTCTGGAATTGCTCGATATTTCTCCACTGCCTGAGTTGCACGACGCGCTCGATCCACTCCCGGGCCTTGGCGCGAGTGGCCTCGGACGCGCCTGGCGTGAGATTCCAGTGTGACTCGGTAATGGCGTAATAGCTCAACGCCGGAGCCTTGATTTTCGTGTAGTCGGGCCGGAACGTGTCCTGCGACCTGATCATTGCCGCTTCGATCGTCGTCACCGAGTCTTGGGTGGCGAGGGGATCTTAGGCTTCAATGCCCGCCAGGTCTCGGCGGTCATAGGCCGCGTCGAGAAAGACCAGCTTGATGGTGCGCTCCGGGTACGGCGTCGCGAACCGCGTCAACTCATCACCGCCGGCTGAGCACCCAATCAGGTTGGCGCGTTTAATGTGCCGTGCGTCGAGGAATGCCCTGACATCGCGGGCCAAGTTGTCCGTGTCGTAACCGGTTTCAATTCGTTCGGACTGACCGTGTCCGCGCCGGGTCAAGCCCAGGACCCTGAACCGGTCCGTGAGCTGCGGAGCCATCTCATCAAAGTTGTGGGCGCTGCCGGGAAATCCGTGGAGGAACAGAACCGCCTCTCCTTGGCCGCCCCAATCCAAATAGTGCAACGTGACCCCATTGACCGTCACGAAGTCGCTGGCATGAGGCGAGCGGTCCTGTGCCCTCGCCTGAGATGCCCAAGCCAGCGAAACGGTCAGCAGCCACCCCGCGGACGTCACGGTCACGATCGGCTAGCGCCGTTCCGCGGCCGGTCGCTCTTCGGCCGAGAGTCGGGCGGCGGCGGCGCGGGAGGATCGGGCCAGGGCTCGGGTCAGGGAATCGACCCTGGCGGCCATGGCCGCAACTCGGGGCCGGCCTGTCTCCGTCGCGGCCAGGTCGTTCCCCTCGAGCGGATCGAGGGCGGTGTTGAACAGGTGCTCCCGCCCTTCCCGATCTCGGATGAAATGATCGGTGCCCTCGACCAGCGAAAGTTCATAGCGCTTGGCGCTGTAATAGCGGAATCCGGAGAAGACCGGGGTTGCCGGGAATGAGGAACTGTCGGCACGCCATGCCGTGGCCAAGCTCCGTCCCGGCAGCGGCGACGACCCCAATCCGCCGAGGTCGAAGACGGTGGCGGCCAGGTCCCGAGTGGTCACAGCCCGGCCGATCCGGGTTCCGCCGGGCACGTTGTGGGGAAACCGGATGATCAGCGGAATCCGAAGCACGGGATAGTGCAGGTCGGTGTTGTGTCCGTACCGACCCTGCTCCCCAAGGGCGTCGCCGTGATCGGCCGTGATGATGACGATGGTGTTGTCGAGCTTCCCGGCGGCCTTGAGGCGATCGAGAAGGTGGTGGGTTTCCGAGTCCACCCACGCGAGCGAACCATCGTGGGCGTTCGCGAAGCCCGCCTCCGGTGCCGTCATCTTGCCGAGCTTGAGTTCGTTTGGGAAACTGATGCCCCGGTGGGCATAGGTAGTGCCGAAGGCGGCGTACGGTAGCAAGGGTCCGTACCGGGTTCCGAATGGCTCGGGTGGAAGGTAGGGATAGTGGGTGTCGATGTAGTTGACGACGGCAAAGAACGGGCGGGCGTCGGTGCCGATCCAATCGAGGGTCGCCCGGTTGACGGCATCGGCCCGGAACCGGCTTAAAATGTCGTGAAGGCCCAGACGCCGGCGAAGTCCGCGGTTCAGGGCGAGTCGGCGCCCAATGGCGGTGCTCGCGATCAGCTCTTCGACTCCCAGTGGATAGGCCTCCATCCGGTGGGTGCCCCGGCCAATGCCGGTCTCGGGGATCACGTACGACTGATTGCCCGCGAACATTCCGCTCCGGTATCCCCGGGCCCCGAGTACCTCAGCCAAGGTTGAGTCCGCTCGGTCGAGCCGGACGTTCTGCTCAACGTTGAGCTCATAGGCAAACCGGCCGGTCAGCATCGAGGCGTGGCTCGGGTGGGTCCAAGGAGAAGGCGCGATGGCCTGGTCGAAGACGGCCGCTTCCTTTGCCAATGCTTCGAGGTGAGGGGTCGTGGATCGCCCGTAGCCGTAGAGGCTCATGTTGAGCGCGCGCGCGGCGTCCCAGACCACCAGGAGCACGTTCGGAGCATTGGGAGCTGGTTCGGGGAGTCGGGCCACTCGTTGCCGTTCGCCGAGCCGGATCCCGAAGTGGGCTCCGGCCGCGACGATGCCAACCGTCAGTGCCAGTGGGACCAGCGTCCGGTCGACCAACCGTCCGAACCCGGCCTCCCGGCTCGCGATCACTCGACCCAGTTGCCAGCCGAGCCCTAGCGACAGCACCAGCCCGGCTCGATCGGTAATCCACGGAGCGGCCAGCCGAAGCACCCAGGCGGCGCCGAAAAACAGGCCGGTGTAGCAAACGCGGGCCGTGAAGAGCCTGGGACCGACCCGATGGACCGCGGCCAGCACCAATCCGAGCAATGTGAACCAGAGCGCGTTGCCGAGCGGAGTCAGCCACAACGAGTGGTGGCCGAGCCGAACCCAGGTGCCGAGCCCGAAGGTGCGGACGGCGTAGAAGCCCAATTCGATCACGCCGACCACCGTACCGAGCCACCCCGCGGCCCGGAGAATCCGCCTAACGTCCGGGGCGGATTGCGGCGCGCGGGTTGGCGGGGTCGAGGGTTCTGGGCGAGTCATGAACCCGAAAGGTTATCGCGAACCGGAATCGACGCAACCGCGATTGGACCGGGCTTCAAGGCCATTCAGGCGGCGGACCGCGCTCGAAGCGTTCATGGTGAACGGACCCGCAACCGATAGCCCCGGATGTGGGCGACATCGTCCGCGTCCAACCAAATGCCGACGGCGAGATCCGAACCGATCCACGTTGGACGGAACTTCGCCGGGCCGGTGATGAACCCGGCGAAACCGCCGGTCGAGTCCAACACCGCGAAACGCGTCGGCGCGTCCGGGTCGACGAGGTACTGGCGAAGCCACACCCGACGGTCCGCGGTGGTGACCAACTGGTCGATCGCCGGCACCGCCTCCGGGCGGCTGACCGCCAGCACCTTGGTCCTCTCCTTGGCCCGGTCCTCGGGGCGGGCGTCTCCCCAGGCTTCGAGCTGGCGGTCAACCGCGGCCTCATACATCGATGCGGTGAGCGGACGGGTTGGAAGGTTGATCCGCACGATCCGCCGGGTACCGATGCCCGGCCGAAATACCGCGAACCCGAACCATTCGGTTTCCGCGAGGAGCACATCCGGGCCGAGTATGGCCGCCCGCAGACTCCGCGAGAAGGGAACCGTGGTGAACCGAATGGATTCGCTGGCAACCTCCACCAGTGCCTCCCAACTCGGGACGCTGGTCAGAGAGTCGGCCTTCTTCCCATCGGGTGTGAACCGAAAGAACGTGGCCGTCGAGCGGTGGAGGCCGGACTGCTTCGGCTCGAG
Organism: Gemmatimonadota bacterium; assembly: GCA_031431925.1. Taxonomy (GTDB): domain Bacteria; phylum Gemmatimonadota; class Gemmatimonadetes; order Gemmatimonadales; family GWC2-71-9; genus SHZU01. The sequence goes on along the minus strand of JANPEL010000296.1, from coordinate 11,095 downwards.
GTCGGCCAGTCGATCCGGAAGATAGGCCTGGGCATCGGCCACTCCGGAGTTGTAGACCGACGGCGCGATCTCCTTGAGGCCACGGCCTGTTTCCGATCGTCCTCCCGCAGCGCAATCATCATTCCGGCCTCCAACGGTCGAAGTTCTCCAGCCGTGACAAACTGAGTCCGGCGGGGGTATCCCCCCTATTCAGGATATCACGGGCGATTTCCAGGGAGCAACATGACAATGGGTTTCAGCTGGCTCGGCCTGGCGACCGGATGTTTGTTGGGCGGATGCTTTCTCCCGACCGACGCGAACCACCCCGACGGCATTCCGAGTTGGCTTCAGATCCGGATCGACCGGCTGTCCGCGGAGCCGGTATCCAACCCGCCCGCGTCCGTGATGCTCTATGTCTATAGGCGAGAGCCGGTCTACTACTTCCCGATCACCCATCGGTGCTGCGACTTCGCAAGCGAGCTGGTCAGCGCCACCGGCACCTCGCTCTGCGCCCCCGACGGAGGCATCACCGGGTACGGCTTTGGCTGCCCCGATTTTTGGGCCGTGGCAAAGCGGGTGCGTTTGGTCTGGGCCGACTTGCGCCCCGCTCCGTCAGCCGGCGGTCTCTAGCCGGCGCGACCCGGCACCTCGACCTCCGATTGCCGCGACACCCAGGCGTAACAGGCCACGATCAGCGCCGCGAAGAGCGCCGCCCCCACCCACCGCGAGGCATTCGCGAACTCCGCCCCGACCAGCCCGAGCGGCGCCGGGTTGCTCGTCGCGACGATCAGACCGGCATTGAGGACGCCGAGGAGGCTCTCACCGACGATCAAGCCCGAGGCGAGTAACACTCCAAACCGGAGCGCCATATCGGCATTGCCCCGCCGTGCCATGGCCCGATTGTAAAGCCACCCGATCACCGCGCCGAGCACCACGGGTTGGGTGGCGTCCATCGGGAGATAGATCCCGATCCCGATCGCCAGCGGCGACAACCTGAGCAGTTTGAACACCCCGAGTAACTCGTCGACGAAGATGGCGGCAAGTCCCACCAAGGCCCCGATCCCGATCAAGTTCCAGTCGAGCTCCGCGTTGAGGACCCCGCGGGCCAAGGTCGAGATCAAGGCGGCTTGCGGGGCCGGCAGGGGATCGGCGGTAATGGCCGAGCGGTTGGGGTCGCCGGGGAAACCATAGGCCTGGTTCAAGAGATCGAGGATCGGGGGAATGACGAGGGAGCCGGCCACGACGCCGACGATCAGTGCCACCTGCTGCCGCCAAGGCGTGGCGCCGACCAGTTGACCGGTCTTGAGATCCTGGAGATTGTCGTTCGAAATCGTGGCGATCGAAAACACGATCGCCACCGCAAACAGGGCAAAGGCCACCAACGCGTTCGTGGCGCTTCCACCTAACGTCGGCTGGACGAACACCGCCAGGAGCAGCGCCGCCGACACCGTGGCCAGGATCCCGATGCCGGACACCGGACTGTTCGACGCCCCGATCAACCCAGCCATGTAGCCGGCCACCGTGGCGACAAACGCGCCCATCAGCAGGGTGAAGAGCACCCCGGTCACGACCAGCGGCCACTTGAGCGGACTCAAGGGCCCGGTGCCGATGAAGTCGGCAAACAGCCAGCCGATCAGCACCAGGCAGACCAGGCTCAGTCCCCCGATCAGACTAAGCGGCAGATCGCGATCGTCGGTGGCGCCGGTCTTGGCCGCCGCCCCCGCCCGCGCCGTCGCGATGATGCCGGCCGTAACCGGCCGGATCAATTTCAGCAGACTCCAAATCGCCGCGACCCCGATCGTCCCGGCGCCGATGAACCGCACCTGGGTCCGCCACACCGTCATGGCCACTTCGGCCGCCGGCCCGTCAATGCCGGCACTCAACAACGGCGTGGCCACTCCCCAGGCGATCAGCAGTCCGGTGAGCATCGCCAAGCCTACCGAGATGCCGACCAGGTGGCCCGCTCCGAGGAGCGCCAAGGAAAATCCAAGGTTGAACCCCGTCGCGCCGGTCCCGATCCGGAAATAGTTTGCCAGGTTGGCCGCCGCGACCCCGGTGGCCGCAACGATCTGGGCACCCGCCGCGACCAGCGCGCCGACCAGGACGATCAGCGGACCCCGTTTCCGCTCGATGGCATTGGGCGAGGCTTCATCGCCGGTGGCGCCGACCTTGAGCACTTCGGCGGCCGCGACACCCTCGGGATAGGGCAGCGGGGAGTTGACCACGAGGGCCCGCCGGAGCGGGATCGAAAACAACACGCCGAGGATGCCGCCCAGCGCGCAGATCGAGAAGGTGATCAAGAACGGGAAGCTCCGCCACCAGCCCACCATGATGAGGCCGGGCAAGACGAAGATAATGGCCGAGAGGGTTCCCCCGGCCGAAGCGACCGTCTGGACGATGTTGTTCTCTTTGATTGTCCCGGTCCGGAGAGCCCGGAGGACGCCCATCGAAATGACCGCCGCCGGGATCGACGAGGCGATGGTCAGGCCGACCCGAAGGCCGAGGTACACGTTGGCGGCGGTAAAGACCGCGGCGATGATCGCGCCGAGAATCAGGCCGCGGAGGGTGAGTTCGGTTTCGGCTTTGGCCATGAGGTCTCGCGCGAGGGATTACGAAGGTAACCCGCCGGCGGCGGCCATGAAGGAGTTCAGCTTGACTGGATCGAGCCGTCCATCCGTGCGGACCCGGCTGCAAAGATCGAGGCCCCAAGGCGCCACCCGATCGATGGCCTGAGCCACATTGCTCGCGTCGAGGCCCCCGGCGAGGAAGACCGGAATCGAGACCGCCAGCCGAATCGCCGCGCTGAGCTCCCAATCGTGAACCCGGCCGGTACCACCAAGTTCCTTGATCGCGAGGCCCTGGTTTCCCGAATCGAGCAACAGCCCATCGGCCTCGCTGGAGATCGCGACCGCCTCGGGGATCGACTCCGGACCGGTGACGTGAACCACCTGAACCAGCGACACGGCGGGGAGCAACCTGCGCAGTTCGGCGTATTCGCCCGGCGCGAGCCGGTCGCAAATCTGGATGGTCGATGTCCCACAACGCCGATGTTGCGCCGCGATACCCACCGCTGTTTGGATGCTGGTCAAAAGAAACGTGGCGGTGGGCGGCCGCATGTCTCGGGCAATGGCCGCGATCAACGATTCCGGAATGACCCCGGGCCCGCTCGGCATGGCCGACACCAACCCGACCGCGCGCGCGCCGGCCCGGACGGCCAAGTGCGCCTCAGCGACACTCGAAATGCAACAAACCTTGATCTGCGGCGCGACCGGGACGGCTGCCTCGGATCGAGAAAACTGATAGAGGAGGAGCCCGTCCGCGTCGACGAATGGCGAGTCGAGGGACAATCCGGCGCGATGCAGCATCCGCCGGACGGCCCGGTCGCCGGGGGCCACCGATCCGCGAAGACCCCGAAGGAGCCCCGAGGGGAGCTGCCGAACCAATTCCCGGACTACGGCTGAACCGATTCCTTGCCGCCGCCGGGCTGGATCCACCACGACGGCGAAACTTGCGAAACCATCATCCCCGGCCTGGAGCTCAGCGGAGGCGACGAGGGCGCCGTCGGCCCAGCCGCCCCAGATCGTGATGCCGGGCCCGCGCTGGATGGGAGGATGCCACGCCGGACCGGCGGGGCCGTCATCGGGCCGAATCGAGCGGAGGGCGATGGCAACGGTCATGGTATTCTCGTGACAAATGTCTTGCCCGAACCGGCCAGGAAGGTTATCCTAGCGCCCAATCCAAATCCACCGCCCACATTCAACCTTCGGTAGGAGGTCCACGGACGATGCGGCGACACTTCACTCGGATTCCTTTGATGGTGGCGGTTGCCGTGGCGGCCCTGACGGCACGGGCAGAGGTCCTGACGGCCCAGACCCAGGCGTCGACCGGCCTCGTCCGAGGCTTCGTGCGGGACTCGGCGGGTGCCCCGGTCGTCGGGGCCGCGGTGCTCCTCAAGAATCGGGAGACCAATGCGGACCGATCCCACGTCAGCAACGGGGCCGGCACCTACGTCGCCGCCCTCCTTCGGGTCGGGACCTATGACGTCACCGTGCGGGCAATCGGCTATTCACCCGAACGGCGAACCGGGGTTGTGGTCCGACTCGGTGAATCGACCGTGCTGGACTTCGTACTGGCGAAGCAAGTGGTCCAACTCCAAGAAATTACGGTCCAAAGCAGCTCCCCGCTCGTGGAGCAGTCGAAGACCTCGGCGGCCATTCGGCTCGACTCGGCAGTAATCCAGGGGCTCCCGAACAACGGCCGCAATTTCCTCAGTCTCACGACCCTGACGCCGAACGTGGCCATCGTGCAGGGGCCCGACGGCGATGAAATCTCGATCGGCGGCCAGCGCGGGATCCACAACAACGTGTCGGTCGACGGAGCCGACTTCAACAACCCGTTCTTCGGCGAGCAGCGCGGCGGCCAGCGGCCGGCCTTTACCTTCAACCTCGACGCCATTCAGGACATGGTCGTGGTGTCGCAGGGAGCCAGCGCCGAGTTCGGCCGGTCGGGTGGCGGGTTCGTGAACGTCATCACCAAGTCAGGCACGAACGAGTTCAAGGGCACCGCGCACTACTTTGGGAAATACGACGCCTTGTCGGGCGACTTCTCCCACACCTCGCCGACCGGGACCACCGGCTTCGCCCCCGATTACCGCCAGCACCAGTTTGGATTCACCTTCGGCGGACCGATCAAGCGCGACCGGGCCTTCTTCTTCGTGGCCTATGACCAGCAAGTGTACCGGGAGACTAAGCAGACCACGCGCCTGGGGTCGATCGACGCGGGACTCCGGGCGTTTGTCGATACCGCTTTTTCCGGCGCCCTCAAGGACGACTTCGGTCCGATCAGCCGGACCAACGACGGCAACGCGCTCCTGGCCAAGATCGACGTCAAGCTGAACGCCAAGAATTCCCTGTCGCTCAAATACAACTATACCAATTCACGCCAGGAGAACGGCACCTTCGACGTCGATATTTGGGGCCGCAGTGCCAACGGCCTCGAACGCGACTTTTCCCACGCGGTCAACGGGAGCCTGGTGTCCCAGTTGTCGTCGTCGGCCTTTAACGAGTTCCGGTTCCAGTGGTCCCGCGAGGATCGGCCTCGCCCCTACGAAGGCCCCAGGAATCCGCGGACCAGCCGGCCCTTTCCTGACACCGACATCTCCTTCACGGGCTACCGGATCGGGCAGCCGTTCTTCCTTCCGGTGACCGCGCACGACACCCGGTTCCAGGTGCTCAACAACATCTCGTACGCCACTGGGAACCACCTCTTCAAGATCGGAGGGGAGTGGAACCGCACCGAGGCTAACCAGACGTTCATCGGGTTCGGCAACGGACGGATGGCCTTTAGTTCGGTGTCCGGATTCCTGAACTATGCCCGATTCGGAAACGGCTACGTCGAGTGCGCCAACAACACCACCAGCACCACCGGCGCCTGCCCGACCGGGGTCGACATTACCGGCCCCGTGGTGCTCTACCTCCAACAGGCCGGCGTTAACGGCTTGACGGTGGAACAGTCCGGAACCCAGTCGATTCCCCAGCATGAGTTGGCTCTGTTCATCCAGGATAGCTGGAAGCCGAACCGGAACCTGACGGTCGACTACGGGGTTCGGTGGGAGGCCCAGATTCAGCCGTTTCCGATCACCGATCCCAAGGATGTTTTTTTCGCGCCGTTGATCGGAAAATCGGTCACCAATTCGACCGGTACCTATCGGTTCCCCTCCAACGGGAAGGTCCCGTCCGACTGGAATATGTTCCAGCCGAGGCTTGGGATCGCGTGGGACAAGTCGGGCGATGGGAAACAGGTGTTCAGGGCGAGCGCCGGATTGTACTACGCCCGGATTCCGGGCCTCAACCTGGCCAGCAGCCGGAGCACCAACGGCTCACGGGGGCAGACGATCTTCAGGAACAGCAGCCTGATCCCGATTCTCGGCCGTCCGCCGGCCTACGGCGAGTTGTTGCCCTCGCCCAGCGGCGCGCCGTTCCAGCCCGGCGTGTTCGTCTTCGACGAGAACTTCAAGAACCCCAGGACGCTTTCAGCCTCGGTCTCGTATGACCAAGAAGTCGGGGCCGGCGTCGCGCTCTCGATCGCCTATACCCACGCCAGCACCGATAACCTGACCCGGTTCGTCAATCGGAATGATGCGGTGTTTGGAAGGCCGTGGGCGACCGGACTCCCGAATGGGAACGGGATCGGCGACCTTACCACGATCGAGGCGACTGCCAAGTCTCGCTACAACGGCGTTACCCTCGGGATGCGCCGGATGACCAATCCCGACCTCCAGTTCCAGTTCAACTACACCCTCGCCTTCGACAAAGCCGACGACGACAACGAACGCGATCCATTCAGCTTCCGTTACGCCCGGGCCGACAATTTTGCTCCGGAATTCAATTGGAGCGATCGCGACCAGCGGCACCGCTTCAATGGCTGGCTCTTAGCCAAAATTCCCGGCAAGATCTACCTCAACAACCGGGTCAGCGTCTTCTCAGCCCAACCGACCTCCGAGAAGTGCGGTGCCAACAACCAAGGCACTGGCACTCGGGCCGTCGGCGCCGGCGCCCGAATTTGCCCGAACGGGACGATTCTCAAGCGGAACACGATTCGCAAGGACAACGCGTCGTTCAATTGGGACGTCCGGGCATCCCGGCCTTTCAGCGTCGGCCGGGGGCAAATGATCGAGGCGGTGCTCGAGGTGTTCAACTTGACTAACGCCGATAACTTCAAGGACCCTTCGGCGGGCGGATTGTTCCTCAATTTCGACGGGACCATCCGAAGCGGGCTGAGCGAACCCCGCCAGATGCAGCTCGGCCTTCGGTACGTGTTCTAGCGTCAGACCATCAGGGCCCGGCTCGTCAGGCAGGGTATCGCCAGGGCCGGGTCGCCTCGAACCACCGCCGCGGGGGCGGGCCCCCGCGGCCGGCGGGCCGAGTACCACACCCGCCAAGCCTCATCCTCGGAGAGCGTCACCTCGGTCGTCGCCGTTGTGCCGTCGGCGGCCGATAGGTACCAACGGGCCGGTTGCTTGATGAGGGTCCAGCCGCCCCCGGCCGGTCCTGTCACTGTCACCGTCACCCGAGTCCCGACCGGGGCGTCGACGGCCGCGTAGCTCACCGGCAAGGCCAAGGCACCGAGCCCGATGACCGGCCCGAGCCAGCGGGGTTCGGTGAGGAGAGGCGCTCCGACGGCCGATCGGATTTGTTGTTGATGGTGCCAGCGCTCGGTGTATTCGCGTCCGACATCCATCCAGTTGCGCGAGGCCGATTCCCCGGCCCAGGCGACCGGCCAATGCGCGTCGCCGTCGGGCGGAAGGCTGGCGAGGAACTCAGCCATGTCCGGACCAAACTGCTCCAGGAGGGCGATCAGCACGGCCGGACTCAATCGGTCCGTGGCCACGATCCAATCGGTGTTCAGCCGGTTGAGGAAATCGAGTAGTGCCGGCCCGGAATCGATCGGCGTCGCCGGCGCTGTCGCCGGCGCTGGTGGCCGGTGACCGTCGCGATGAAGCGACAGCCGTCGAAGCATGGTGTCCACGAGGTGAGCCACCACTCGGCGCACCGGCCAGCCGGGAACGTCGGTGCCGCAGGCCCAGTCAGCGGGCTGAAGTCCGCCGAGCAAGGCCACCAACTCGTCATGAAGGGGGCGGAGTAGGTGCCCGGCAAAGATCGGAGGCGGAGGGCTCATCAACCCAATCTTGATCGAACGCGGATGGTTGCCAAGTGAGACCAGTTTTCCCCAACTAGGATCTGGTGAGTTCCACATCGAAACATCGCCCCGTGACCGTGAAACCATTTGTGGCCCCCATGCGTCCAACCCAGATCCACGCTAGCACCGGTCATCAAATCAATCAGGGTGCCCTAATGAGTTTGGTCCGAAACCGCGGCGCCTGGATCGCGGTGGTAGCGGCCATCATCGTCGTGCCGGGAGCCTGGTTGCTGGCCCGCGACAAAGGCAGCGCCGATTCCCCAGTCGTAGCCCGGGTCAAACGGGGCGACTTCAGGGTGACCGTTACCACCTCCGGCGAACTTCGGGCCCTCAAGTTCGTGCAGATCACCGTCCCCCAGAATTCCCAGCAGGCCGAGGCGTACCAGATGAAGATCGCCTCGATCGTGCCCGAAGGAACGGTGGTCAAGGCCGGCGACGTGGTCGCGGACCTCGATCGGTCAACCCTCGCCAACAAGATGGCCGAAGTCGGCCTGGCGCTCCAAAAGGCCGAAGCGGTTCACGAGCAGGCCCGGCTCGATTCGACCCTCAATCTCTCCAAAGCTCGCGAAGAGATGAAAACGATGGAGCTCGGCCTGGAAGAGAAGCGGCTGGCAAAAGAGCAAGCCGTGTATGAGGCCCCCACCGTCAAGCGGCAGGCCGCGATCGAGTACGAAAAGGCCGAACGGGCGCTGGCGCAGGCCAAGATCGACTACAAGACCAAAACCGAGCAAGCCCAGGCCAAGATGCGGGAGGTCGGCGCCGACCTCGAGCGCCAGCGCAACAAGCTCACGGTGGTGCGGGAAGTCATGGAAGGATTCACCATCCGCGCCCCGGCCCCCGGCATGGTGATCTACGTAAAAGAATGGAACGGGAAGAAGCGCACCACCGGTTCGCAGGTGTCCGCCTGGGACCCGGGCGTGGCCACGCTTCCAGATCTGACGAAAATGGAGTCGGTTACCTACGTCAACGAGATCGATATCCGAAAGATTGCCGTCGGGCAGGTAGTCATGATCACGCTCGATGCCGATCCGACCAAGAAGCTGACCGGCGCGGTAACCAGCGTGGCCAATGTGGGGGAACAACGCCCCAACAACGACGCCAAGGTGTTTGAGGTCAAGATTCAAGTCGAGCAGGCCGACACGACGCTGCGGCCGGGGATGACCACGGCCAACGCGATCGAGACCCACAAGGCCGACAGTGTCCTGTTCGTGCCGCTCGAGGCGGTCAGCAGCGAAGAAGGCATCCCGTTCGTGTTCAAACAAACCGGTGGCCGGGTCACCAAGCAGGAAGTGGCCACGGGGTCGTTGAATGACGACGAAGTCGTCATCCTCGCTGGCTTGGCGGTGGACGACAGGATTCTGCTCGCGCCTCCCGCCGATCGGGACCGCCTCGCGATGGTCCGGTTGCCCGGCTCAACGGTGGGCGCCAAGCCCGAAGGCGGCGACACGGTGGCGCCGTCGGTTCCGCTCGGGGGCACGCCCGCCAAGCCGAAGCCCTGATCATGCGGCTCGATCGGGAAACGCTGGCGCGGTGGCAGGCTCAATTCATGGCCCAGGCGGTATTCAGCCTTCGGATTGCCCTCGAAGCGGTCCAGCACAACAAGCTCCGGGCCGCGCTGACGTCGCTCGGCATCCTGTTCGGCGTGGCGTCGGTCATCGCCATGCTGGCCATCGGCAAAGGGGCCGAGCAGGAGATTCTCGAGCAGATGCGGCTGCTCGGATCCAACAACGTGATGATCACGCCGCTCGTCGAGCAGAAGGAAGAGCTCGCCAAGGACCAGCCGGAGAAACAGGTCAAGAAGTTCTCGCCCGGGCTCACCTATGCCGATGCGGTGGCCCTGGCGCGGGTCATTCCGGGTGTCGAAACCACCAGCGCGGAGATCGTGATCAATACCTCGCTGACCCGGGAGGGCCGCCGCCGGTCCGGCAAGTTGGTGGGGGTCGATACGTCCTACTTCCGGCTCACCAATCTCGATCTCAGCCGGGGAAAGTGGTTCACCCCGTTGCAGGTGGAGCGGGGCCTTCCGGTGGCCATCATCGGCTCCGGGGTCCGGACCCGGTTCTTTACCACCGAAAACCCGGTCGGCCGCCCGCTCAAAGTCGGCGATACCTGGGTGACCGTGGTCGGCGTGCTGGCCGATCGGCGGTTCAGCAACGCCACGGCCGACCGGCTCGGCATTCGCGATGCCAACATGGACGTCTATATCCCGGTCCACACCATGTTGATCCGATTCCGGAATCGGGCCCAATTGACCCAACGCGATATCGAAGCGGCGGCCCGGGAAACCGACTTTACGCCGAACGCCCCCGCCGAGCCGGAAGACCAGCGGAAAGAGCGAACCAACACCAATCAGCTCGACCGGATCATCGTTCGGGTCACCGACTCGAAGCAGGTGCCCGCCATCGCCGAGATTGCTCAACGGATGCTGGCCCGGCGGCACAACACCGTCGTCGACTTCGAGGTTGCGGTGCCGGAGCTGCTGTTGAAGCAGGAACAGCGCACCAAAACGATTTTCAACATCGTACTGGGCGCGATCGCCTCGATATCCCTGATCGTCGGCGGGATCGGCATCATGAACATCATGCTGGCGTCGATTCTCGAACGGATCCGGGAGATCGGGGTCCGCCGCGCGGTCGGAGCCACGCAGAACGAAATCTTGTTCCAGTTCTTGAGCGAAGCGGTGCTGATCAGCGTGGCCGGCGGCGTGGTTGGCATTCTGGTCGGCCTGGCGTTGAGCAGCGGGATCGAGCGGCTCGCGGACATTCGGACCATTGTGTCGTATCCCTCGGTGTTCGTGGCCTTTGGGGTGTCGTTCGCCACCGGCCTCGTGTTCGGGATCGTGCCGGCCTATCGGGCGGCCAAGCAAGACCCCGTCGTCTGTCTCCGGTACGAGTGAGGGCCCTGTCCATGGCGAAGAGTCTTTCCGCCGGCCTGGCCGGTGTTCTGGTGGCTGGGATCGCATGGGCCCAGCCACCGATCAAGCTGGCCGACGCCATCAGAATGGCCCAGGAACGGAGTTTTCAGGCCCAAGGGGCCAAAGCCACGTTTGAGGCCGCGCGGTTTCGGGATAAGGCCTTCTACTCGCGGCTCCTGCCCCGGCTTTCGATCGGCGGGACCGTGCCGGCCTACAACCGGTCGATCATCCAAGTCATCCAGCCAGACGGGAGCACCCTGTTTCGCCCCCAGAATCTGACCAGTTCGGCGCTGACGGCCACGATGTCGCAACGGCTCCCAGTGCTCGGCGGTGACTTCTTCGTGTCGTCCTCGCTGGCCCGGTTGGCCGTGACCGGCACCCAGTCGATCAAGACTTGGTCGTCCACGCCGGTGTCGTTCGGGATTCGGCAGTCGATTTTTCGCCCCAATGCGCTCGAATGGGACCGCCGGGAACAACCGGCCCGCGTCGAAGTGGCCGAACGGC
>JANPEL010000295.1:0-5666 GCA_031431925.1 Gemmatimonadota bacterium | reverse complement strand
GTCGGGACCCAAGCCGTCACGACGATCGAAGGGCTGGCCGGTACCGACGCCGACCACGCCGTTCAACAGGCCTGGCAACAACTCAATGTGCCGCAATGCGGATACTGTCAGGCCGGCCAACTGATGAGCGCGGCTGCCTTGCTCGAAAAGAAACCCCAGCCGACCGACGCCGACATCGATGCCGCCATGGCCGGGAATCTCTGCCGGTGCGGGACCTACGTTCGGATTCGCCAAGCCATCAAACTCGCGGCGGACATCAAGTCTGGAGGTGCCCGATGACCGCCTTCACCCGGCGTGACTTCCTCAAGGTCGCCGCGGTCGGCGGCGGCTTGGTGCTGACCATCTCGCTCCCCGGGTGCAAGCCCAAAGCCGGATCGGCGCCGGCGGCCGGACCGATCGATCCGAGCGTCTTCGTGCGGATCAATCCCGACAACTCGATCGTGATTACGGTGGCCAAGTCGGAAATGGGGCAGGGGGTCCGCACCTCCTTGGCCATGCTGGTGGCCGAAGAACTCGATGCCGACTGGAATCAGGTCCGGGTCGAACAAGCCTCCTTTGATCCGAAGTACGGCGAGATGGGGACGGGGGGAAGCAGCAGCGTGCTGAGTAACTGGAAGCCGATGCGCGAGGCCGGCGCCGCGCTTCGGAGTCTGCTGGTGGCCGCGGCGGCGAAGGAGTGGGGGGTGGACCCCAAGGACTGCCAGACCGAGAACTCGTTCGTTACCCATGCCGTCAGCGGCCGGCGGATTCATTTCGGTGCCGTCGCCGAGAAGGCGGCCGCACTGCCGTTGCCGAAGACCGTCGTCCTCAAGCCGAAGGCGGACTGGAAGCTCCTGGGCAAGGACCGGGTGAGCATCATCAGCGCCGACGTGATCCATGGCAAGGCGGTGTATGGCCTCGACGTCAAGGTGCCGGGCATGTTGTACGCCGCCATCGAGCGGACCCCGACCTTCGGGGGCCGGGTGAAGTCGGTTGACTCCGCCAAGGCCCTGGCCGTGCCGGGCGTCAAACAGGTGGTGGAGATTCCGGCCCTGGCGGATGGGATCAACATCCATGCGGGCGTGGCCGTGGTGGCCACCAACACCTGGGCGGCGTTGCAAGGCCGCCGGCTGTTGGTGGTCGACTGGGACCAGGGGCCGCGGGCCGCGGAGTCGACGGAGTCGTACCAGGAGTTCATGACCGCGGCGGTGGCCCGCACCGGCGATGAGACCGTCAACAAGCAGGGGGATCCCGACGGCATTCTGGCCAAGGCCACTCAGGTGTTCTCGCAAACCTTCGAGACGCCGTTCCTGTCGCACGCGACGATGGAACCGATGAATTGCACGGCCAGCGTCACCGGCGACCAGGTGGAAGTGTGGTCGCCGACCCAGTTCCCCGATTGGGGGGCCCAGGCGCTGGCAGCGGCCCTGAAGACCGACATCAAGAACGTCCGGGTCCATGTCACCTTGATGGGGGGCGGGTTCGGGCGGCGGATCAATCCGGACTTCACCGTGGAAGCGGCCCTGTTGTCACAGCGGATCAAGCAGCCCGTCAAGGTGGTCTGGACCCGGGAAGACGACCTGACCCACGATTTCTACCGTCCCTGTTCGACCCACCGGATCGAGGCGTCGTTAGGTGCCGACGGGTTGCCTGAGGCGTGGCGGCACCGGATCAGCACGCCGTCCATCGATGTGTTTTACGGACCCAAGCCCGCGCCCGGGTGGGGTCCCAACGAATCGGACGGCTCGGCCAACATGTCGTATCGGATTCCGAACCGGTCCTGCGAGTACACCCTGCTCGAGTCGGGGGTCCCGCGCGGGTGGTGGCGGGCGGTCAGTACCACCCATGGGATGTTTGCCGTCGAGAGCATGATCGATGAGATCGCCGAGGCCGCCGGAAAGGACCCGTACGAATATCGGCTCGGCCTGATCGACAAGGTGTGGTGGCAGCAGCCGGCCGATTCCAAGACCTTCCCGTTCAATCCCGAGCGGCTGAAGGGCGTCCTCCAGACGGCGGCCGCCAAGGCCGGTTGGGGCCGGCAACTCCCGCCGGGGCACGGCAGGGGGATCTCCTGCGGGTTCGATCATCTCGGCTATGCCGCCGAGGTCTTCGAAGTCTCGGTGATCGCGGGCCGGCTTCGGATCCACCGGGTCGTCGTGGCCGCGGACAGCGGACCGGTGCTCAACCCGAACGGGGCCCGGTCGCAGCTGGAGGGCGGGGTCATTCAAGGACTGTCGGCGGCCATCAAGGAACGGATCACGATTACCGGCGGCGCGGTCACGCAACGGAACTTCGACACCTATTCGATGCTCCGGATCAACGAGGCCCCGGCCGTCATCGAAGTCTATTTCGTCGAAACCGACACCCACCCGACCGGCTTTGGCGAACCCGCCGTGCCGCCGGTGGCCGCGGGGCTAGCCAACGCCATCTACCGCGCCACCGGCACCCGAGTTCGGACCCTGCCGCTAGGCCTCAGGATGGCCTAACGATGGTCGTGCGGGTTACGGTCAACGGGCGGGCCGAGGTCCTCGACCTCGATGCCCGCACCACCCTGCTGGCCGCCCTCCGCGACCAGCTCCGCCTGACCGGCACCAAAGAGGGGTGTGATCGGGGCGAGTGCGGCGCCTGCACCGTGCTACTCGACGGCCGACCCGCGTTGGCGTGTTTGGTCCTCGCGGCCGCAACCGATGGTCGGGCGGTAACCACGATCGAGGGGCTGGCCGGGGCGGGCGGGGCCCTCCATCCGGTTCAGCAGGCGTTTGTCGACCACGACGCGCTCCAATGCGGTTTCTGCACGCCCGGCCAGATCATGTCGGCGGTCGCCTGCATCGAGGCCGGTAAGGCCTCGACCGATGCGTCGATCCGGGAGTGGATGAGCGGGAATCTCTGCCGCTGCGCCGCCTATCCTCAGATTCGAGCCGCGATCGCGGCGGCAGCGGACCGGCGGTAGATGCGGCCCTTTGAGTATCGGCGGGTGACCACGGCCGCGGAGGCCATCGGCCTCGCGTCCGAGCGTCGCGACGCGATGTATCTGGCCGGCGGGACGGAACTCGTCAATTGGCTGAAGCAGGGGATCGTCGCGCCGGCGCTGATCATCGACGTGTCGCCCTGTGCACTTGGCGGGATCGCAATGGACGGCGATACCCTCTCGGTCGGCGGGTTGGCTTCCCTGGCCGCCGTGGCCGAGCACCCCGAGGTCCGGCCTAGGGTGCCCGCCCTCGCCGAGGCCATTGAACAGGCGGCCAGCCCTGCCATTCGCTCCATGGGGACCATCGCGGGCAACCTGCTGCAGCGAACCCGCTGCCCCTACTTCCGTTCGGCCGGGCCCTGCAACCGGCGCGACCCGGGGTCAGGCTGCAGCGCCGGCGCCGGCGATCAACGGGCCGCGGCCATTCTCGGCGCTTCGCCCGGGTGCGTGGCGACTCATCCGTCGGACCTCGCGGTGGTGCTCACGGTGCTCGAGGCCGAGCTCGTGGTGCACGGCGAGGCGGGCCGCCGGTCGCTGACGGTCGAATCGCTCTATCCCGCCATGGCCGACCCGGCCGTTGAGCACACCCTGATCCGGGGCGAGTTGATCACCGGCGTTCGAGTCCCCCTCGGCCGGGCCGCGAGTCAGACCCGGTTCGTGAAGATCCGGGACCGGGCATCCTTCGATTTTGCCTTGGTGGCCGCAGCGGGGTATCTGATCGTCGAGGACGGCGTCATTGCCGACGCCCGACTGGCGTTCGGGGGCGTCGCGGCTCGGCCGTGGCGGGCTCGAACGGCCGAAGCCCAGCTGATCGGACGGCGCCCGGTGCCGGATACCGTGGCGCAAGCCGTCGCGAGCGAGCTGGCCGGCGCCATGATCCTCCCAGGGGCGCGGTTCAAGCCTCAACTCATGGTCCGGGCCGCAACCAAGGTCTTGCTGTGAGCATCGGCTTGCCGTTGGTTCGCCAGGATGCGGTCGGCAAAGTGACCGGCGCCGCCGAGTATGCTGGAGACCGCGCCGTGGCCGGGGTCCTCGACGCCGTCTTCGTCCGCAGTGATCTGAGCGCCGGACGGATCGGGTCTTTGGATCTCGCGGCGGCACTCGGAACGCCCGGCGTGGTGCGGATCTTCGAGCCGGGCCAACTGGGCGTCGCCGGGCCCCTCGAACACTGGGCCGCCGGCCAAAGCACCATTCCGCTCACCGACGACCGGATCCACCACGAAGGCCAACCGGTGGCGCTGGTGGTCGCGACCACCCGGACGGCCGCCTTGGAAGCAGCCGCCCGGGTCCGAGTCCGGATCGATGCCGAGCCGCCGCGGGTCGGGTTGGAGGCGCTCCTGGAGGAGGCCGTCGAAATCAAGGACTGGGCCGCGACCAATTCCTCGACCGGCGATGTGACCGGGGCGTTGGCGAGTGCGCCGGTGGTCGTGTCCGGGCGCTACCGGACCGCCGACCGCCACCATGCCGCGCTCGAACCCTCGGTAGTCATCGCGGAGTGGCTCGGCGATGACCTGACGATCTGGACCTCGACCCAATGGGTCTTCGGGGTTCGGGCGGCCTTGGCCCAGGCGTTAGGCATTCCCGGGGCGCGGATCCGGGTCCGGACCGGGGTGGTGGGCGGCGGGTTTGGGGCCAAGGGCTCGACCTGGCCACATGAAATCCTCGCCGCCGCGGCCGCCCGGCAATTGGGCCGCCCGGTCCGGATCCGGCTCAGCCGGGCCGAGACGTTCGTGGCCCATGGCTATCAGCCGGCTACGATCCAGGATGTGACGCTGGGCGCGGCGCCGGACGGCACCCTGCTCGCCATCCGGCACGAGAGCGTGAGCGCGGCGGCCATGGGTGATGACTATGTCGAGCACGGGAGCCTCGGCAGCCGCACCATGTATCGCTGCGCCAATATCGCCACCCGGGACCGGATCGTCCGCCTCCATCGGCCCCAGCCGACCTTCATGCGGGCGCCGCATGAGGGGCCCGGGATGACGGCCTTGGAAATCGCCATGGATGAATTGGCCGAACGACTCGGGATCGATCCACTGGAACTCCGGCTTCGAAATTACGCCGACGCCGACCCCACCTCGGGGAAGCCGTTCTCGAGCAAGGAGCTTCGGGCCTGCTACCGGTTGGCGGCCGAGCGATTCGGGTGGAGCCGGCGAACCAGCCTCCCGGGCTCGATGCGCGACGGGTCAACGTTGGTGGGGTGGGGCATGGCCAGTTGCCTGATGTCGACGTTCCGGTTCGGCGGTTCGGCGCGGATCACCATCCGCCGGGATGGTAGCGTCCGGATCGAAACCGGGTCGCATGAGATCGGCACCGGCGTCTCCACGATTCTCCCCCAGATCGCGGCCGACATCCTGGGCCTCGATCCGACCCGGATCGACGTGGCGTTAGGTGACACCAATCTGGCCGAGGCGGGAGGGACGTTCGGGTCGGCGACGACGATCGGCGTCGGGTCCGCCGTCCATGCCGCCGCCACCAAACTCCGGGCGGCCCTGGAAACCCTGGCGGGCGAACCCGGTCTCGAACCGGCCGAGTACGTCGAAGTGCTGAAGCTCCGGCAACTCGACCACCTGACCAAGGACGGCTCCTGGGCGCCCAAGCCGGAGGAAAGCGCCTACGCGATGAACGCCTACGGGGCCGTCTTCGTCGAGGTCCGCTTGGATCCGGTCATCCTGATGCCGCGGGTGACCCGCTGTGTCGGAGCCTATAGCGTCGGGCGGAT
>JANPEL010000294.1:0-3262 GCA_031431925.1 Gemmatimonadota bacterium | reverse complement strand
GTTGCTCTGTTCGATGACCGGCTCGAGGTCGAGAATCCGGGACTCCTCCCCTTTGGCCTCACCGTCGCCGATCTGCCGCTCGGCGTTTCCAAGCTGCGCAATCGGGTGATCGGACGGGTGTTTCACGAGCTTGGCCTGGTGGAGCAGTGGGGCAGCGGGGTGCAACGAATGATCGCTGCCTGTCGGGACGCCGGGCTCTTGGCACCGGTGCTCGAAGAGGTCGGGATCCGGTTCCGCGTTACCCTGCGGGTCGAACGGGTGGCGTCGGCTTCACTTGACGCTACCGGTCGGGCCATCGTGGCGCTCGTCCGGGCGCCGGAAGGACTCGCGACCCGGCAGATCGCGGGCAGCATCGGACTCACGACCCGGGCCACCCGCACCCGGCTCGCCGCACTCGTTGCCCTGGGACTCGTGCGGGAAATTGGCCTCGGTCCCCAGGATCCAAAGCGTCGCTACTTTTCGACCGAAGGCCAATAATCAGGCCTGCGGCCCCTCGCCCCAGACCTCGGCGAAGTATTCAGCCAGGTCGAGTTCGAACGGCTTGACCGGGTCCCGGAACCGTATTACTGTGGTGCTGGGGAGGTAATACGATGGCACGCCCGATGAGAACCGTGTCCTTCAAGCTGCCCGAGCGGTTGGACGACGCCTTGAACGACTTGGCCCGGCGCCGGAAATCCAGTCGCTCGGCCTTGGTTCGCGAAGCCTTGGAAGCCCTGGCGAAATCCGGTCACCGTTCCGTGACGGCCGTGGTCGACGAACTCGGGGGGGCTCTCGACGGCCCGCCCGACCTTTCCACCAATCCCAAGCACCTGGCCGGGTACGGGAGGTGACTCGGTTCGTCATCGATACCGGCCCGTTGGTTGCGCTGCTGAACCGCCGGGACCGCCATCATACCTGGGTCCGGGAGGTGCTCGACACGGTCGAACCACCCTTGTTCACCTGCGAGGCGGTCGTCTCGGAAGCCTGCTTTCTGCTCGGGAAACTCCGAGGCGGGCATGACGCGGTGCTCCGGCTCGTGTCGACCGACGTCGTGAAAATCGATTTTCAGATCCGAGTGGAGATCGATCCGGTCAGGGGACTGATCCGAAAGTTCGCGAACGTGCCGATGTCCGTGGCGGACGCCTGCCTCGTCCGGATGACCGAACTCGAGCCGCAGAGTGTCATCATGACGCTGGATAGCGACTTCCGGGTCTATCGCCGAAACCGGAGGCAGCTGATTCCCACGATCATGCCGGGGCCCGGCGGCGGTGGCTAGCTAGGTCTGCGGCCCCTCGCCCCAGACCTCGGTGAAGTATTCAGCCAGGTCGAGTTCGAACGGCTCGATGTCAGGCTTCGGCTGCCACACTGCCCGAACGAGGCAGATCTCCGGCCGGGTGTCGGCGGGCTGCCACCGTTCGACCGTCCGCGAGTCCACGTCCACGATCCAGTACTCGCCCACGCCCGCCCGCTGATACCCCGGCCGCTTCACCTTCCGGTCGCCCCGGCCCGTCGATGGCGACAGGATTTCGGCGATGAAGGACGGCACCCCGCAGTCGGTCCAGTCGCGCAACTTCCGAGTATCGACCTCGGGAACAACAAAGAGGTCCGGCTGGACGACGTATCCTCGGCCGAGGTCGAGGTCAGCTGGCGCGAAGAACGTGGTTCCGAGCCGATGGCGCCTGACGAACGGATCAAGCCGGCGAAAGAGCGCCGCCAGTGCGATCTGGTGGCCCCAGGTGGGCGACGGGCTCACCAGCAGCTCGCCGTCGATGAGTTCGTAACGATTCCCGTCGTCTGGGAGCGCCAGCACCTCTTCGCGGGTCCACCGTCGCACCACGTCAGGCATGCCCATATGCTATCCTCCTCGGCGATAGCTCGGCAAGTCATCCGGCCAAGGTGGTGACACCGCGCCGGCAGGTGGTAACCCCATTAACGCGAAACGGGGCCCTTCTTCCGCAAGGACCCCGCTCGACCCATCAGAAGTCTCGCCCGGTGGTCAGCCGGCGCGGCCCAACGCGGTCTGAATGGCCCGCTTGGCCGCCACCCGCGCCAAGTGTGACCGGTACTCCGCCGAGGCATGGATATCGGCGTTGACGTCGATGCCGTTCAAGATCCCGGCCAACGCCGCCTCGAGCTCGGCGTCCTCACCGTGGGTGCCGACGGCCGCCGAGGCGTCGGCCAGGAAGGCTTTGTCTCCCACCCCAGTAATGGCGAGCGTTACGCCGGTGATCGTCTTCCGGCTCCTGGTCACCACGGCCGCCGCGGCCGCGATCGCATAGCCCGAGGCCTTCTGCTCGAAGCTCACGTACGCCGAGCCGGATTTCTTAGGAGCCGCGGGGAGGATGATCTCGTAGAAGATCTCGTCGTCCTTCAGGTCGGTGGAAAAGGCGCCCTGGAAGAACTCCCGGGCCTGGACCGACCGCTTTCCGGCCTTGGACCGGAGATTGAACGTCGCGTCGAGCGCGATCATCACCGCCGGCATGTCGCTGGCCGGGTCGGCGTGGGCCAACCCGCCCCCGATGGTGCCCCGGTTTCGCACCTGGGTGTCGGCGATGGTATGGGTTGCCTCGGCCAAGAGCGGGGCCCGTTCCTTCACGGCGCCCGAGTCGAGGATGTCGCGGTAGGTCGTGGCCGCGCCGATCCGGAGGCCTTTGCCTTTGACGTCGATGCCCTGGAGCTCGGTGAGCCCGCCGATGTCGATCAGTTTGGTCGGCTGCGCCAGCCGGAACCGCATCAACGGAATCAGACTGTGTCCCCCGGCCAGCAGTTTGACCTCACCGGTGGACAGGGCGTTCAGCACTTCGCGCACGGTTTTGGCGCGGGCGTAATCGAATTCGACCGGAATCATTTGGCCCCTCCCTTCGCCTGCTGGATCGCAGCCCAGACGCGGGCCGGGGTCAGTGGTTTGTCGATGTGAGTAATGCCGAGCGGGCTCAGGGCGTCGACCACCGCGTTGACGATGCAGGGCACCGAGGCGATCGTGCCGGCCTCGCCGATGCCTTTGACGCCTAGCGGGTTCACCGGGGTCGGGGTGTAGGTATAGTGCGACTCGACCCGGGGCATCTGGCTCGCTTTCGGGACCGCGTAGTCCATCATGGTGCCGGTGGCGAGTTGGCCGTCATCGGTGTAGATCGCGATTTCCTGCATCGCTTCGCCGACCCCCTGGATCACCCCGCCGTGGACCTGGCCTTCGACGATCATCGGGTTGATGTGGGGCCCGCAGTCGTCGACGCAGACGTAGCGGAGGATTTTGGTCTCTCCCGTCTCGATGTCCACTTCCACG
>JANPEL010000293.1:0-8462 GCA_031431925.1 Gemmatimonadota bacterium | reverse complement strand
CGGCCAGGGCTGTTCGATTCATACCCGGCCGTACTATCCCTCGGTGTGCCGGGGTTTTCCGTGGATCGACGCGGAGACCGGCGGCCCCTATGAATACGATCGGACGATTTGCCCGGAGTTCATCACCCGCCCCGAGTTGGTCCAGATTTTCCCCTTCGAGCGGGCCGGGGTCAGGGCGGCACGTCGGACACCGTCGGCCGACGGCGAATGAACACCAGCCCGAATCCGAGTGCCGACCCGGCAATCAGGAACCACTGCACCGCATAGGACAGGTGAGGGCCGTCGTCGAGGGGCGGCGGGTCGAGCCGGACCGGAAGCGAGCGCCCGCGGATCGTGTGCTCGGCCGTGGTCGGGTCGGCGGTCCGGATCACGTAGTACGGCGCGATCGGGTAGGGAAGCCGCGAAGCCATCGCGGTCCGGTCCAGTCGGCGCCAGGTCTCCCCGTCCGGCCCCACGAGCGGCTGTCCGTCCCCGTCGTCCGGGATCGCGACCGCGATCCCTTCGAAATCCGCGTCGACCGGCTCGGCGTAGCGCCCGGGGCCGAAGGTCGAGATGGCGTCGGGACTCGGGACGAATCCCCGGTTCACCAGCACTACGGTGTCCCGGTTCGGCAACCGCAGCGGCGTGATGATCTGAATGCCCGGGGTCCCCTGGAACAGGCGGCCACGAATGATGAACGGGTGGTCGGGATCGAATTGCCCGGCGAGTCGGACTCGCCGGAATCCGATCGGGCCCTCGAGGGATTGGGTCGTCAGGTCGGCCTTGGCCAGCCGGCTCTGTTCGACCGCCAAGCGGTTTCGTTCCCGCCGTTCAAAGAGCCGGCCGAGCTGCCAACTACCCAGGCCGGCGCACGCTAAGGCCACCAACACGGTCAAGGCGAAGAGGAGCTGGCGTCCAAAGGGCATGGATCGAGTGTCTGTAAAGGTGGACAGCGTGAGTTGAACCGGCGAGGCCCGCCCGCCCGCCTGATCGTGGATAAGCTCTTCGCGGATAACAACATAACTTGGTGGGGACGAAAACGGCCCACTGCTTGCTTCAAGGGGTTCCGTTCAAGTCAGACATGCTGTCGTGGACATCTAACCAGGAAACAGCCATGGGTCACAGGGTTGCGTTTTCATCGCTCACTTTGCTTCTCGCCCTGACGGCGACGGACCAGGCGGCTGCGCAGCGTCGCCGAGGTTTGGTCGACATCACGCCGGCCAGTGATCGCCACGGGTTTTGGATCAGTCTTGGTCTGGGCGCGGGCACCGAGTCGAGCCGGTTCGAGCCTGAAACAGAGTACACCAGCGGGCTCACCAAGCCCTCGTTCTCGCTTCGGATGGGGGGCACCGTCAATCCGAATCTCCGGCTGGGGGTCGAGTTGGCCGGCTGGGGCGACCGCCGCTATGACGGCAGTATCCAGGAGAATGTGACGAGCTACTTGGGTGGACTGATGCTGATCGGTCAGTTTTATCCGGTGAAGAAGGCCGGCTTCTTCCTCAAAGGTGGCGCCGGGCTGACGCGATCAGGAGAGGTGCTCGAGTCCTCGAATTCCGATCTCCACGAAGATGGCTTCGGCTGGACCGCCGGGGCGGGCTACGAGATCAAGCTGAGCCGGTCGCTGTTCATCACGCCGAGCGTGGACCTCCTCAAGCACCGGTCGCAGACCCGGGGAAGTAACGGCAATCTGTTGCCGGCCTTGCACGATCGACTGGCGATGGTTGGCGTGGCCCTCACGTTCCAATCGGGGCGGTGACCCAGGGGGTGCGGCGGTAGGGCGGGAGTTTCCATCACAACCACGCGTCTCCGACAAGACCGGGCTTCCGTCCTACCGTCGTACCCTCTTTCTTCCTAGTTGTTTCGTGATCCACGATGCCGCCCTGACCGGGGCGGCTCTCGGTTTTTTCCTAGGGGGCGGATGTGAGGCAATTCTGGATTTGGCACCTGGCACTGGCCACCCTGATCGTCGGATGTGGCGATCCGGTGTTGGGCCCCGCCGACATTGCCGGTCAATATCAGGCTAAAGCGTTCGTCATCGTAGTGAACGGGACCACCAACGAGCTGTTGTCCCGGGGCGCAACGGTCAACCTTCGGCTCAACGCCGACTTGACGACCAGCGGGCGAATCACGATCCCGATCGTTCCCGGCGTGCAGGTCACCGCCGTGGACGATGATTTGACGGGAACCTACACCGTGAACAACGGCGTGGTCAGGTTGACGGGGAACAGCTACCTCGACGGGCTGGCCTTCACGGCCGACCCACCGGAGCTTCGGGCCTTCATCTCGTTCTCGGATCCGAACCGGGCGGGAACCTTCAACCTGACCCTGTCCCGCCAATGAAGCCAGGCTCCGGAGTCGTCGTCGTGATTCTCGCGGGGCTGTTGGCCCGCGGTGTCCCAGCTACTGCGCAATTCAGGGAACGGCCCTCTCCGGCGGTCAGCTTTTTGGCCGGCCCGTCGAGCTATAACCTCTCGGGCCGAGGCACCGTGGTGGCCGCGGCCGTCCGGTTCGACGTCCCGACGGGCCGGTTGTTCATTATCGAACCGGGCATCGGGTTCTTCCGCTATCGGACCCAGTTCGGGCAAACCATCAAGTACCTGCTACCCGAGATCAGCTTCCAGCTCCAGCCGGGCCGCGGCGCCGTTCGCCCGTATGTCGGGGTCGGTGCGGGGTACTCGGAGTATCTCACGGGCCCCGGTGCATCTCCCGGAACGGTCCACGCGGCCGCTGGCGTCCGGGTTGCCGTGACGGGGAATTACGGATTTCGGGGAGAGGTCAGGATCCGCGGGCTGGACCCCTTCTCGGGCCAACGGATGACCGACCTATTCGTTGGGGTATCGAAGCGTCTGGGACGGTAGCGACGGTGATGTTCCCGTGCCCGATGTTTGGGATTCGGCCACCCCGGTCGCCGCTTTCCGCCCTCACCGTTCTGATTGCCTTAGTTGCCGGGGCGACGCTGGTTCCGGTGGTGGGGGTGGCCGGCCAGGCGGATTCGACCGGACGGGATAGTGTCCGGGTCCTTCCTACCGTGACCGTTACCGCGGAACGGCGTGGCCTCAGCACCTTT
The DNA here is from genome assembly GCA_031431925.1 of Gemmatimonadota bacterium. Classification (GTDB taxonomy): domain Bacteria; phylum Gemmatimonadota; class Gemmatimonadetes; order Gemmatimonadales; family GWC2-71-9; genus SHZU01. The sequence goes on along the minus strand of JANPEL010000293.1, from coordinate 5,416 downwards.
TCCATCCCGATGGCGACGACCACGGTCGGTCAGTCCGCCTGGCTCGGCGGGCGGGGCGTTGGCCTGGATGAGGCCTTGAGGATGATCCCCGGGGTGCTGGCGCAGTCTCGGTCCGGGACCGGCGACATTCGATTGGTGATCCGGGGGTTCGGGGCCCGCGGAGCGGGTGATCGCTCGAACGCGGGAACCTCTCGCGGCATCAGGGTCTTGGTAGACGGATTCCCCGAAACCGAGCCGGACGGACGGACCTCCTTCGATGGCGTCGATCTGGCGGCGACCCAGCGGATCGACGTCATTCGATCGAATGCCGGCAGCCTTTGGGGCAACGCGGCCGGGGGTGTCGTCAGCCTTTCGACCGTGCCTGATTTTTCAAAGGCGTTCGGCGAAATGGAGGTCGGGCGGGGCGGGTTCGGGCTCGAGCGATACGTTGGACGAGCCGGCCTCGTGCTGGGGGATGCTCGCCTTGCGGTCACGGTGACCCGTACCGTCTTCGGAGGATGGCGGGCGAACTCCGGGACTCGTCGTTGGCTGATCAACACCACGATGGTGAGTCCGGTCGGCCCGACGACCCGCCTGGGATTGTTCCTGATGGCGGCCGACAACCGTTTCGAGATCCCGGGGCCGCTCACCGGCGAGGAGGTCGACGAGAATCCGGCCGAGGCCAATGCGACGTACCTGGCGCGACGCGAACGGCGGCACAACCGGCTTGGTCGATTGGGTGCGACCATCGACCACCGCTTTTCCCATGGTGGCGTGCTTTCGAGCCTGCTCTACATCAACCCGAAATTTCTCCAGCGATCGGAGCGCGGCACCTTTCGGGACTTCACGCGGGTTCACGTCGGCGGGAACGTGGTCTACGCCAACTCAGTCAATCTGGGAGGGACGACCCGGGCGCGGTTCCTGGGCGGACTGGACGAGGCCTACCAGGACGGTGCGATCCTCTTCTACTCACTCACTCCCGAGGGCAATCGGGGCGGCACTCTTCGAGACAACAAGCGGGAAGGGGCCAATAATTTGGGCTTCTTCCTTCAGGCCGAGCTGGATGTGAGCCGGAAGGTCGGCGTGTCGGTTGGGGCCCGGCGCGACGCGATTACCTACTACTCCGAGAGTTTCCTCAATCCGAAGCTCAGCGATGAGAAGGTGTTTGCCCGCGTGACGCCGAAGTTGGGGGTCAACTACCGGTTGAGCCCAACGCATTCGATGTACGCCAACGTCGGCGGCGGGGTGGAGGCCCCGGCGGGCAACGAGACCGATCCGGCGGGCACCTTCGGGCAGGACACCGTGTTGGCGATCAACCCGCTGCTCGAACCAATCCGGTCGACGACCTACGAGGTCGGCACCAAGCACCTGGTCACGTTTGGGGCGGAAAGTGCCGTGAGCGATGTCAGCTACGATGTGGCATTCTATCGGACCAACGTAGCCAACGAGATCGTGCCGTATCGTGGCGGCCGATTTTATTTCACGGCGGGCAAGGCGCGGCGACGTGGGGCCGAGTTTGGTGTCAACGTCAATACCCGCTCCGGCTTCTCGGTTCAGGGCATGCTCGGGCTCTCCGATCACCAATACGCGGAGTATCGGGTCGATTCGGTCCACTACGACCCGGCGAAACAGGGGCGATTTGCCGACTATGCCGGCAATCGGGTGGTCGGGGTGCCGAATTCCATGTTTGGCTTGACCCTGGGCGTGGCCCCGAGGCGTTGGGGTGGGCTTCGGGCCCAGGTCGGAGTCCAGGGCAACGGGGCGTACTTCGCCGACGATGCCAACCTGGTACCGGTGGACGGGTACAGTCTGGTCCACGCCACGATCGGGCTCGACCGCCCGGTCGAGATTGGCGGGGGGGCCACGATCAGAGGGTCGATTAGCGTGCAGAATCTCCTCAACAGGCCCTATATCGGCTCGGCTTTTCTCAACCCGGACGTGGTCGCCAATGTGCCGGTGGCTTTCGAGCCGGGGTTGCCGCGATCGGTGGTCGTTTCGGTGGCCGTGGGCTACCGGTAAGTCAATGACGGGAAGGGATTTGACCTCGGTTGGGTTACCGTCTATAATGGGTTCCGCGCCCTGGTGGTGAAACTGGTAGACACGCTATCTTGAGGGGGTAGTGCCGAAAGGCATCTCGGTTCGAGTCCGAGTCAGGGCATTTTGAAGTTCTGCAGGATGGTTGCTCACCGGTTGTTGCCAGCGTAGCTCAGTGGTAGAGCACTCGATTCGTAATCGAGCGGTCGTCGGTTCAATCCCGACCGCTGGCTCTCTCCAAACTCCGCCCTGGCTTTGCGTACGGCCCTACGCCTTGTCGTAGACTGTTTTCCGGGTCATTTCGCCGCGGGGCGTGGTGGCAGTCGAGACGATGGTCATGGTCTTGCCGTCGTCGCTCATGCTCCGGACTTCATGGCTCTTGATGGTCATGTCGCCCATCGGGGTGGTGAAGGTATTTTCGCCGTCCGTCACGATGGTGTTGTCCACCCAGGTGGACTTGGTCGTCATCTCGGCGCCCCGCATGCCGGGGTTCTTGCTCTCGCGGCCGTCGAGGTAGTAGGTCAGCAACACGGTCCGCTCGCCCATCTTCTGCTCGAAGACCATTTTGCTCTCGGAATGGGTGATGAACAACTCGCTCGGACGGATGCCGCCCATGCCCCCGGGGCGCTGCCCGCCACCCCCGCCGCCGGGCGGGGCCGACATCGGGTCGCTCTTTTCGGGGTTGATCTTCCAGGTGCCCGAGAAGTCCGGCTTTTGGGCCGACAAGGGGGCGGCCAGCAGGCTGCTGGCCGTGAGGGCCGCAATGGTCCAGTTCATGGGTCGTTACCTCAGGTTAGGAGCGAGACATCGGTAGTACGGCTGAATCCGGCCAGTCGTTGAACGGGCCCGGGGGGCCTCAATCCGATCCGCTTCCCGCGGCGCAGTTCCCGGCGTAGGTTGGGAAGGGTCGTAGGGGAACTTTCCGAGCGCGAGCGCCCTTTCCTCCACCGAATACCTAATGACGAGCATCAACATCCCCATTCGGCAACCGGACCCAGGGGCGGTCCCAACCGGCGATGACCGGGGGGTGGCCCGCCGGGTCATCGATCGGGTGACCTACCCGGCAGAGCGCCCGTTCTCGAGTTTGACCGGGTATTACCTGCTGTTAGTGGCGGTCGTGGCCAGCATCCTGTATTTCGTCCCGTCGGGCCGGGCCATGGTGTCGGGGGAGCGGCTGGCCCAGCTCATGAAGGGCAACCTGTTCGACCCAGCGGGGTCCGCCAGCCTGCTATCCTGGACCACGACCCTCGACATGGCCCTGGCGATGCTGGGTGCCTTTCTGTTGATGCTCCCGACCTCCTGGGTCTACATGGCGGAGCGGCGGCGAAAGGGCTTTTCCCAAAGCATGGTCCAGACGATGATCGTGCTCGCCGTCGCGATCGCGGGGGTGGTGGTGATCGTCCGCAACAGCACGGCGCTGGCCTTCAGCTTGACCGGTATCGTTGCGGCGGTCCGATTCCGGAACGACTTGGCGGACACTCGCGATACCCTCTACATCTTCACCTGCATTGGCGTTGGCTTGGCGTCGGGGGTGCAGGCGTTGGCGGCGGGGTTAGTGCTGTCCATGATCTTCAACTACATCACGCTGCTGTTCTGGCGGGGTGACTACGGGATGTGCGAGCTCGGCCAATCGCCGGGACATCTGTTGGTCGGGACTCGGGACTGCCATGCCGGGCGGGGCAACGGGAAGGGTTCCAAGAAGGGTCAGAAGGACAAGGGCTTCACGGCAGTGCTGGTGGTTCGTGCGCTCGACGCCGAGCGGGCCCGTCCTGCGGTCGACGGGATGCTCGCGGCGGAATGCCGCCGGTTTGAACTGGCTGAGATCGACAAGAATTCCAAGGGGCAGGGCGTGCTCAAGTATCGGATTCGGCTTGGGAAGGACGCCGATCCGAGAAATCTCGAAGATGCCTTGTTGCTTCGGGCCGGTCCGAACGTCGTCGGCGCTCGGGTGCATTGATCGTGCGGTTGCTGCGGTCGGTTGCCGCGGTCACGCTCTTGGCCGGGGTTGACCCCGGCCTGCAAGTGCGCTCGATGGTGGCCGGGTGCCTGATTGGTGGTCGGGCCGCCGCCCGGTGGGAGCTGCCGCCGGCGATGCGTGAGGTCTCGGGTCTCGCCTTGACCGACGACGGGCGACTCTTTGTTCACAACGACGAGCGGGGTGTAGTCATGGCGCTCGACGCGGCGACCGGTCGACCGCTTGGGCGCTACCGTCTGGGCCCCGGCCTCCGGGCCGACTTCGAGGGAATGGCCGTGGTCGGGCGGAAACTGGTGGTGACCACCAGCGACGGCGACCTCGTCGAGGCCGACCTCCCGGCCAAGAACGCGCCGGACGCGGTGCTCGCGGTCACGGCGATTCGGACCGGAGTCGGGGCCCAGTGCGAGGTCGAAGGTCTGAGCTACGACCGGGGCGACCGGGTTCTGCTCATGGCCTGCAAGGCCCCGCGGGGAACCAGTCCCCGGAAGGAGGTGGCGGTGTTCCGGTGGGATCCCGCCACCCGGACGCTGGCGCACCCCGACCGGGTTTCATTCTCCGAGCATGATCTCAGCCGGGGGCGGCGAGGCAAGGGATTCCATCCGTCCACCATCGAGGTTGATCCGCGATCGGGCGAGTGGGTGATGCTGGCCTCGGCCGACCACGCCATGGCGACCGTGGACCGCTCGGGCCGGGTGATCGCGACGGGGCTGCTGGGCGGGCGTCATCCGCAGCCGGAAGGGTTGGCTCTAGGGGCGGACGGGTCGGTATACGTGAGCGATGAAGGCGGCAAGGGTCCCGGCACCGTGACGGTCTATGCGTGTCGTTAGGCAATGATTGGCGGCCGTGGGCGGAGCGGCGGTGGTGGCCCGATGCGCGGCCCGGGTCCGGGTTGAGTTGGCGCCGGTGTTCGAGCCGGGCGGGGACGTGACCTCGTCGGTGTTCCTGATCGGTGATGCCCGGGCGGCCGGCCCCGCCGACCAGGTCTTGGCCGAGTTGGGCGGGGTGTGGTTCAGCTTCTTGAGCCCGAAGAACGTCATCCGTGCGATCTTCGGCCACAGCGACGAGGGGAACAGGATCTACGCTCGAGCGGGATTCGGATTCTAGCTAGATTGTAGCCATGACCTATCCATTCAAACCCGGGTTGGTATCCCGTCTGGCCGAGCAGCCGATTGCCCGGGTCGTCGCCTATTACATCCTGTTGGCGGCGCTGGCCCTGGTGCTGTACCAGTTCGCGCCGACGCTTCCCGGGGTCTTCACCTCGGGGCGGTTCGATCGGCTGCTGCAGCAGTCGCCCTCGAACGCGTTTACGGGCGGATCGAGCACGCCGCTGTCGGCGCAAGAGGCCGCGATCGAGGCGATCATCGCCATGCTGGGTTCGTACCTCCTGATGCTGCCGGTGGCCTGGGTGTACATCCTGACCCGGCAGAA
>JANPEL010000292.1:0-3325 GCA_031431925.1 Gemmatimonadota bacterium | reverse complement strand
AGCCCGATCGGGCGGACCCCCCGGTCCAACCCGGCTACCTACGCCGGTCTGTTCACCCCGATCCGGGATCTATTCGCCCAGTTGCCCGAGGCAAAGATGCGCGGCTACGGGCCGGGCCGGTTCTCGTTCAACGTCAAGGGCGGGCGGTGCGAGTCCTGCGAAGGCGACGGGCTCGTCAAGATCGAGATGCACTTCCTGCCCGATGTGTATGTCCCGTGTGAGGTTTGCCGGGGCAAACGGTACAACCGGGAAACGCTCGAGGTGCGTTACAAGGGACGGAGTATTGCCGAGGTGCTGGAATTGACGGTGTCCGACGCGCTCGAGTTCTTCTCCGCTCACAGCCGGATCCGGGAAAAACTCGAGCTCCTGAATGATGTCGGGCTCGGCTACCTCCACTTGGGCCAAGCGGCCACGACGCTCTCCGGCGGCGAAGCCCAGCGGGTCAAGCTCGCCACCGAATTGTCGAAGCGGGATACCGGCCGGACGCTCTATATTCTCGATGAACCCACGACGGGCCTCCACTTCGAGGACGTGCGGGTCCTGCTGGAGGTGCTCCATCGCTTGGTCGACAAGGGCAATAGCGTGTTGGTGATCGAGCACAATCTCGACGTCATCAAGACGGCCGACTGGATTGTCGATCTCGGGCCGGAGGGCGGAACCAAAGGCGGCACCGTGGTCGCGGCCGGAACGCCGGAGCGCGTGGCAGGTATCGAAGCCAGTCACACGGGACGATTTCTCCGGCGGTTGGTGGCGCCAGGGGCCTAACGACGATGACCGACACCCGGCCCGACTTTGCCGCGTTGCTCGCCGGCCAATACCAGATCGAGCGGGAGCTCGGCCGGGGCGGCATGGGGATCGTCTACCTCGCCCGTGACGTGCGCCTCGACCGCCCGGTTGCGATCAAGCTCCTGCCTCCGTTACTCGCCTCATCAGGCGACCTCCGGGAGCGGTTCCTCCGCGAAGCCCGGACGGCGGCCCAGTTGTCCCATCCCAACATCGTGCCGGTGTACCGGGCCGACGAAATTGCCGATCACGCCTTCTTCGTCATGGCCTACGTCGAAGGCGAATCCCTGGCCGACCGGCTTCGCCGGCTCGGGGCCCTCTCGCCGCTCGAAACCGTCCGGGTCCTCCGCGAGGCGGCCTGGGCGTTGGCCTATGCCCATGCCCGCGGCGTGGTCCATCGCGACGTCAAGCCCGAGAACCTGATGATCGAGAAGTCCTCCGGCCGGGTCATCGTGACCGACTTCGGGATTGCCCGCGACACTCGGGCCACCCGGCTGACCCAAGACGGTCTGGTGCTTGGCTCGGTCCACTATATGAGCCCCGAGCAAATCGCCGGGGACGCCCTCGACGGCCGGAGCGACATCTACACGTTGGGTGTGGTCGGGTATCAGTGCCTCACCGGCCGATTGCCGTTCGACGCCGAACAAGCCTCCGCGGTTATCGTCCAACATGCCACGAGTCCCGCGCCGCCGGTCCGTTTGCTGGCCCCGGATGTTCCGGCACCCTTGGCCGCGGTCATCGATCGCTGTCTCGCGAAGGACCCCGCGGCCCGGTATCCCAACGGGGAAGCCTTGGCTGACGCCCTGACCGCCGCGGTGGAAAACGTGGCCAAGACCGACACCGAGGCCGGGGCGCTCGTGGTCTCTGAAGAAGACGCCCGAGCCATTTGGCAGCGGGCTGCGGAACTCCAGGCCGAGGCGGCGACTCGGTTGCAGGCCCGGTACCGAGCCGGTGAGGGAGCCGCGGCACCCGCCAGCCTGACGCCCTCGGCCGGGTATCGATTTCGAGACGTCGAAAGCGCCGCGAAGGAGGCCGGCATCGGGGCGGAGTTCGTGGCCCTGGCTGTTGCCGAGCGCCGGGATCAAAGGTCCGTGGTCGCAGCCCAGGCCTCGTCCGGCGACGAACGGCGATGGACCCAAATGCTGGGTACCGAGGCCCGGACCATCAGCGCCGTCACCATGGTGCCGGGTAGACCCCAGGACGTCCTCACAGCGGTCGGGCAGATGTTCGCGCAGTTCCCCTACCGGCTAACCCTCAGGGACACGGTGGGCGGCCATCCGCTTGATGGGGGCGTCCTCGTATTCGACGTGCCGCAGTTGGTCATGGGTTCGGTCGGCGGCGAGGGTCTCTCGATGTTCTCGTACCGGATGACCGGGATCGAGCTCCGGGTGCTCAACGTCACCGTTCGACCGGCGGCGAGTGGCGGGACCGAGGTCCGATGCTATGGCGACCTCCGGCCCGGAATGCGGGGCAACTGGAAGGTCAGTAAAGGGATCGCCTCAGTGATCAGCGTGTTGGGGGCTGGATTCGGTGGTGGGATCGGAGTCTTTGCCCTTGGTCTTGGCGCGGTGGCGGCGGTGCCGGCGCTGGCCGCCGCTGGCACCGTCGGCGTGGCATCGCTGGGCTGGTACCGATGGCTCTACCGGTACAGTCTCCGCAAAGCCACTGACGAGCTCAATCAAATGCTCGGTCAACTGGGCGGGCACCTTCGATCGCAGGCGGTGTTCGGGCCGGCCAGCGGCGGGCCCCGCCGACTGGGCCAAGGTACCTGATGGAGTACCAAACCATCGTTGAATTCCTCCGCTTTGCCCTCGGCTCCGAACGAGCGGTGCGGATCACCACGACCGATGGCCAGACCGTCCTGGGCATCCCCACCTCCCTTGACGAGCACCCCACGGCCTTGGAGGTCTATCTCCACCCCGTCGGTGATGACGATACCGAAATCGCGCTTGCCTTGCCCCGGATTGCACGCGTGGAATTGGTATGACGTTGCACCGAATGAAACATCCTGCAACATTGCGACGTAAGCAGGGTCAATCGCCTTTGGACTGTAAGAACTCGCAGACATCAGCCGATAAGCGGCTGTCAAATAATGAGTTACAAAAATAGAGCCGGCTTTGGGTCCTGACACTATCATCCCGCTCGTCGGGATGTTGACGGGTGTTCTTACAACCGGCTTTCTGGCGTGGGGTCTGGTTCGGGTGTTCCAGGGGCCGGTCGGGCAGGCCATGGCTCGCCGAATCCAGGCCAAGTCAGTTGGCGTCGATCCCGAGGTCCTCAATGAAGTTCTTGAACTTCGCAGCCAGGTCGAGGAATTGACTCACCGCCTCGGCGAGGCCGAAGAGCGGATCGACTTCAGCGAGCGGCTGCTCGCGCGCCGGACCGAGTCCAACGGAGAAGGTGGCAAGTCTTGATTGACCCGAATCGTTGAGGGCAAGATCATGGAAGACATTCTGGCCATCATTTTCATCTTCGGCGGCGGGACGCTGGCGGTGATTGCCTATAGCCCGGTCGGGAAGGCGCTCGCCGCCCGGATTCGGGG
>JANPEL010000291.1:0-11539 GCA_031431925.1 Gemmatimonadota bacterium | reverse complement strand
CATGCTCGCCGGGCATCTCGTCGGTGAAGATCTGGCGCAGGACCTCGTTCAGCGGTTACGCCCCGGGTTCCTTCGGAACCGGGGCGCCAGCTCCTTCGGCAATGCGGCCAGCGGCACCCCCACCCCAACCGCCCGGGTCGTTGTGGATGGGGCCCCCCGGGGCGGGTTGGGCGCGCTGGCGGAAATCTCCGCGATGAGCGTTCGGGAAATCCGCTACCTCAACGCCGCCGACGCCAGCATTCAATTCGGAACGGGTTACGACGGCGGCGCCATCTTGGTCTTCACTCGGTAGCGGGCCTACTTCTTGGCGGTGAGGCTCTCGAACACCGACGTCACGAAGTCGTTCGCCTTCATGAAGCCCTTACCCCAGGTGGCGTCAAACGCCGCACTGGGCTTGGCCGCCAGGACCTGAACCAAGGTCTTTCGACCGGCAACCAGGGTCTTCACTTTGTCTCGCACCGCCACCAACATGTCCCGATAGGCGGCCATGTCGGCCTTGGTGGAGACCGGGCCATGGCCCGGAATGATCCTGGTCTGCTCGTTGGCGTAGGTCAGTGCGGTCGAGATGGCGTCGATCACTCCGTTGACCGACCCACCGCTCGACAGGTCGATGAACGGATACATCCCGTTGAAGAACGTATCACCCATGTGGAGGACATTGGCCTTCTGCCAATGAACCAGCACATCTCCGTCCGTGTGCGCGTTCTTGACATGCACGGCGTGGATGTCATCGCCATTCAGGTGGAAGGTGGCCACGTCGCTGAAGGTCACCACGGGCAACGCCGGTTTGGGCGCGGGCGGAGTCCGGCTGTTGAACCGCGCGATGAACTGCTCGACGCTCATCCGCTGGCGGACGTTGTCGTGGGCGACGATGATCACCCCGGCCTTGCCGAAGTTTTCATTGCCCCCGGTGTGGTCGCCGTGCCAGTGGGTGTTGAGCAGAAATCGAATCGGCTTGTCGGAGAGGGCCTTCACCGCATCGATGATCCGGCCGGTGAGGGGCGCAAACTGGTCGTCGACCAAGAAGACGGCGTCCTCCCCAACCGACACCCCGATGTTCCCCCCCGACCCCACCAGCATGTACACGCCGGGCGCCACCGAGATGGTCTGGATCCGGACCGTGTCCTGCTGCCCCTCGGCCGCGTTGGCTGACCCGATCAAGATCAGCGCCGTAATTGCTGCCTTCATGTGATTTGAACTCCAAATGTGAGTGAAAGGTCAGTCTACGCATCCTCTGCGAGCGGCCCGCGAAGGGCGATCCCGAGACCCGCGGCCCCGAGGCCAAGGAGGAGCGCCAACCCGAGCGTGGCACCGACCAGGGCCGGGGGAGCGATCGGGAACAACTTGCCTACCATGGCGACCAGCGCCGGAAATCCGTCAGCCCGGGCGCTCCGGAGCAACAGACCAGCCCACCCGAGCAGGCATCCGGCCGGGACGGTGAACAACGGACGGGACCGCCGGGGTGCAAACAGTGCCCCGACTAGCCCGATGACCGGTACCGCATACCACCCGGCGGCGAGGGTGCCGAAGGCCACGCCGTTGGCGACTACCAGCATCCAATAAACCATCACCATGGCCTAACGCCCCTTTCCGAACGTGAGGCGACTCTCGATCCGATCGGCGGGAAAGGTCTCGGGCCGGGCGGGGACGACCAATGAATCGAGGGCGCCGGTCAGCCAGCCGTCGAGAAAATCTCGATAGTGGCGGCTGGTGGGGTTGCCGGACTGGCCGCCCGGATAGGTGGCCCAGGCCGTCACCTCTTTTCCAAGGTCTACTACCATTCGCCAGCTCGCGCCGCTGGTTCCGGCCCCACTCGACGGGCTCAAGGTGGAGGGTCCCGAGGGAACCGACAACTCGAGCGCCGAGAGCGCCGGGATCTTGAGGAGGTGGTAGATGTTGGCGTGGTGCGCATTGCGCCAGAGCCAACCGGCGCTGTCGGCCGGGCCATGCCGGGCCAGCGCCGAGTCCAGTCCGGCGGCGAGGGAGGCCTCGAGAATGTCATCCCGGCGCTCGATGACGCCCGTCGTCGCACGATCGTCCCACCACACGCTGCTTGAATCGCCAAGGAGCCCCAACAAAACGGATTCAGCCGGGCGAAGGCCCTGGCGCGGCTCGGTCGAGGCGAGCTCGTCCCAGGTCCGGCGGACGAGTTCCCGCATCACTGCCTCGAACAGCGCCGGGCCGCGACTCTCGAGCTCGTAGCGGCCATTCCAGGAGGCCAGCAACCCCCGCGCCTCGACGACCTTGGCCGGGGCTCGAATCCGCTGGAGCGAATCGCGGCCTAACAAGAACGGTAGGAACCGATCGGCCCGGGCACTGCCGGGGTCGGTTTGAAACCGTCGCATCGCGTCGGGCGTGACCTGCGAGTCGGCCCGGAGCAAGGTGTTGATCCGGATTGCCCGCCAGGGGCTGTACCAATTGGCTCCGAGATATCGCGGGTTTTGGCTCGGGTCGACCGGCTGTTGGTTGGCTGACGACAGATACCCCCGGGCCGGATTGATCGAAAACGGATAGAACTCGAGGGGCAGGTCGCCGGTCCAGTCGTTGGCCGACCGGGTGCCGTCTTGAATCAGATCACCGCGGCCGGCGCCGGGCCGAACGGGATAGCGGCCGGTGGACCGAATCGCGATCGTTCCGCGCCGATCGGCTACGACCATGTTCTGGGCCGGCACGGCGTACGTTGCGGTCTTCTCGAGAAACTCACCCGTGCTTCCCGCGCGGCCCATGGCCAGGAGTTCGGAGCCATTGTTGACGGCTCCGTAGGCGGTCCACGCCATCGACATCCAGACGGAGTCGGCCTTCCACAGCGGGCCCCGGTGAGTAAATCGGACCGTATCGATCGCGAGCACCGCGCCAGCCGGCGATCGAAACGTCTCGACCCGGAGCTCCAGGTCCCGCCACCCGCCGTCGAGGCGATACCGGGTCGGGGTGACCGGATCATCCACCGACTCCCGGTAGAAGTCGTTGGCGTCCGATCCGGTGTTCGTAAACGACCAGGCAATCGAGCGATTGAACCCGATGATCACCCACGGCGCCCCCGGGAGCGTGACCCCGGCGACATCGAGCCGGCCGGGGACGACCAAGTGGGCCTGATACCAGATGGACGGGAGGGTCAATTCGAGATGGGGGTCTCCCGCCAGCAAGGCATGGCCGGTGGCCGAGCGGGCCGGGCCCACGACCCAGTTGTTGCTCCCAAGCGCCTCCTCCCCGGACCAGCGAAGAAATCGGCCTAACGCCAAGTGAGCGGTCGTCGCAGCGGCGGCCGCCTGCCGGCTGGTGGAATCGGGGGTGCCGGGCGCCGGGATCGGGACGAACGCCAACCGAGTCGAGTCCACGGGGTTCGGCTGGATCGGCTCCTGAATCGGCGCGTCCACCGGGAACAGCGCCTCCGCCGCCGGCCAGCCGACCTTGGCGGCCGCGGCCGCCTTCTGAATCGACGCGTCGTTGTAGGCCAACGTGAGCGCCATCCGGCCCAGCAACAAGTAGGTATTGACCACCGACCACGGCGCCGGCCGGGCGCCCAGGAGCCGGTATTCAACCGGCAGGTCAGGGCCGCCCATCGCCGCGATCCAGGCATTGACGCCTTGGCCATAGGCTTGGATCGAGCGGAAGGCATCGGACGTCGTGTCCACCTCCGCGAGGCCCTTTTCAACCATGCGGCTAAAACCCAACCGACGGGCCTCGCGGTCGGCCAAAAGCGCCCGAGGGCCGACGAGTTCGGTCAGCGTTCCGGCGGCGGCCCGGGTCTGGATGTCGAGTTGAAAGAGGCGATCCCTGGCGACCAGGTACCCGAGCGCCCGATAGGCGTCAAGCTCCTGGTCCGCATAAATGTGCGGCACGCCCCTGGTATCCACGATGGCAGTGACCGCTCCCTCGAATATCGGAAGCCGAATTGCCTCGGAGGTCTTGGCCCGCGCGGCGATCGGCAAGGCCCAGACCCCATGGCCGGGGTCCAGCAAGGGGCCCAGAGGAGGCAGGCTCCCGAGCGGGCGCGATCCGAGTACGAGCGTGCCGAGCCCAAGGGCCAATCCCGCTCCACCCAGAAGTATTCGCTTGATCATGGGGGCAAAGGTTCCGGTCGGAGGCGGCGTTGTCAAGCGGTCGTGCCTCGCGACCTTGCGGAATCGGGGGTCCCCGGAGTTAGATCCGAGGAACCGGCTCCCTCGGAGGTCAACGTCATTGCAGCCCAACCTCGTTGACAATGACGCCGCTGAGCGGATCATGCGGATCCGGATCATCCTCTTTCCGGCCCTGGCCGGGCTGGTGATCGGCGGTTTGGTTGGCGTTTACCTCGTCGCCCAAGGGCGGACCGGTCTCGGCGGCGCCATCCTGGCCCCGGTCGTGGTTGGGGTCCTGGGAGCTGGGTTGGGGATCGTGGCGTGGCGGCTCATCGGCCAGGTGGGCCACGGGTTCGTGGCGTTGGTCACCGCCTCGAGCGCCCACCGCGGCGACCCCACCTTTTCGCAGGAGGCCTCGCTGGTGGCACGAGGGCAATTTGCCGAAGCCGCGGATCGGCTCCGGGCCCACCTCAACCGGATTCCGACCGACCACGCCGCCCGCCTCATCTTGGCGGATCTGCTCACCCGTCATCTCCGGGCCGCCGCCGAAGCGGCCGCGCTCTACGAGACCGTTCGCGATCGCTCGGTAAACCCGAGCCAAGTGCTCCAGGCGGCCAACGCGTTGATTGATCTCCATCGGTCGACGGGCGACCGCGGCAAACTGCTCGCGGCTCTGGCCCGCTTCGCTCACCAATATCAGGGAACCGCCGCCGCCGTGGCGGCCAAGCACGAGTTGGCGGAACTCAAGGCGCGGGAGTTGTAGCCGCCGCCCGACGCCGGTTCCGCTGCTTGCGGGACTGGCTCCGGGATCGTAATTTTTGTATACAAATCTGTTCTGTTGTCGCGACGCCAGCCCAGCGACAACCATGCTTCGGACATCATACCAGCGTGAGGCCCCCGACGATGGTCCAGCCAGCCCGATCGCTCGCTGTTGGTTTCCTCTTTGCCACCCTGGCCTGTCAGCCGCCGACCCCGGCGGGGGGCGTCCCCTCCGGCGATGGACCGGAGTATGACTTGATTCTGACCGGCGGCCGGATCATCGATGGGTCTGGCAACCCATGGTTCTACGGCGATGTCGCGATCCGGGGCGAGCGGATTTCGCGAATTACCCCGCCCGGTATGTTGGCCAAAGCCGCAGCCAAGCAACGACTCGATGCCACCGGCCGAGTGATCGCTCCGGGGTTCATTGATATCCAGGCCCAGTCGGTGGCCGCGTTTACGGTCGGCGATGGCCGGGTGATTTCGAGCGTCACCCAAGGCATTACCACGGCCATCCTGGGCGAGGGCTCCACGCCGGCGCCGTCCAACGACCGGGTCATCGCCGCGCTGGCCGGCAGCGAGGTGGCGCTCAAGCCGGCGCTCGAGAAGTTTCGGGGCCCCCGCGGTTTCAACGCGTGGCTCGAGATGATGCGTGACCACGGGGTGTCCCAGAACGTGGGGTCGTTCCTCGGGGCGGCGACGGCACGGATCTACGCCAGGGGCGAGGCCCAGGGTGAGGCGACACCCGCCGAACTCGACACCATTCGAACCGTGGTCAAGCACGCGATGGAAGACGGGGCCTTTGGGGTCGCGAGCGCCCTGATCTATCCGCCCGCGAGCTACGCCTCGACCGAGGAGTTGATTGCCCAGGCCAAGGCCGCCGCTCCCTACGGTGGCGTCTATATCACCCACATGCGTTCCGAGGCCGACCGGTTTCTCGAGGCGATCGACGAAGCGATCCGGATCGGACGGGAAGGCGGCGTCCCGGTTGAGATCTACCACTTGAAGGCGAGCGGGACGGCCAACTGGTCCAAGATGCCGCTCGCGATCGCCAAGATCGACTCGGTCCGGAACGCAGGCCAGGATGTGACGGCCGACATGTACCTCTATACGGCCGGCGGCACTTCGCTGGCCGCCTGTGCCCCGCCCTGGGCGGCCGAGGGCGGCAAGCTGCTCGCCAACCTGCAGGACCCCACGGTTCGCGCCAAGATCAAGGCCGAGATGACCGGGGCCCGGATGGCCAACTCGGAAGGTCTCTGCACGTTAGGCGGTCCCGGGGGAGTCCAGGTGGTTGGCTTTACTTCGGCCGGACTGAAGCAGTATGAGGGCCAACGTCTGGACCACATTGCCAAGGCCATGAAGAAGGACTGGTTCGAGGCCTGGTCGGATATCGTGGTCGAGGAGAAGGCGGCCATCGGGGCGATCTTCCACATGATGACCGAGTCCAACCTGCCGTTGCAGATCCGCCAGCCCTGGATCAAGTGGGGCACCGATGCTGACGGCATGGATCCCGACAACACCGGTGGCCTGTTGGCGCACCCGCGCGCCTACGGGAACCACCCCCGACTGCTGGGCCGCTACGTCCGGGAGCAGAAGGTGATCGGTCTCGAGGAGGCAATCCGGAAGGGCACCTCGGCGGTCGCCCGCCGATTGATGATCAAGGAGCGCGGCCTGGTCGAGGAGGGGTACTTTGCCGACGTCATCGTGTTCGATCCGGCCACGGTCATCGACCGGGCTACGTTCGAGCAACCGCACCAGCTTTCGGTCGGCATCGAGCACGTCTTCGTGAACGGTATGGCGGTGGTGACAGCCGGGAAGCACACGGGGGCGAAACCGGGCAAGATCGTCCGGGGCGCGGGCTGGACCGGACGGAATCAATGACGCCGGCCAACCGGGCCGAGCCGAAAGGTGCCGCTCGTACCGATCGGCCCAAGCAGGTCTATGAACAGCTCCGTGAGTTGATCGTATTGGGTCGTCTCGCGCCAGGCAGCCGGTTGGTCGAAACCGACATCGCAACCCGCTTCGGGGTGAGCCGGACGCCGGTTCGAGGGGCGCTCCAACGGCTCCAGCAGGAAGGCTATATCATCGACTCGCCGTCGATGCGGCAATCCCGGCCAACGGTGGCGCCACTCACGGGCGAGGACGCGCGGGAGCTGTTCGATATCGTCGGCGAACTGGAGGCACTCTCCGCCGGCCTTGCGGCGCGACTGCCCGCGGCGGCGCGACAGGCCTTGGTCCAAGAACTCAGGCCCATCAACCACGACCTCCGGAAAGTGGCGCAGGCGCCGAGCCCCGACCACGACCGGCTGTGGGTGCTCGACGATCTCTTCCACCAGCGGTGCGTCGACGCCGCCGCGGGCCCTCGCCTCAGGTTGCTACACTCGGCGGTGAAGCCGCAGGCCGAGCGGTACGAACGCCTCTATGTCAGCTACCTGGCCGGGGAAATCGGCACCTCGGTGACCGAGCATGAAGCCATCATCGACGCGATCGAGGCCGGCGATGCCAAGGGGGCCAAGACGGCAGTGGAGTTGAATTGGCAGAACGCGGCCGATCGTCTCGGCCGGGTCATCGAGCGGGTGGGCGACCGCGGACGCTGGTAACCAACGAGGCTGCATGACCGACCTGAAGCGGATTTTTACTTGGCGGGCCATCGCCATCCTCACAATCGGAACCGTGATCGGTTCCGGCATTTTCGTCGTGCCGAGTGCGGTGCTTCGGGATTCCGGCGGATCGGTCGGGCTCGCGACGATGGTCTGGATCGTCGGGGGGATCCTGTCCTACCTCGGAGCCCTGACGTACGCCGAGTTGGCGGCGATGAACCCCGGGTCGGGCGGCCTCTATCTCTACATCCGAGACGCGTTCGGATCGGCCGTGGCCTTTGCCTACGGGTGGACCCTGTTCGTGGTGATCGGCTCCGGCACCGTCGCGGCCCTGGCGGTTGCCTCGTCCACCTATCTGTCGGTGTGGATCCCGATGTCGCCGATGACGCAGCGCATGGTCGGGGTCTTTTTTGCCCTCTTGGTATCGTTCATCAACGTGCTCGGGACCCAGCAGAGCACCAGCGTGCTCAAGGCCGGCACCGCCATCAAACTGGGGGCGATCGCGCTACTGGTCGTGGCCCTCCCCGCCCTGGGCTCCGGCTTTTCCGAAGTGACCCAAGTCTGGCCGACCTTCTCGACGCCCGGCCTGGCCGCCACGACCGGACTGGCGCTGGTTTCGGTGCTGTGGGCCTACGAAGGCTGGCAGTATCTGACCTTCATGACCGGGGAGACGATCGACCCGCAGCGGAACTTTCCGCGCGGGCTCGCGCTCGGGGTGTTCGGGCTGATCGTCATCTACGTGCTTTTGGCGCTGGCCTATGTTGCGGCGCTGGGGCCGGCCGGGGTGATGGCCTCGAACCGGGTGGCCGCCGACGCGGCGGGCGCGGTTCTCGGCGGGTCCTGGGCCAAGATCATCTCTCTCCCGATCATGATCTCGATGCTCACCGCCGCGCAGGCCAACTCGATGATGTCGGCCCGGGTCTACTTTGCGATGGCCAAGGACGGCGTTTTTTTCCAACGGATGGCCGGCGTCCATCCGCGGTTCGGCACGCCGGCATTTGCCTTGATGGCGGCGGGCATCTGGTCGGCGATTCTGGCGGCCTCCGGCACCTTTGATTTGCTGCTCCAGTATGTCGTCTTCGTGGGGTGGCTGTTCTACAGCCTCGGCGGGCTCGCGGTGCTGGCCCTCCGCCGCAGCCGGCCTGATGCGGTCCGGCCGTTCCGGGTTCCCGGCTACCCCGTGACCCCGATCCTCTTCGTCTTGTCCGGCCTCGCGATTGTCGTCAACACCGTCGTCCAGTCGCCGCAGAAGGGGCTCATCGGCCTCGGCGCGACCGCGGCGGCGATTCCGATCTACGCCATTTGGCGGCGCCTCGCCCCACCCTCGACGTGAGCCATCGATGAGCGACGAACTCAAACGCACTCTCAGTGCCAAGGATGTGGCCGTCATTACGATCGGCACCATCATCGGCTCGGGGATCTTTCTGACGCCGGGCGGTGTTCTCAGGAACAGCGGCGGGTACGTCGGCGTCTCGTTGTCGGTCTGGGCCGTGGGTGGGTTCCTCACCCTGCTCGGCGCGCTGTCCTACGCCGAACTCGGATGTATGCGGACCGGGGCCGGGGGCCTCTACGCCTATATCCGGGATGCGTTCGGACCGGTCACGGCGTTCGTCTACGGGTGGACGTTGTTCGCGGTGATCGCGAGCGGGAGTGTCGCGGCGCTCGCGACGGCGGCCGGCGACAACATGGCCGCGCTCGTCCCAGGACTTTCGCCCGTCGGACGGAAGCTGGTTGGCTTGGTTGCGATCGCCTTCTTGGCCTTCATCAATATCCGAGGCACCCGGCAAAGCACCACGATCCTCGGAGTGGCCACCGCGCTCAAAGTCGCGGCCCTGCTGTTCCTGATCGTGGCCCTGCCCCTGGTCGGCCATGGGTTTGCCGAGGTCACGACCGCCTGGCCGGCGACCTGGGACGCCACGCTGGTGTCCGGGGGCTTGGCGGCCATGGTCGCGGTCCTCTGGGCCTATGAAGGCTGGCAGTACGCGACCTTCGTCGGCGGCGAGGTTCAGAACCCGCAACGGAACTTTCCGCTCGGGCTCGTCATCGGGACGGTCGGGTGCATTGCGATCTACGTGCTGGCCAATCTGGGCTATGTGGCGGGTCTCGGACCCACCGCCCTGCAATCCTCGAGCACCGTGGCCTCGGATGCGGTCGCCGTGGGCTTTGGAGCGGGCGCCGGCAAGTTGATGGCCATTCCGGTGTTGGTCTCCATCATTAGCGGCGCCCACGGAATCATGCTGACGGCGTCCCGAGTGTTTTTCACCATGGCGAATGACGGCGTGTTTTTCAAGAAACTGGGTGAGGTCCACCCCCGGTTCGGCACCCCGGCGAACTCAGTGTTGGCGGTCAGTGTTTGGGCGGCGGTGCTGGCGTTGTCCGGACAATTCAACACGCTCCTGACCTATGTCGTATTCGTCGGCTGGATCTTCTACGGTTTAGGCGGACTCTGCGTGATCGTCTTTCGACGAAAAGACCCCGATGCGCCCCGACCGTTCAAGGTGCCCGGGTATCCGCTGACGCCGTTGCTCTTCGTGGCCGCGGCGGTGGTGATCGTGGTGAACACGGTCGTCTCGAACCCGGCGCGGGGAGCCATCGGCATTGGCGGCACCTTGGTCGGGATTCCGATCTACTACGCCTGGAAGCGAAGCAGGCCGTCAGCCGGTTAGCGGGTAACTCATTGTGAAATAGTCACTTAAAATGCAAGCAAGTAAACACTTGCTTGCCATTTCCCAGTCGATTACGATTCGCGGCCTATGGAACTCCGCGATCGTATTCTCGAGGCCGCCGCCCAGGTCTATTCCGAAACTGGCTTCCGGGGTGCCACGACTCGGCGGATTGCCGAGCGGGCCCATGTCAACGAAATCACGCTGTTCCGCCACTTCGGCTCGAAGACCCGGCTCCTGCACGAGGCAATCCAGTGCGCCAGCAGCTCGACGCCGTGCATCCTCCCCGCCCAATCGGCCAATCCCCGCGCTGAACTGCGGATCTGGGCCCTGGCGAATCATCGCGAGATGTTCGAACGCCGCTTCCTGATCCGCACCGCCATGGGTGAGATGGAAGAGCGACCGGACATCTTCCCGATGGATCGGAGTCAGGCCGTGTGTGCGGGCCTCGAACTCAAGGCCTACCTCGAGCGGCTCCAGACGGAGAACCTCATCGCGGCGGAGATCGACCTCCGGGCTGCCACCACCATGTTCATGGGCACCCTGTTCGCCGACGCCATCAGCCGCGACATCCTGCCGTCGATGTACCCAGACCCGCCCGAGATTTCGGTCGACCAATACCTCGATCTATTCGCCCGGGCCCTCGCTTTGAAGGAGCCGTTATCGTGACCTATCGCCGTCCGGCCTTGCTCGCCGCCGCCCTGGTGGCGTCTCTCACCGTCCGGGGCCACTCGCAGGCGCAGCCTCCCCGCACGCTGTCGCTCGAAGAGGCCCTGACGCTTGCCCGGCCGGCGAGCGAGGCGGTCGGCATCGCCCGGATCGGGGTTGAACGAGCCCGGGGCCAAGTCCTTCAGGCCCGGAGCGAACTCTACCCGCAGATCGCCGGATCGTTCTCCTATGGCCGACAGCTCAAATCGCAGTTCGACAACGTCTTCGGCGGGACCGCTGATACGTCCACTGCTCCGCCGGCCCCGACGAGCTGCGACGCGTTTGCTGCCGATCCGACCAAGCCGATCGGACAGCGCCTGGACGACCTCGAGCAGGCCGTGCGCTGCACCACCACGGTCAATCCCTTTGCCGGCTTCAGCCGGCTGCCGTTTGGGCGGAAGAACACCTACACGCTTGGCCTCTCGGGCTCTCAGACCCTGTTCGACGGGGGCCGGATCTTCGGCCAAATGAAGGCGGCCGAGGCGGGACGGGCCTCGGCCCGGATTGCCCTGACCAGCGCCGAGGCCCAACTGGTTCTCGATGTGGTCCAAGCGTACTATGACGCGGCGCTCAGCGATCGCCTCCTGGCCATTGCCCAAGCCACCTTAGCGCAGGCCGATACGACGTTAGGCCAGACCCGGCTCCGCCGCGAGGTAGGCACCGCGCCGGAGTTCGACGTCCTCCGGGCCCCCGTGGCCCGGGACAACCAGCGGCCCGTGGTCATTCAAATCCGGACCCAACGGATGGTGGC
>JANPEL010000290.1:0-3582 GCA_031431925.1 Gemmatimonadota bacterium | reverse complement strand
CTACAGCGAGGCACTCCGGATTTTCGAAGAGGGGCTCGCGGACAAGGCCACGATCGATTGGGCCATGCGCGACGCCGGCGGCTTCAAGATGGGGCCCTTCGAGTTGATGGATTTGATCGGCAATGACATCAACTACGCGGTGTCGCAATCGGTGTTCGAGGCGTTCGGATACGATCCGAGGTACCGCCCGTTCTTGAGCCAACGCCGGTTGGTGGACGGTGGGTTGTTCGGCCGAAAGACCGGACGCGGGCATTTCGACTACCGGCCGGGCGCCGTCAATCCCGAGCCGACCAAGGACCGGGATCTCGCCGTCGCCGTTTTCCCCCGGATCTTGGCGGTGCTGATCAACGCCGCGGCCGACGCCCTGTTCTGGCGAGTGGCCACCCGCGACGATCTCGATCTCGCGATGACGAAGGGTGTCAACTATCCGAAGGGTCTCCTCCAATGGGCCGACGAGATCGGCCCGGCCGAGATCCTGGAACGCCTCGACCAGTTGTACCGCCAATATGGCGAAGATCGCTACCGGGCGAGCCCCTTGCTTCGCCGGATGGTCCACGATGGCCGGAGCTTTTACTCATGACCGAGATCGATCCCCAACTGCGGGCCGAGCGGGTGGCGGCGGGGATGCTCCGCGACGACGCCTATAGCCGGTGGCTCGGCGTTGAGGTCCTGGAGATCGCCCCGGGCCGGGCGGTGGTCCGGATGACGATTCGCCCCGAGATGTGCAACGGTTTCGGGGTCTGCCACGGCGGCGTCTCGTTCGGCTTCGCGGACACCGCCTTTGCGTTCGCCTGCAACACCCAGGGCAACCTGGCGGTCAGCATCGAAAACGGCATGACTTACCCGGCGGCGATCCGGCCGGGCGAAGTGGTGACGGCCACCGCCACCGAATCGGCCCGCAGCAATCGGATCCTCTACTATCAGGTCAACGTTACCAAGGCCGATGGCACGGTCGTGGGCCTCTTTCGAGGCACCGCGTACCGGACCGAGAAGCCCCATCAGATTTGACGGCCATCCTATGACGCAGTCCATTGATTGGAAGCGGGTCTACCACCTCTCCCACGTGTCCCGGCTTCTCGACGATATCGAGGAGACCAAACTGGTCCCCGAGAAGAAAGTGGCCTATCAGTTCACGGCCCGCGGGCACGACGTGCCCCAGGTCATCCTGGGGCAATACCTGACCCACCCCCACGACGCCGCGAGCGCGTACTACCGGTCCCGGCCCTTGTTGTTGACGTTGGGGTTGTCGATTTCCGATGCCTTTGCGGGGCCGATGGGCAAATCCGGCGGCTTCAGCGACGGCCGCGACATCGGCGTCGTCTGCAACTTGCCGAGTACCCCGGGGCCGGTCGTACTGCCGATGTCGGGCGATGTCGGCTCGCAGTACACTCCATGTGCCGGGTGGGCCCAGGCCATCACCTATCATCGGGACGTGTTAGGCGACAAGAGCTACGAGGGCGCCATCGGTTGCGTGCTCGGCGGCGATGCCAGCGTCGCCACCAATGGCTTCTGGGCCTCGCTCACCATGGCGACCACGCTCAAACTCCCGATGTTGTTCTACATCGAAGACAACGGCTACGGCATTTCGGTGCCGTCCTACCTCCAGACGCCCGGCGCCAACATCGTCGACAACCTGGCCTCGTTCAAGAATCTCCGGCTTTCCCAGGGCGACGGCACCAACCCGGCCGAGGCCTCCAGGCTCTTTGCCGAGGCCGTGGGGTATGTTCGGGCCGGCCACGGGGCGGCGATGGTCCGCCTGACGGTGCCCCGCCTGTCGGGGCACTCCGGTCAGGACACTCAAGCCTACAAGCCCGCTGAACTGGTCGAACGGGAACGGGGCAACGACCCGCTCCCGAAACTCCGGGCCTTCCTGGCCGCCGGGATCTGCTCCGAAGCGGAACTCACCGCCATCGAGGCCGCGGCCCGCGCCGAGGTCGAGGCCGGCTTGGCGTCCGCGCTGGCCCGACCCGAGCCGAGCCTCGGGAATGTGAGCCGGCACCGGTTCGAGGATGCGGTGGCGACCCGAGGCGGGGTGGCGCCGTCGGGGCACGTCTTCCCGGCTTCGAGCGAGATCCCGGCGCCCGACGGCCCGCGGATCAACATGCTGACCGCCGTCCGCCGGGCGCTCGACACCGAGCTTCGGACCAACCCGAAGGCCCTGTTGTTCGGCGAGGACGTCGGACCGAAGGGCGGCGTCCACGCCGCCACGTTAGGCCTCCAGGATTCCTTCGGCGACAAGCGCGTCTTTGACACGAGCCTGTCGGAGGAAGGGATCATCGGACGGGCGGTGGGCATGGCGCTCGCGGGGCTGATGCCGATCGCCGAGATCCAATTCCGGAAGTATGCCGACCCGGCCACCGAGCAACTCAACAATTGCGGCACGATCCGGTGGCGGACCAACAACCGGTGGGCCGCCCCGATCGTGGTCCGGATGCCGGGCGGGTACGCGCCCAAGTGCGGGGATCCCTGGCACAGCGTCTGTGGCGAGGTGTCGTGGGCCCACGCGGTCGGGTGGCAGGTGGCGATTCCGTCGAACGCGGAGGACGCGGTCGGGCTGATCCGGACCGCGATGCGGAGCAACAACCCCACGATCTTCTTCGAGCATCGAGCCCTGCTCGACGGAACCTGGGCCCGGCGTCCGTACCCGGGCGACCAATTCGTGGTCCCGTTCGGGAAGGCCCGGACCATTCTCGAGGGCGACAAACTGACCTGCGTCACCTGGGGCGCCATGGTCGAGCGCTGCGAGGCGGCCGCCAAGAAGGCCGGCTCGGCCGTTCATGTGCTCGATCTTCGCACCATCGCGCCGTGGGACAAGGCGGCGGTCTTGGCGTCCGTCAAGAAGACCCGGCGGTGTCTGATCGTTCATGAGGACACGCTCACGGCCGGCTTCGGCGCCGAGATCAGCGCCACGGTGGCGGATGAAGCGTTCCTCTCGCTCGATGCGCCGATCAAGCGGATGGCGATTCCCGACGTGCCGACGCCCTACAACGTCGCGCTGATGAACGCGGTGCTGCCCCAAGTCGACGCGATTGCCGCGACGATGGCCGAGTTGATGGAGTTCTGATGACAATGCGAAAGTGGCAGTTTAGCGTGCCGTGCCTGTTCTTCGCTCTGACCATCGGGGGAGTTGCCGAGTCACAGGGGCTTCCCACCGGACGCCCGGACCAAATGGGGTTTGCCCCTGCCGGGCTGTCTCGGATCGACTCCGCCATGCAGGCCTACGTCGCCGAAGGCAAACTCGCCGGGGTCGTCGTGGCGGTGGCCAAAGACGGCCAGCTGGCTCACTGGAAGGCGTTCGGGATGCGGAGTCTTGAGGCCAAGGATCCGATGGAACCGAACGACCTGTTCCGGATCTACTCGATGACCAAACCGATCACCAGTACGGCCGTGATGATCTTGGTCGAGGCGGGGCAGATTGGGTTGGACGATCCAGTCGCCAAATACCTTCCCGCGTTCGGAGACGTCCAGGTGTGGACTCGCACCGGGCCGATTCCGCCTCGGCGGCCAATGACGGTGCGGGATTTGTTGCGTCACACCTCGGGCCTTACCTATGGAATCTTCGGGCAGACGCCGGTCGACTCA
>JANPEL010000289.1:0-3841 GCA_031431925.1 Gemmatimonadota bacterium | reverse complement strand
ACGCTGGCCAGAATCGGCGTCAGGAGGTCATGGGTGGCCGGGAGGGAGAAGGTTTCCTCGGCGAGTTTCGCGATCTCGACATCACCCTCGGTCACCAAGGCGATGACCCGTCCCTTGCGGGCTTTCACTTCTTCGATGTTGGAGACGATCTTGGAGTAGACCCCGTCGGTCGGGGCGACGACCACGACCGGCATGTTCTCGTCGATCAAGGCGATCAGTCCGTGCTTCATTTCCGCCGCCGGATAACCTTCGGCGTGGATGTAGGAAATTTCCTTGAGCTTGAGCGCCCCTTCGAGCGCCACGGGGAAATTCACGCCGCGGCCAAGATAGAGGCAGTTGGTAGCGCCGTGATACTTCTCGGCCAGCCGTTCGATGTCGCCCGACCGGCTGAGGACCTGGCGGATTTGTTCGGGCAACCGGTTCAAGGCATGGATGAACTCCCGGCCTTGGAGGACGCTCAGGTTCTTGAGCCGGGCCAGCCGAAGCGCAAACATGGCCAATGCGGCCACCTGGCTATTGAACGCCTTGGTACTGGCCACCCCGATTTCCGGACCCGCCCGGAGATACAAACCGCCGTCGACTTCCCGGGCAATCGTCGACCCGACGACGTTGACGAGGCCAATGGTTCGCCCGCCCCGCCGTTTGCCCTCGCGGATGGCGGCCAGGGTATCGGCGGTTTCGCCGGACTGGGAAATCGCGATGACGAGGCACCGATCATCGAGCACCGGGTTCCGGTACCGGAACTCAGACGCGTATTCGACTTCGACCGGGATCCGGGCCAGTTCTTCGATGATGTACTCGCCGATCAAGCCCGCGTGCCATGAGGTGCCGCACGCGGTAATGATGATCCGGTCGAAGCGCTTCAGTTCCTCGTCGGACAAATTGAGGCCCCGCAGCCGGGCGGTGCCTTCCTCCTCGAGCAAATGGCCTCGGAGGGTGTTGGTGAGGCTCTCCGGTTGCTCGAAGATTTCCTTGAGCATGAAGTGGGCAAACCCGCCCCGTTCGATCGTCGCCAGGTCCCACTCGATCTGATTGACCGGCTTGTCGACGTGAGTCTGGGTCAAATTGCGGACCCGGTAGCCATCCCGCTGCAGCACCACCATCTCGCCGTCGTCGAGGTACACCACCGACCGGGTGTGCTCCAAAATGGCGGACGCATCCGACGCCACGAAATACTCCCCGTCACCCACCCCGACCAACAACGGGGACCCGTGACGAGCGGCGATCAGCGTACCCGGCTCATCGGCCGAGATCACCGCAATGCCGTAGGCGCCTTGGACGTCCCAGAGCGCCGAAGCCACGGCTTCTTCGAGATTGCCTTCGTAGTACTCGCCGATCAGATGGGCCAACACCTCCGTGTCGGTTTCCGACTTGAAGGTGTGACCGCGCATCTCGAGGGCTTTGCGGATGGTGCCGGCGTTTTCGATGATCCCGTTGTGAATGACGGCGATCCGGCCGGTCTGGTCCAGATGGGGGTGAGCGTTGGGGGTCGTCGGGGCGCCGTGGGTGGCCCACCGGGTGTGCCCGACGCCGACGGTCCCCTCGGGCATATCGGTTTTGAGGGCCTCGACCAAGACGCCGAGTTTCCCGGCGGCTTTCCGTACCTTGATGCCATTCCCATTCAGAATCGCGATCCCGGAGGAGTCATACCCCCGGTACTCCATCCGCTTGAGGCCGTCGAGTAGGATGGTGGTGGCCTGCCTGGGCCCGACGTATCCAACGATTCCGCACATAGGTTATGCCAGATCCTGACACGTTGCGATGAGTTCCTTCGCCAGCGCCTCGGTGGGCGCCTCGGCGATGTACCGGATGATCGGCTCCGTCCCGGACGGCCGGACATGGACCCAGCGATCGGGCCAGGAAAGCCGAAGCCCGTCCCGGGTGTCCGCCACCACCCCGGCAAACCGGGTCCTGAGCCCCGCGTAAAGTGCCTCTAAGTTGGCTCCGCGCGGTGACTTAGCCTTCACAATCTGGTAACGGGGCGCCCCGGCGACGATCTCACTGGGGCTTTGACCCGTTGCTGCCAAATATTGCAAGATCAACGCCACACCGAGCGGCGCGTCCCGTCCAACATGAAGTTCGGGCAAGATGACTCCGCCGTTTCCCTCGCCCCCGATCAAGGCCCGCTCAGCCTTAATGGAAGCAGCAACGTTCGCCTCCCCCACCGGCGCCCGCACGAACCGGGCGCCGCCGTCGCGCGCCGCGTCTTCGACCACCAACGACGTTGACAGGTTCGCAACGACCACCGGCTCATCCCCAGGCCGAGCGCCGAGTGCCGAGCGCCGAGTGCCGAGCACACACCGGACCGCCCACGCCAGGGTGTAGTCCTCGCCAATCGGGTGGCCCAGTTCGTCAACCACGGCGAGCCGGTCGACGTCAGGATCAACCGCCAGCCCGATATCGGCCCCTGATTGCCGGACCAGCTGGCCCAGGTCGCCCAAGTTCTCGGGAATCGGCTCCGGCTCCCGCGGGAAACGGCCGTCGGTTTCGAGGTGGATGGCCGAGACTTGGCACCCGAGCCGTTCGAGTAGCCCCGGAATGACCGCGCCGCCGGCGCCGCGAACGCAATCCAGCGCCACGTGAAACCGGCGGGCCCGAATCCGCTCCAGGTCGATCCACGGCAGCGCCAGGATTCGGTCCAGGTGCCGGGATGTGGCTTCAGGATCGAACCGGAGCTTGCCGATCCCGTCCCACCCGCCGCGGGGCACGCCCTGCTCTGCCATGGCGCGGACCGCCCCCCCGGCGGCGGCATCGAGAAAGATCCCGTCGGGCCCGACGAACTTGAGGGCGTTCCAGGCCACGGGATTGTGGCTCGCGGTAATGATCAGCCCCGCTCCGGCATGGTGATGCTCCACCGCCATCTGCACGGTCGGAGTTGGGACGATGCCGAGGTCGATGACATCGACCCCGACCGACATCAACCCGGCCACGGCGGCATGGGTGAACATGGCCCCGCTGGTTCGGCTATCCCGGCCCAGGACCACCAGAGGACAGCCGTTACCCTTGGCCCAGGCCCCCAGGGCCGCCGCGTGCCGGGCAATCAATTCGGGGGTCAGATCGGTTCCGACGATGCCGCGCATTCCGGAAACCGACACCATCAGCGTCGAAGAGGTCATGAGATTTCAATCGGGAGTTTGCTGACGTCGGAAAAGGCCCGCTGAAACGCGGCCACCACATCGGGATCGAATTGAAGGCCAGCACACCGCTGGAGTTCGACCATGGCCTCGTCCGGCCGCCGCGACGGACGGTAGGCCCGGTTGGTTGTCATGGCGTCGAATGCGTCAACGACCGACACCAGTCGCGCCACCATCGGAATCGCTTCACCTCGGAGCCCATCGGGAAACCCGGAACCGTCCATCCGTTCGTGGTGATGGCGAACGATCTCGAGCACGATCGGATTGTCCTTTCGGAGCGGATCGAGAATTTCGACTCCCTCGGTGACATGTTTCTTGATTTCCTCGAACTCCTCGTGGGTAAGTGGGCCCGGTTTGTTGAGGACGGCATCGCGGGTGCCGATCTTGCCGATATCGTGCAGGTCACCGCCCAGCCGAATCTGGTCGAGCACTTGCCCGGTAAAGCCGAGCATGACGGCGGTCTTGGTGGCGTACCGGCTGACCCGTTGGGAATGGCCCCGGGTATAGATGTCTTTCTTTTCGAGCATTCGAACGGCCATTTGGATCTGGCCGAGGAACTGTTCCCGGTTCCGGAGGTCGAGTTCGCGGAGTTGGGCCTCGAGTCGTTGTTGGTAGCTCTGGGGGAGATATCGGTTCTCGAGCCCGAGACGGCGCTTTTAAAGGGCATTTTCAAACCGGGCCCCGAAATATTAGATCAGGACCGGCTT
>JANPEL010000288.1:0-16268 GCA_031431925.1 Gemmatimonadota bacterium | reverse complement strand
CGAACCCTCCAACCACCGGCACCGCGGCGAGCATCAGCCCGGGGGTTCCCCCCAAATGAGTCAAGGCCGTGACTTGCGCCGAGTTGAGACCGAGCGCGGCGTGGCGGACACCAAGGGTGAACATGGCCCAGAAGAGCAGCGCGAGCAGACTCAAGCCATCCCCGCGAATTGTCTCGGCACTGAAATGGATTCCCTTGGCCCCGACGACCACCGCAACGCCAACGGTCCCGAGCACGATGCCGAGCCACACCCGGGGCTTGGGACGTTCGTATCCGAGCATGACACTGAGGAGAGCCACGACCACCGGCAGGTTGCCGAAGATCACCGCGCTGTTGGTGGCGGTCGTGGATTGGAGTCCGTAGAGGAACGCCAGCTGGTTGAGCGTGTGGCCGACCACGCCCCACCCAAGCAGTCTCCGAATCGTGGCCCAGCTGACCGGCCCGGACTGCTTGAGGCCCCACACCAGCAACCAGAGGAGCGCGGTGCTGATGCCGAATCGGAGGGCCGCGAAAATGACCGGGGAAACGTGCCCCAGGGCGATCTTCGAGACGCTGTAGTTGCCGCCCCAAATCAGCGAGACGACCACCAAGCCGACATCGTGGCGGGACCATCGTTTGGCGGTCACGCCGGTGCGCTGGTCCGCTGGCTCAAGAACACCCCGGCAAAGACCAACCCTGCCCCGACCCCCTGGCTCCACACCAGCCGTTCGCCCAGGACCACCCAGGCGACGCCGGCCGCAAAGACCGGCGTGATGCAGTTGTAGATCGCGGTTCGGCTGCCGCCGATGGCCCGGACCGCGTAGCTCCAGATGATGTACGAAATCACGATGGCGAACACCGCCGAGAAGACCAGCGCGAACCAAGTCCCGGCGGAGAGGCCGCTCCACGCGAGAGCCCGGAGCTCCGGGTAGGATGCGAGCACGAGGCCCGGGGTGCCGGCGTAGGTGGTGAGCGCCGCTACCCTGAGCGGGTTTTGGTCATGGCCAACGAACCGAATCCCGACCGTGAAGGCCGCCCAGCACACCGAGGCCGCGAGCACCAGGAGATCGCCCCGCATCGTCAGGACCGAGAAGGTCGCGCCCTGAGCCGCGACCACCAGCACGACCCCGGCCGTCGCCACCAGAATGCCGAACCAGAGCCTGCCGGAGGCTCGCTCCACGCCGAGGACCGCGGACAGGACGGCCACGACCACGGGTAACGAGGCCAGGATGAGGGAGGCGTTGATCGCGCTGGTCGTGACCAGGCCGGTCATGAAGGCCATCTGATAGCCGGTGTTCCCAACCACGCCAAGTCCCGCCAGCAACCACGCCGTCCGCGGCGGAATCCGCGGCGCGGGGTTGAGGTACGCGACGAGGGCGAAGAACAGCGCACTCGACAACGCAAATCGGACCGCCGCGAACGCAATCGGCGGGATCGCCGCCAACGCGAACTTATTGGCGCTGAAATTGGCCCCCCAAATCAGGGCCACGAACAGCATGCCGAGCTCGGCACTCGGCACTCGGCGCTCGGCGCTCGGCGGACGGGTTGGCATGGGGAGATGGCAAGTTAATCGGGAGTGGGCGTCGAGCCGAGTGCCGAGTACCGAGCGCCGAGCGACTATATTCCCGACATGAAGCAGGAACGAATCCGGAATTTTTGTATCGTGGCCCACATCGACCACGGTAAATCGACCCTGGCGGATCGGCTGATCGAGACGACCGGGACGTTGGGTAAACGACAGATGCGCGAGCAGGTCCTCGACACGATGGACCTGGAGCGGGAACGTGGGATCACGATCAAGCTCAACGCCTGCCGGATGTCCTATCACGCCAAGGACGGGATCGAGTACCAGCTCAACTTGATCGATACCCCGGGGCATGTGGACTTCACCTACGAGGTGTCGCGGTCACTGGCGGCGTGTGAGGGCGCGGTGCTCGTCGTCGATGCCTCGCAGGGGGTGCAGGCCCAAACGCTTTCCAACCTGTTCCTGGCGATGGAAGCCGGCCTCGAGATCGTGCCGGTCCTCAACAAGATCGATCTTCCCGGAGCCGAACCGGAAAAGCGGGCCCTTGAGCTGATGGAATTGCTGGGGGTAGCCCGCGAGGACATTCTGGCGGTGTCGGCGAAGGAAGGGACCGGGGTTCCGGAACTACTCGAAGCCATTGTCGCCAAAGTGCCGGTGCCCCGGGGCAACCCGGACTTGCCCCTCCGGGCGTTGGTGTTCGATTCGTATTACGACCGCTATCGCGGCGCCGTCCCGACCGTCCGGGTCGTGGACGGGACCATCACCAAGGGGACCAAGATCCACTTCGGATCCCATCCGGACAACGTCTACGAGGTGGCCGAAGTCGGATTCCCCGCACTCGGCAAATTCGAAACCGACCGGCTGAGCGCGGGCGAGGTCGGCTATGTGGTCGCCAGCGTCCGGGGCGTCCGCGATGCCCGGGTCGGCGACACCATTCTCGACGCCACCAATCCCGCCACGGAGTTGCTGGCCGGCTATCGGGAAGTCCGGTCGATGGTGTTTGCCGGCGTGTACCCGACCACCACCGACCAGTATGAGGACCTCCGGGACGCCCTGGAGAAGCTCCAGATCAACGATGCCAGCCTCAACTACCAGCCGGAGTCGTCGCTGGCCCTCGGGTTCGGGTTCCGGTGCGGATTTCTCGGGCTCCTCCACATGGAAATCGTCCAGGAGCGATTGGAGCGGGAGTTCAATCTCGCGCTGATCACCACGGTACCGACGGTGGAGTATCATGTCTTGCTCACCAACGGCCAGGAAATGGTGGTCGAGAACCCGTCGACCCTCCCGGAGTCGGGATTGCGGGCCCGGATCGATGAGCCTTACGTCAAAGCCCGGATCGTGTCGCCGACGGACTACATCGGCGCGATCATGAAGCTGGGCCAGGACCGCCGCGGGGTCTACAACGGCATGCATTTCATCGATCCGACCCGGGTCGAGTTCAGTTTCGACTTTCCGCTGGGCGAGATCGTGCTGGATTTTTATGACCGGCTGAAGTCCCTCTCGCGGGGATACGCGTCGCTCGATTACGAAATGGCCGGATACCGGACCAGCGACTTGGTCAAACTCGATCTCCTGATCAACGGCGAGCAGATCGACGCCTTCAGCGTCATCGTCCATGAGGACAAAGCCAACGACTGGGGCCGGAAGATCGCCGAGAAGCTCAAGGAGTTGATTCCGCGGCAATTGTTTCCAGTGGCCATTCAGGCGGCCATCGGGGCCAAGATCATCTGCCGGGAAACCGTCTCGGCCCTCCGCAAGGACGTACTGGCCAAGTGCTACGGGGGCGATATCACCCGGAAGCGCAAGCTCCTCGAGAAGCAGAAAGAGGGCAAGAAGCGGATGAAGCAGATCGGCCAGGTCGAAATTCCCCAAGAAGCCTTCCTGGCGGTACTCCAAGTCGATAGCGACTAGCGAGAGGCCGGGATGAGCCAAGACGGCGAGCGGGCTTCCGACCGAACCTTGGTCATTCAGACCGCGTTCTTGGGCGATGTGGTGTTGACCACCGGCCTCTTGTCGGCGCTGGCTGCGGAGCACGGTCCGGTTGATGTCTTGGTCACCCCGGCGGCCCATCCCCTTGTCGTCACCCATCCGGCGGTTCGGAAGGCACTCACCTACGACAAGCGCGGCAAAGACCGAGGGCTCGCGGCCTGGGGGCGCTTGGCCCGCGCCCTGGCGGCCGAGCGGTATGCCCGGGTCTATCTCCCCCACCGGTCGCTCCGATCGTCGGCCCTGGCGCGGGCCGCCAAGATCCCGATCCGAATTGGCTTTGCCGGCGGGGCCGCGGCCCTGTGGTACACGGTCCGGGTGCCGAGGCCGGTCGGCGGCCATGAGGCCGAGCGGCTGCTGGCCCTGGCGGGGCCGGCCACCGGGCGAACGGCAACAATCCGAGTGGAGTTGACCGAGGACGACCGAGCCGAGGCGTATGCGTGGCTCGCCTCCCGGGGCATTGGTGATGGCTTCGTGGCCGCCGCGCCGGGGTCGATTTGGGGAACCAAGCGGTGGCCGGGGTTCGGGGATCTGGCTCGACTGCTCCCGGGGCGGATCGTGGTGATCGGCGGGCCGGACGACCGGGAAGCCGCCCAGGCGGTGGTCGACGCCGCCCCGGACCGGGTGGCCAGCGCCGCGGGCGCGGTGTCCCTCCGGGTGTCAGCGGCCATCCTCGAGCGGGCCGGGGTCCTGGTGACGAACGACTCCGCCCCGCTCCACCTCGCGAGCGCGACGGGCACCCCGACCGTGGCCATCTTCGGACCGACCACCCCGGCGCTCGGGTTTGGCCCCCGGGCCCCCCAGGCGGCGGTCATCGAGCGGACCGACTTGGGGTGCCGCCCCTGCTCCGACCACGGGCCGGTCCGCTGCCCGCTTGGTCATCATCGCTGTATGCGCGAGATTCCAGCCACTATGGTTCGAGACACCATCCTGGAACTGATCCGATAGCCGATGCGATACGTCATGGGAGTCGACATTGGCGGCACCAACCTCGTGGTGGGGGCGGTGGTCGCGGATGGTGGCCGGGTCCTCGGGCTCCGGACCGAACCCACCGGCGCCGCCCACGGGGCCGAGAGCGTCATCGACCGGATCGTCGCGATGGCCCGGGCCACGATGGCAGACACCCGGCGGATCGATCCCAACGCGGAGTTCGACGGCGTCGGGATCGGATCGCCGGGGCCGCTCAACCGAACGACCGGGATCGTGATTCTGACCCCGAACCTCGGCTGGGTCGACCTGCCGGTCCGCGACCGGATCGGCACCGCCCTCGGCCTGCCGGCCTGGCTCGACAACGACGCCAACTGCGCCATGGCCGGCGAATGGTGGGTCGGGGCCGCGAAGGGCGCCCGTCACGCCGTGACGTTCACGTTAGGCACCGGCATCGGCGGCGGGATCGTCATCGACGGCCGCCTCCTCCATGGGGCATCTGACGTCGCGGCGGAAATCGGCCATATCACGATCGAGACCAACGGCCGGCGGTGCGGCTGCGGGAACGATGGTTGCCTCGAAGCCTATGCCTCCGGACCCGCGATCGCCCGGCGGGCCCTCGAGATGATCGAGGCCGGCGCGGAATCATTGATTCCGTCGCTGGTTGGCGGCGTGCTGGCCCGGATCGGTGCCGAGACCGTTTATGCGGCGGCCGCGACCGGGGATCCCTTGGCCCTCGAAGTCGTCCAGGACACGGCCAAGTATCTTGGGGTCGGGGTCGCGAACCTGATCAACATCTTGAACCCCGAAGTCGTGGTCATTTGCGGTGGGGTGACCCAAGCCGGAGACCGCCTGTTCACACCGTTGCGGCGCGAGGTGGCGCGGCGGGCGTTCCGGCCGGCGGTGCAAGCCTGCCGGATCGTGCCGGGTCTCCTGCCGGGAACGGCCGGGGTCGTGGGGGCGGCCAAGGTCTTCCTCGATGCCCACCCGTAAGCTCGGCGTGCTCGGGTCGCTCGTCTGGGACGAGATCCACGGCCGCGACCCCCTCATTCCGGTCGCCGAGGAGTGGGGCGGGATTGCGTACGCCTTGGCCGGGTTTGACGCCGCGTTGAGCGAGGACTGGGAAATCGTCCCCTTGGTCAAGGTGGGACGCGACTTGGCCGGTCCGGCGGAGGCGTTTCTGCGGACCCTTAGCCACCGGAGTCCGACCGCCCGGTTTCTCGAAGTCCCGACCCCCAACAATCGGGTCGTTCTTCGGTATCAGTCGGCGGAGCGACGGTGCGAACGGATGTCGGGCGGCGTGCCGGGGTGGACCTGGGCGGAACTCGGGCCCTTGGTCATGGATCTTGACGCGGTCTACGTCAACTTTATCTCCGGGTTCGAGATGTGCCTGGGCACGGCCTCGGCCTTGCGGGACGGTTTTGCCGGGCCGATCTATGCCGACCTCCACAGCTTGCTTCTCGGGATGGGAGGCGACGGATTGCGAAGCCTTCAGCCGCTCCCCGATGCGCCGAACTGGTTTCGCTGCTTCGATTTGCTCCAGGTCAACGAGGACGAAATGGCACAACTGTCCACCGACCCCCTCGGACTCGCGAGCGCCGTCTTGGGCGCGGGGGCGTCGGCCCTGCTGGTCACGTTAGGTCCCCGCGGGGCCGCCTATGTCGCGGCGCCCGGGTTCGACCGCCTGGCCGATCGGTCCGAGCGATCGAACGGGCGAGCCGGTACGGTGCGCACGGCGCGGATCGACGCCACCCCGGTCGACGCCACCGACCCCACCGGATGCGGCGACGTGTTCGGCGCCACGGTCTTTGCCGGCCTGCTCCGGGGCGAAACTCTCGAAGCGAGTGTCGACGCTGGAAATCGGGCCGCCGGGCGGAACGCGACGTTCCGAGGCGCTTCGGCACTGAACCATCATCTTCGAGGGTCGTTGCTCACTCTATGATTCATGTCGTGCCGGTGCCGGCCAGTCTCGACGACCGAAGCCTCGACGCCTTGGCGCAGGCGCTTCCGAGTTGGCCCCCTCCCGCGGAGCGGCTACTCATCGATGCCCGGGGCACGACGTGGGCTTCCCCCTATGGGCTCACCTCGTTGCTGACCCTCGGCCAGGCCATGAAGGAGCTCAATGCGCCGACGCCGCGACTGGCGGTTCCCGACAGCGACGAAACCCGGAGCTACTGGACCCGGATCGGCTTCTTCCACCACGCCGCCGAGTATTTCGACCTCGTCGGCAAGGTCCCGAAGCGTCCGGGCGAAGCACCCTCGGACGTCTTGGTGCCGGTCACCGCGATTCGGGCCGCCTCCGACGTCCATGAGGTCGTGGGCCGAATCCAAGAAGGGGCCACCCGAATCCTGACCTCGGAGCTCAAGCTCGAGGCCAAAGCCACCATGGGGTTTGCCATGGCGCTCTCGGAGGCCTGCCAGAATGTGGTCGAGCACGCCGGCACCGGCGGATGGGTGGCGGTCCAAACCTACTTTTGGAAGCGGCGGCTGGGCCGCAAAGTGGCGGTCATCTCGGTCAGCGATGCGGGCGTGGGGTTCCGCCGGTCGCTCGAGAGTTCCGAGGCCAAGAAGGTCGGCGACCGCTGGGGCGATGCGGCCGCCATCGAATCGGCGCTGCTCCACGGGGTGAGTCGGTTCCGGGATGCCGGTCGGGGCCAGGGCTTGGCGGGGATCAAGCGCTACCTCGTCCGCTGGCAAGGGAAGATCTCGATCCGAAGCGGGACGGCCCGGGTCTCGGTGCGCCCGGAATGGGATGACGACGTGCCCCTCGCGGAGCACCTCGCGTTCTTCCCCGGCTCGCAATTGCAGATCACGATCCCGGCTCAGGAGGCGGCGGCCCGATGAGAGACCGGATCGATCTCGCGCCGCTGCTCCGGGAGGTCGTGAGCACACCCTACTCCAATCTGGTGACCCGGCCGACGGGAGTCTCGGTCCGGCAGCGGATCGAAGCGCAGATCGCGGCGAGTCCTCATCCAACGGCCCAACTCGATTTCGGCGCGATCGGCTTGCTCGATTTCAGTTGCGCCGACGAAATCGTCGCCAAGCTCCTCCTCAACAGTGATGTCGAGCGGCCTCGATTCGTGGTGCTCGTAAACGTCTCGGAAGCCCAAGTCGAGGCCATCGACCATGTCTTGGTCACCCATCGGCTGACCATCATTGCCGTGATGGCCGGGGCCGCGGCCCCCCGAATCCTCGGGTGGCAATCGCCGGACTTGCTGGCGGCCTTCGAAGCGGTCGTGACCCTCGGGGCCGGCGACTCGGGCCGAGTGGCCGATGCCCTCGGCTGGACCATCGAGCGAGCCGCCGATGCCCTCCAATCGCTCGCGCTTCGCCGGGTGGTGCAAGCCGCCTCCGGAACCTTTTGCCCCCTCCCGCTCCTATGACGACACCGCGCCCCGGTCGCTCCACGATTGCCGTGCATGGCCCGCTCGAACGGCGTCACCCCGATGAACCGGTGGTCCAACCGGTCTATCAGAGTACGACGTACGTGAACGAGATCGGCGCCAACCGCGAAGTGAAGTACGAGCGCTACGGCAACAGCCCGAACCAGCTCGCGGTTGCCGCCAAGTACGCGATCCTCGAGAAGGCCGAAGCGGCGGTCTTTCTCGCCAGCGGCATGGCGGCGACCGCGATGGCCCATTTGGCGGTCCTCCGGCCCGGCGACCACCTGATTGCCAGCCGGTGGATTTATGGCGGGACCCGGCGATTGTTCGACGAAGAGCTCGGCCGATTCGGGATTGCCGTGACGTACGTCGAGCCGACCCAGCCGCGGGCCTGGCGCCGGGCCATTCGCAAAACGACCCGGGCCATCTTCTTCGAATCGCCGACCAATCCCGTGATGCGGGTGGTCGACCCGGTCCCGGTCGCTTCGATTGCCAAGGACTACGGGGTTGCGCTACTGGTCGACAGCACCTTTGCCTCGCCAATCAATTTTCGTCCCCTGGAACACGGGGCGGACGTCGTCATCACCAGCGCCACGAAATCACTCAACGGACACTCCGACGTCACGGCCGGTGCCGTCGCCGGCACCCAGTCGGTGGTTGACGAGGTCACCCGGCTCTCCCGACTCTGGGGACCGTGCCTTGACTCGCACGCCGCCTGGCTGCTCGACCGGGGCATGAAGACGCTCTCCCTCCGGGTGGCCCGCCAGAATACCAACGGCATGGCGGTGGCCACCTGGGCCGAGGGCCAGCCAGAGATCGCGGAGGTGCGCTACCCCGGGCTCCCGTCCCATCCCGATCACGGCATTGCCGCCCGGGTCCTCGACGGATTTGGCGGCATGGTCGGACTCGTCGTTCGGGGCGGTGCCGGAGGAGCGGAGCAGTTTCTCCGCCGCCTTCGGCTCGTCACCCACGCGCCGAGTCTTGCCGGGGTCGAGAGTTTGGTGTCCGAGCCCCGAATCACATCGCACGCCTCGCTGACGCCCGAGCAGCGAGCGGAACTTGGGATTCCGGACGGATTTGTCCGGCTGAGTTGCGGCATCGAGGACACCGACGATATCGTCGACGACCTGCGCCAGGCGCTTGAAGGACTATGATTCGATTCAACCACGTTTCCAAGACGTACCCGAATGGCGTCGTCGGCCTGAAGGATGTCTCGTTCCAGATTCCGAAGGGCCAGTTCGTCTTTCTCACCGGTCATTCCGGCGCCGGGAAGTCCTCGATCCTCTCGCTGGTCTTGGCCGAGCAGAAGCCGACCGAAGGGGACGTCCGCGTTTCGGGCTACCAGATCGCCAAGCTGACGACCCACGAAGTTCCCAGGCTCCGACGCCGGCTCGGCATCGTCTTCCAGGATTTTCGGCTCCTCGAGTATCACACGGTCGAAGAAAACGTCGCCTTCGCCCTCGAGGTCACCGGCGCCCGCCGGGAAACGATTCCCAACCGCGTCATGCGGGCCCTGACCCAGGTTGGCTTGGCGTCGAAGGCCCGGGCCTATCCCAAAGAGTTGTCCGGCGGGGAGCAACAGCGAGTGGCCATTGCCCGCGCCCTCGTCAACGACCCCCACATCCTGATCGCCGATGAACCGACCGGGAACTTGGACGAACGAGCGACGCGGGGGGTCTTTCAGCTCTTGCAGGAGATCAACGCCGGAGGAACGGTCGTGGTAATGGCGACGCACAACATGGAGTTGGTTCGCGACACCGGATACCGCACCATCGAGTTGCGGGGCGGCCGGATCGTGTTCGATAGCGGCGTCGACGAGGAAGGAGCGACCCGGTGAAGCATCGCACCCCGATTCGCGAAGCGGTCATGACCTTCAAGCGAACCCCGCTGCTCTCCGGGCTCTCGATCGCATCGATCGGCTTTTCGCTGTTCACGATCGGCCTCTTTGCCCTGGTGGCCATCAATTTTCGGAAAGCCCTGGCTACCCTGGCCGAACGGGTCGAAGTGGTGGCGTTCGTGCTCCGGGGCACCCCGACCGAGACGATCAGTCAGGCCGCCCAGGATATCTCGGCCTTCCCGGAGGTCCTGGAGACCCGGTTCGTCAACCCGGACGAGGCGTTGTCGCGCGCCCGCCGCGAGTTGGTGGAGTTCAAGGAGGCCTACCGCGACTTGGAAGTGAATCCGCTGCCGGCGTCGTTTGAAGTCCGGCTCCGGCCGGAGTTCCGCGACGCCGAGCATGCCCAGGCGGTGGCCGAGCGGCTGCGGGGTTTCCCATTCGTCGAGGACGTCAGGTACGGCCGCGATTGGGTCGAGCGGCTCGATCGCCTCCGCAACATGGCGGCGGCTGTTGGGGCGGTCATCGGCTTGGCGTTTGCCGCGGTCGCGATCGTCATCATCGGAGTGACAATCCGGATTACCGTGCTCCAGCGGGCCAAAGAAATCTCGATCATGCGCCTCGTGGGAGCGACCAACGGGTACATTCGAGGGCCGTTCTTGATCGAGGGCGCCATCAAGGGGGTGGCGGGCGGTCTCTTGGCCATCCTGATGTGCTGGATCACCTTCAGCCTGTTCGAACGCACGGCCTCGGATACCGGCGCCACCCTGGTCTTCTTCGGCGCCCTCCAAATGCTGCTGATCGTCGTGTTCGGCACGACGATCGGGCTGGGCGGCAGCGTCCTGTCGGTCGGGAGACATCTTCGGAATGTGTAGGGTGGTCGGCCGGAGGCTCCTCGCCACTCTTCTGGTCGGGTTGCTGGGCGTCAGCCGACCCCCCTCGGTGGCCGGCCAGCAACCGGCGGACCTCGAGAAGAGCCGGCAGCGGTTGGAGCAGATCCGCGCCGAGCGGGACCGGCTCCGCCAGGATCAAGAGCGGCTCCAGGGCCAGGTCCGCGACGCCGGCCGGGAGCTCGACAACTTGGAGCGGCAGCGGGAAACGACCAATCGGATCGTCAACGAATTGGAACGGCAGATCGGGGGCCTCGGGGGTCAGCTCGACAACACCAGCGTCCAGTTGACCTTGACCGAGGACAACTTGGCCGACCGCCGGGCGGTTCTGGAGCGCCGGCTGGTCGACATTTACAAACGGGGGGCGCTCTACACGTTCCAAGTGCTGCTGGCCGCGGAGTCCTTTTCCGACCTCCTGTCCCGCTACAAGTACCTGTTCCTGTCGAGCCGGCAAGATCGCGCGTTGCTGACCGATGTCGAGCGGCTTCGCAATCGGATTCAATCGCAGCGCGGGGAATTGATCATCGTCCAGGAGCAGCTCGATCGGCGGCGCGCCGAACGCGAATCCGAGCTTCGGAGCTATAAGACCCTGGCGGAGGACCGCACCGCCCAGATTCGGCGGCTTCGCCAGAACACCCAAACCACAGCCCGCCGGCTTTCGGTCCTGGCAAAAAGCGAGGAAGATCTGATCGACGTGCTCGCGGCGCTGGAGCGAAACCGCCGAACCGCACCGGGCCGGACTCCCGCGAGCCCGGGCGCAACGCCAACCCCTCGGTCACTCGGGGTGTCCACCGCCGAACTCGGAACCCTGGACTGGCCGGTGCAAGGCCGAATCATCCACGACTTCGGCCCCGATACCTTGGCCAGTGGCGGCCGGATTACCCGCCACGGGATCTCCATTGCCGCCACGTCGGGCACCCCGGTCACGGCCGTGTCGGCCGGGCGGGTGGTGCTGGTCCAGCGGCTGGGAACCTATGGCCTGTCGGTTATCGTCGAGCACCCGAGCGGATACTTCTCCCTCTACATGCAACTCTCGAGCACCGCCGTCCAGGTGAACGAAGCCGTCACCAAAGGCCAGCGGATCGGGTCGGTTGGCGGGGAGAACTCGGACGACGGGGCCCATCTCTATTTCGAAATTCGGGGCGACAACCAGATCGCCCTCGATCCGACCGACTGGCTCCGGCGCCGCCGTTAGGCGGCCACCTCCGGACTGGGATGCTTTCGGGCCACGAGGTCCGCCTCCGCGCGGGCCAGCACGTCCTCGGGGCTCAAGAGCCCCGAGCCCGGATAGCTGACCCATCCCGCGGTGACGCCGACCGGGGTGCTGTCCCCTTCGCCAAAGGTGTGGGCGGCGATGGCCCGGCGGAGCCGAACCAGGGTGTCCCGACAGCCATCCTCGCCGGTTTCCGGCATGATCAAGGCAAATTCATCCCCGCCGTACCGGGCCACGAAATCGGGCGAACGGAGTTCCCGCTGGAACACCCCGCCCAAGTCCCCCAGCACCCGGTCCCCGGCCTCGACGCCAAGGCGCTGGTTCACAAACCGGAGCCCGTCCACATCGAGCAACATCACACTGAACCGGCGCCCGTACCGGTCGGCGCGGTGCATCTCCTCCCGGATCCGCCGGTCGAGGGCGTCAAGCCCGCCACAGCCGGTCAGCGAATCGGTGACGCCGGCGCTCGCTTGTCGCCGGTAGAGCGTGGCCCGGCGGTCTTCGTGCTCCAAGAGCCGGGCCGTGGTGACCACCAGGGTCTCGACAAAAGCCACTTCGTCCGCCGTGAGATTCGGACGCGGCAGGGCGGTGCGGAGGATAAAGAACCCCAGACCCTTGCCCTGAAAAACGATCGGGACGGCAACGGCGCTCGTGGGCTGACCCGGGTGACCCGCTGCCGGCCCGTTCCGCCCCGCAAACAGCGGATGGTGCCTGACGTCCGGAATGAACGCAGTTCGGCCGGTGCTCGCGGCATGGAGCGCTTCCGGATAGTCGGCCAGCCCGATCTCGAGGTTGCGGACCTCGGGGCGCTCGGCCACAGCAATCAATCGACCCCGATGCTCGTCGACCGAAAAGACCACGGCGCAATGCGCCGCGTCGAGCGAACGGGCAACATCCCGGACCAAAATCTGCAGCATTTCCTCGGGGCGCGGGGCGAGGGCCACGTCTTGAAACACCGCAAAGAGTTGCGCCTGCCCATTGTTCGACGCCGTGGCCCGGAATCCGTCCCGAACCCCCCGGAGCCGGGCCGCCACCCGAGCGGTCAGTTCCGGGAGGTAGATCGGCGCCACCATAGCGTCGACCGCCCCTTGGGCCAAGGCACTCCCGGCGGCGTCTGAGGAGCCCGCCGGGAGCAGCACGATCGTCGGCACATTCCGCCATGCCTCGTTCGTCATCGGCATCAGGAGCCGGTCCGACTCGGCGTCCACCCGGCCGATCGAGACGATCGCGAGATCGGGCGAGCCGACATCGCCCGGCCGAGCCGCGAGGTCAACCGCTTCGCTGAGGACGAACCCGGCCCGCATCAGGCTCCGTTCGAGGCCGTCAGGGCGGGCATTGGGGTTTCCAAGGAGGAGCACGCGTGTCTGCATCGCAGGTCCCTTATGGCACGATCCAGACCAATGGTGCCCTGCCCTCAATCCTACCAGCAAGCGCTTGCAGTAGAACGCTTTACATGGCCTGGTCGCGGCAGGTTTCTGGGCTGGTTGGGCCCGGGTGTCGGATCGGAACCGCGACACCTTGAGGGCCCCGGCAGCCGGCCCCTCCACTCCGACGACTAGCTTGGCTTGTCCGAAATGCGGGACGTGCTGATCTTTCCCGCCTTGCAGCCGTTGGCTGGGACGTTGGTCCGAGCGATCCCGTTCACGGGCCCGGTGACCGCCACTGGGACCCCTACCCTAGGATTATGAGCAAACCCACGAGCCTCGCCGCCCACGGCGTCACCACGAAGACCGTTTGGGCCAATCTCGGCACCCCTGCTTTGTATGAACACTCCGCCCGGCGCGGGGAAAGCCGCTTGACCGACCACGGCGCCCTCGCGGTCGTCACCTCCCCTCATACCGGTCGCTCCCCCAAGGACAAATTCGTCGTCGATGAGCCGTCGAGTACCGGACAGATCTGGTGGGAGAAGAACGAGCGCCTGGCCCCCGACAAGTTCGACCGCCTGCTACACGACGTGCAGACCCATCTCAGTGGCCTGACCGAGGTGTTTACCCAGGACCTCTTTGGCGGAGCCGACGAGAGCTATCGCCTGCCGGTCCGATTCATCACGCCGAACGCGTGGCAGGCGATGTTCGTCCGGAACATGTTCATCCGGCCCGATCGGGCGGTCCTCGGTTCGTTCACGCCCTCGTTCGTGGTCTACCACGCCCCCGAGTTCCAGGCCGACCCGGCCCTGCACGGCACCCGGACCGGCACGTTCATCGTGCTCAACTTCGCCAAGCGGGTCATTCTCATCGGCGGCACCCGCTACGCCGGCGAGATGAAGAAGTCGATCTTCACAGCCCTCAACTATCTCCTGCCCCAGCAGCAGGTGCTGCCGATGCACTGCTCGGCCAACATCGGTCCGACCGGCGACGCGGCGATCTTCTTCGGGCTCTCGGGCACCGGTAAGACCACCCTGTCCGCCGACCCGACCCGGAAGCTGATCGGCGATGACGAGCACGGGTGGAGCGATCATGGCGTCTTCAATTTCGAGGGCGGGTGTTACGCCAAGGTCATCAAACTGTCAAAACAAGGCGAGCCGGAGATCTGGAACGCGAGCCATACCTTCGGAACAGTCCTCGAGAACGTCACCCTTGATGACCAGACCCGGGCCGTGGACTTCGACTCCGACAAGATTACCGAGAATACCCGGGCCAGCTACCCGATCCACATCATCCCCAATTTCGAATCGAGCGGCACCGGCGGCCATCCGAAGAACATCGTGTTCCTCACGGCCGATGCCTTCGGCGTGATGCCCCCGATTGCCCGGCTGACGGCCGAACAGGCCATGTTCCATTTCCTCTCGGGCTACACCGCGAAGGTGGCGGGAACCGAGCGAGGGGTGACCGAACCGTCGGCAACTTTCTCCTCGTGCTTCGGCGCCCCGTTCCTGCCGCTCCATCCCGGCGTGTATGCCAAAATGCTCGGCGAAAAGATCGCGACCCATGGGGCCAAGGTCTGGTTAGTCAATACCGGGTGGACTGGCGGACCGTACGGCGCCGGGTCGCGAATGAAACTGGCCCATACCCGTGCCATGGTCACGGCGGCGCTCTCCGGCGCGCTTGACCGCGGGACCTTCCGGACCGACCCGGTCTTCGGCTTCGAGGTTCCGACGGCGGTCGCCGGGGTTCCTTCCGAGATCCTCGACCCCCGGGGCACCTGGAAGGACGGCGCGGCCTACGACGCCCAAGCCGCCAAGTTGGCCACGATGTTCAAGGAGAATTTCAAGGCGTTCGCGAGCCAGGTCCCGGAAACGGTCGTCAAGGCCGGCCCTCGGTAGGGCCGGGGATCGCCCCAATGAGCGGGTTCGAGATCATTCGGGATCCGTTGTGGGACAACATCCAACTCGATGCGGCGGCGCTGTCGGTTCTCGACACGCCGCCGCTGCAGCGGTTGCGATACGTCCGCCAGTTGGGGCACGCCTTTCTCGTGTATCCAGGGGCAACCCATTCGCGATTCGAGCATGCCTTGGGGGCCTACCACCTGACCGGGCGAGCCCTGACGGTGTTGCAGCAGCGGGGCGAACTCGAGCGCGTGC
Organism: Gemmatimonadota bacterium; assembly: GCA_031431925.1. GTDB lineage: Bacteria > Gemmatimonadota > Gemmatimonadetes > Gemmatimonadales > GWC2-71-9 > SHZU01. The sequence goes on along the minus strand of JANPEL010000288.1, from coordinate 1,012 downwards.
CGGTCCTCCATCAGCAAGCGGTGCGCCTCGCGGCCCTGGTCCACGACATCGGGCACTACCCGTTTTCCCATGGACTCGAAGAGGCCGGGTTTCTCCACCATGAGTCACTGGGCGTCGCCAAGCTGGGCCGGGGCCAGCTCGGACAGGCACTCAATGCCCTGGGCGGACCGGAGTTGGTCGGTGAAATCGGCTCGTTGGTCCGGGGAACGAACCTGGGACCGCTTCAAGGCCTCGTCTCCGGAACCCTCGACCTCGACAAGATCGATTATCTGAGCCGGGATGCCCGGGCCTGCGGCGTTCCGTACGGCACCCTCGATGTCGACCGGTTGCTTTCAGGGCTCACGATCATTGCCGCCCCTCATGGCCGGCTCGAGGTCGGGATTCTCGAAAAAGGCATGAGCGCCCTCGAGACCTTGCTCTTCGCCAAATATCAGATGTATCGGAACGTCTATTGGCACCATGCGGTCCGCGCCGCGACGTGCATGTTCAAGCGGGCCGTCCGCGCGGCAGTGGCGGGGGGCGGGCTCAGCCGTGACGAGTTGGCTGAAGAAACCGACGGCGCTCTGATGGAACGGCTCTTTGCGACCGACCCGACCGGCCTGGCCCGGGCGGTCCACGAACGCCGACTCTATAAACGGGCGCTCGATCTTCCGGCCAGCGACGTCCCCGATGGCGCGGGGGCCTGGATCGGCGACGACCCTGACCTGCTCGAACGGGTCGAAGACGCCGTGGCCCGCGAACTCGGCCTCGAACCGGCGAGCCTGCTGCTCGACTACCCGGCCCGGCCCAATATGCTCGGCGTCGACATTCTCCTGGCCACGCGGGAGGGGAAGACCGAGCGGTTGACTGGGGAGGGCCGAGCCGGGCAGCTTGGGCTGCCCCGCATCGCCGGGGAACTCTACCGCAGTGCCCGCCATTTCCGGGTCTTCACGGCCGAGCCGCTGACTGGGGGTACGGAACGGCTCGGCCGGCTGGCACTGCTGTCGGGGGGTGAAGTGAAAGAACGGCTGGC
>JANPEL010000287.1:0-2988 GCA_031431925.1 Gemmatimonadota bacterium | reverse complement strand
CCAGCGACGGCCCCGGCGCCGCCGAGGCGATGGCGGCCGGGAGCGACGAACGGATCGTCCTTCCGGGGATCCGGAAGACGATCAACGCCAAGACTCCGGGCCAGCGCGAATACCTTCGCGTCATCGCGCAGCACGACATCGTCATCGGTATCGGCCCCGCCGGCACCGGCAAGACCTACCTCGCGGTGGCCAAGGCGGTCGAGGCCCTCGCACGGAAGCGCGTCAAGCGGATCGTCCTTGCCCGTCCCGCGGTCGAAGCGGGGGAGTCGCTCGGGTTCCTGCCCGGCGACATCCAAGCCAAGGTCGATCCCTATCTCCGGCCGCTGTACGACGCGCTCGAGGACATGATGCCGAAGGACCGGGTCGAGAAAGCGCTCGAGACCCGCGTCATCGAGATCGCGCCGCTCGCGTATATGCGCGGCCGGACGCTCAACGACGCCTTCATCATCCTCGACGAGGCCCAGAACGCCACCGGCGCCCAGATGAAGATGTTCCTCACCCGTCTTGGCGTGAACAGCAAGGTGGTGGTCACCGGCGACAAGACCCAGGTCGACCTGCCGAAGCGCGAGGATTCGGGGCTGATCCAGATCGAGCGAATCCTCCCGGGCATCGACGGCTTGGTGTTCCATTATCTCACCGAGGCCGATGTGGTACGCCACCGGCTGGTTCGCGAAATCATCCGTGCCTACGCCGAGGATCAGAGCGGCTGAGCGGCGCCGAGCCGGGGCCGGCGAGGCAGCCGTCGTGACGGTTGCCGGTCGGCACCCGCCGGTGTCCCGGATCCGAGTGGTTCGGGTCGTCCGCGGCGTGCTCGCCGGCGAGCGGGCTCGGGTGGCGATGTCCGTTACCTTCGTCGGACCGGAGCGGATCCGGCGGCTGAACGCCCGGTGGAAACACGCCGATCGGACCACGGATGTGCTGGCGTTTTCGCTCCCGCTCCCCGACGGGGGTCGGCAGGGTGACGTCTACATCTGTCGGGCGGTGGCGGCCGGCGAGGCCAAGAAACGGGGTCTTGCCGTGGGCGAGGAATTGGTCCGGCTGGTGATTCATGGCACCCTCCACGTGCTCGGCTACGACCACCCGGAGGGTGACGGCCGGGTTCGGTCCCCGATGTGGCGGCGTCAGGAAAGGTATCTCGCGTGTCTGGGTTAATCACCGCGCTCCAGTTGGGCGTTGCGCCGGTGTTGGCCGGTCTCTGCACGCTGTGGGCGGCGTTGGTGGCGCTGGCCTCGGAAAACGATGCCGGCTTGCCTCGGCTCCTCGGCCCAAGCACAACCGGTGATCACGCCTCGCTCAACCCGGCTCGCAGTCTCCACGTCATTCATCTCGCGCTCCTGATGATCGGCGCGTTCCTCGCCGGGCTGGCCTTGGCTTGGTGGGCGTGGCCGTTTCCTGAGTCGCTGCTTCGGTTGGCGCTCGCGGTCACGGTCGTGTGGGTCGTCGGCGATCTCCTGCCGAGGCTCTGGGCCGCCAACGAGCCCGGGCTGGTCCGATTCGACGGCCGGGTGGCGACGGGATCAATTGCCCTCTTTCAGCCGATTCTCCGCCTGGTGGCCTGGGCCGATCGGGGCGGCCGCCCCCTCGACGATGTCCGGTCCGGCCGGGGCGGGGACCAGGACGTTCGCGAACGACTGTCCGGCGTCTTCAGCTTGAAGGACATGACGGTCGAGGAGGTCATGACGCCCCGGATGGATGTCATCTCCGTCGACCTCTCGGCGGTCAAAAGCCAAGTGCTCGAAACCCTGCGGGCGGCGGAACACTCGCGACTGGTCGTCGTGGACGGCGATCCCGACAACGTGGTGGGGGTCATCTATGCCAAGGATCTCCTGGCCAGCGGCATCCTGCTCGAGCAGCCCGATTGGCATCCGTTGGTCCGTCCGGTCGAGTTCGTTCCCGAGGCCAAGCGGCTCGATCGGCAACTCCGGGATTTCCAACGGGGAGCCGGCCACTTGGTGGTCGTCGTCGATGAGTTCGGGGGCACCTCGGGCATCGTGACGTTGGAGGATGTGCTGGAACAGATCGTCGGCGAAATCCAGGATGAGTATGACACGGAGGAAGCGCTTCCGATGGTCCGGACCGGCGACGGGGGGTTGACCGTTCAGGGCCAGGTCCCGCTCGTCGATTTGGAGGCGGAGCTGGAGTATCAGTTTGGCCGCGACGATGTTGGCACCGTGGGCGGATTGGTCTTGGCGCTCGCCGGGCGGGTTCCCCGCGCCGGTGACGCGGTGCCGGCAGGCGCCTATACCCTGGTGATCGACCAAGTGGCTCGGCGCCGGGTGCGCCGGGTGACCGTCCGGGCCACGGTGGCCGCGCCGGCATCGACTCCGGGAGATCGCCCGTGATCTGGCTGGCGGTCGGCATCGGCTTGTTGGTGACCCTCCTCGGCGCCACTGAAACGGCGGCGTTGATCACGGTGAGCCGGTCCGATCTGGCCGACGCGGTCTCCCGCCGTTTGAAGGGCGGGGCGGAGACGCTCGATTGGTTGGTGGACGCCGAGCGAGAACTGGCCGCGGCCACGGCCACCACCGGTCTCGGCATCGCGATTCTGGCGGCGGGTCTTTCCGCGGTGTTCGATGTGGCGACCGGCACGCTGCCGTTATGGGGCGTCTTGGTCCTGCTCTTGTCGGTGGCCCTCCCGTTCGTGCTGTTCAGCGGATACGTCCTGCCCCGTTGGTTGACCGCGCACCGGGCGTCCCGGGTTGCCGACCTGCTCCGGCCGCTGTTCAAGCCATGGACGCGGGTGGTGGCCTGGTTGCTTCCGGCCCCGACCCAGCGGCCCGCCGCAGACGTCCGGGCGTTGTGGCGCGAGGGCGCCGCTGGGGCGTTAGGCACCTCGGATGAGTTGGTGATGGTCGGCAACGTCATCACGTTCGCCGAGCGGCCGGTCCGGGAACTGATGACCCCGCGGACCAAGTTGGTGGCCATCCCGGAGGGCGCCGGGTACGACGAGATCCAAGCCGCCTTCATCCACAGCGGCTACAGCCGCCT
>JANPEL010000286.1:0-2117 GCA_031431925.1 Gemmatimonadota bacterium | reverse complement strand
CCAAAGCTGGCACGCGGCAACCATTCGCCGGTTGCTGGCCGATGTCCGCCCCGACCTGGTGCACATCGAAGCCGAGCCGGAGTCGGACTTGGCCAACACGGCCTCGTCGCTCGCGGCCAAGGTCGGGATTCCCTATGTGGTATTCTCGTGGCAGTCGGTGCCGAAACCCCTCGGATTCCTGAGCCGCCGGCGGGCGCGTCGGGTCCTCCAGGGGGCGGCCGGCGTCATCGGCGGGAATCGGCTGGCCATGAACCTGCTCCGAGCGCTGGCTCCACAGGCCGTGGCGACGTCACTGCTTCCGGCGGGCGTGACGGTCGGCAATCCGGTTGACCGGCCGGTGCAGGACGAGTTGGTCGTCGGGTTCGCCGGCCGCTTGGTCCCGGAACGAGGGCTCGCGTTTCTGATCGAGGCACTCCGGCACACCTTCGGCAAATGGCGCCTGGTGGTGGCTGGAACCGGCCCCGAACAGGAAGCGATCGAAGCCTCGGCGCAGCGGTTGGGCTTGGCGTCGCGATTGAGTTGGTTAGGCGGCCTCCGCGAGGAGAGCCTGGCCACGCTCTGGTCCGAAATCGACTGCCTGGCGGTGCTCTCGCGCGATACCCCGACCTGGGTCGACCATCATTCACCGATCCTGCTCGAAGCGATGGGCCGAGGCATTACGCCGATCGTCACCAGCACCGGCGCCCTGGCCGAACTGGTGGGCGACGCAGGCCCCGTGGTGGCCGATCAGGAGGCCCTGACGGCCGCCCTGCAGGCCTGGGTGGCCGATCCGGCGAGCTGCCGGGCCCGCGGGGCGGTGGCCCGGCAATGGACCATGAGCCGGTTCTCCACCACCGTCGTCGCGGCCAAGACCATCGAATTCTGGACGGCCGCGATCGAGCCCAAATCGTGACCGAGTCCCTGTCATTCTTCGGAGTACCAATGCGGAAGCTCCTCGTCGTCATGGCACTGGCCATTTTTCCAGCAGCCCTGACCGCCCAGACGCCCTCACCGGAACTCCTCAAGCGCCCCGAGAACGCCGCGCGAATTCGGGGCGCCATCGGATCCTCCGGCTTGAGTCCGATCCAGATCCGGGCCCGCCTCCGCGCCCTCGGCTACTCCGAAACCCTGCTCGATCAGTTCCTGGAGAACCGGCCCGATTCACTCGCTGGGCCGAATCCCGAGGCCATCGAGGCACTCCGGGCTCTGGGCCTCTCGGGAAGCGACGAGGCTGCGGTCGCTGACGTGGTGCCGGGACGGCCGGGCGAGCCCCGCACCGACCTCCCAACCGAACGCCGCCCCGGCCCACCGATCTTCGGCCGCGACGTGTTCGACCGGGTCACCAGTCAGTTCCAACCGGCGTTGTCCGGGCCCGTAGACGAGACCTACCGGCTCGGCGCCGGCGACGTGCTGGTGTTGATCCTGACCGGCGACGTCGAGCTGACCCACCAACTCGAGGTCACCCGCGAAGGCTTCGTCCTGATTCCGCAGGTGGGCCAAGTATTTGTCAGCGGCCTGACGTTAGGCCAACTCGATCGGGTCCTGGTCACCCGATTGGGCCGGGTGTACAGCGGCATTGCCCGCGGGCCCAACGCCTCGACCAAGTTCCAGATCACGGTCGCGAAGCTTCGGACCAACCAGATCTTCGTGATCGGCGAGGTGGTTCGGCCCGGATCGTATCAAGTGTCGAGCGCGGGCACCGTACTCACCGCCCTCTATCTGGCGGGCGGCCCGAGCGACAACGGCTCCTTCCGGCGGGTCCTGGTCCGGCGGGGCCAGCGGGTGATCGACTCGCTCGATCTCTACGACTACCTCCTCCGGGGCGACAACCGCCATGACGTCCGACTCGAAACCGGCGACGTCGTGTTCGTGCCGGTCCGGACCCTCCCGGTCGAGATCGCCGGGGCCGTGGTCCGCCCCGCCATCTATGAACTCCGCGCCGGCGAAACCCTCCGCGACCTGGTGCAATCCGCCGGCGGGTTCGAGCCGACCGCGCTCCGGCGCCGGATCCAGATCGACCGGGTCCTGCCACCCGCGGAGCGCCGGTCCGGGGGCCGCGACCGGGTCGTGCTCGACATCACCGAAGACCAGCTCCAGTCGGATGCACCGCCCGCGTTCCCGCTGGCCGCGGCCGATCG
>JANPEL010000285.1:0-15956 GCA_031431925.1 Gemmatimonadota bacterium | reverse complement strand
GCCGGTCGTCCCCCCGGCGGCGATCAGACTCCGAATCGGGGTGATGTCGTCGAGAATCCAGAAGGCCCGCCCCTCGGTCGCGATGACCAAGTCGCCTTGGTGGACCCGGATATCAGTGACCGGGACGGAGGGCAGGTTGAGCTGAAGCCGCTGCCACGCCCCGCCGCCGTCGTAGGAGACGAAGAAGCCGGTTTCGGTGCCGGCATAGAGCAGGTTCCTGACGGTCGGATCTTCCCGGACCACCCGAACTGGATCGCCGTCTTGAAGCCCGTTCACCAGCCGGGTCCATGAGGCGCCGTAGTCGGTGGTCTTGAAGATGTGCGGCGTGTTGTCGTTCCACTTGTACCGGCTCACGGCGACGAACGCGGTGGCCGGGTCGAATGGTGAAACCTCGATCATGTTGATCAACGACTCGGGCAAGCCCTTGGGGGTGACGTTGGTCCAGGTTTTTCCGCCGTCGCGGGTTACCTGCACCAGTCCGTCATCGGTGCCGGCCCACAGCACGTTGGCGTCATGAGGTGACTCGGCCAGATAGTAGAGGGCGCCGTAGACTTCGCCGCCGGCCCCTTCGTTGGTAATCGGGCCGCCGCCCGCGCCTTGCTTGGTGCGGTCGTTTCGGGTCAGATCGGGACTGATGGCCACCCAACTCTGGCCCCGGTCCGCGGAGCGGAACAGGACGTTGCTCCCGTGATAGATCACCTTCCGGTCGTGCGAGGAGGTGACGATCGGGCTCGACCAGTTCCACCGGTACTTGGTCAGATTCGAAGGCTCCGCCAAGCCGAGATAGGGATATGCCATGACGTTGCGGTCGGTCTTGAGCACCCGGTCGTACTCGCTGATGATCCCGCCGTAGCAGTTGCCGTAGAGGTAGCGAGGGTTGGCCACGTCAAACGCCACGTGGGCGCTCTCACAGCCGCCGGCGGAATGGAACTCCTCGTTACCGATACCGGGGCCCATCACCGCATTCGGCATGGCCACCGACGAGTTGTCCTGCTGCCCGCTGTAGAGCCAATAGGGGTATTGATTGTCCACGCTGACCCGATAGAACTGGGCGGTCGGCTGATTCATGATCGACGACCAGGTGGCGCCACCCGTAAACGAAATAGCGGCTCCGCCGTCGTCGGCCTTGGCGAGGTTCATCGGATTGGCCGGATTGATCCAGAGATCGTGGTTATCGCCGTGGACGTCGGGCACGGTCGTGAAGCTCTTTCCGCCGTCGATCGATTTCATGACCGGGGCGTTGATGACGTAGACGACGTCCGGGTTGGTGGGGTCGGCGGTGACCCGCATGTAGTACCATGGCCTGGCATGGAGCACCCGGTCGCTGTTGACGAGCCGCCAACTATCCCCGCCGTCGTCGGAACGGTAGAGGCCCCCCGGCTCGGCTTCGACGATGGCCCAAACCCGGCTCGGCAGGGTCGCCGACACGGCGACGCCGATCTTCCCCATCAATCCCGGCAACCCTTTGGTGAGACGGGTCCAAGTGTCGCCCCCGTCGGTCGTCTTCCAGATCCCGCTGCCCGGGCCGCCGGAGCGCACGTACCACGGGAGCCGCTGGTGGTCCCACATGGAGGCGTACAAGACCCGGGGGTTCGTCGGGTCCATGGTGAGTTCGCTCGGGCCGGTCAGCGAATCGCCGGCCAGGAGGAGCTTCCAGGTTTTGCCGCCGTCCAGGCTTCGGTGCACGCCGCGGTCCCGGCTCGGGCCCCACCGGCTGCCCTGAACGGCCACATACACCAGGTCGCTGTTCTTGGGATGGACGATCACCCGCGCAATGGTCCGGCTTTCCCGAAGGCCGGGAAGATGACTCCAGGTCTTGCCGGCGTCGGTGGTCTTATAGATACCGTTGCCCCAGGACGACGATACGCCGCGAACCGGCGCTTCGCCCATGCCGGCATAGAGGACATTGGGGTCGTCCGGCGCCAACGCCAGCGCTCCGACCGAGCCCATTTTCAGCTGGCCGTCGGCAATCGGCCGCCAGTTGGCCCCCGCATCGTCGGTTTTCCAGATCCCGCCGCCGGTTGCCCCCATGTAATACACCAGCGGCTGACCGGGGACCCCGGTAATGGTCGTGGCCCGCCCGCCCCGGAACGGCCCGACGTTCCGCCAATCCAGACCGTTGAGCAGGGTCACATCCGGCGGAGGCGCGGGTGCCACCGAGGGGGTGGGCCGATTCCGCTGGGCAACCGCGACCGCGGGCAGGGTAAGGAGTGACAGGGTGGCAACGATACCAAGCCGGAATGACGGCCGGAGGGACATGAGCGGAGGATCTCGTCTAAAGGGTGTAGTAGCCTATCGACGAGGGGCGTTAGGGGCTAGGGGCCGGGGGGATTCCCCGGCCCCTCCCCCGGCTACTTCTGGAGCTGCGCTTGAACCCGGGCCAGCTCGATGTCGAGGTGCTCCAGGTACCGCTCCGCTTGGCCAACCCGCTTGAGGCGGGCGTCGGCTTCCACCAGCGCCGCCAACTTGGCGAGGGGTTCGGCGCCAATCAAGCCGCACATCCCCTTCAAGGTTTGGGCAATCCGTTGGGCGGCTTCCGCGTCGCCGCGGTTCACGGCCTCCCGGAGGTCCTGAATCCGATTCGGCGCATCGGCGGTGAACGAGGCGACGAGGCGATCCGCCAGCATCCGGCCCGGACCCTCTCGTTCGGGGGCAATTTGGTCGAGGAAGGCGGTGCTGACGGCCGGGATCTCGGCTGGGAGGCCGGCGGGTCCCGCCGCTTCCAACGCCTGGCGAACCTCGTGGAACCCGGTCTCGATGGCGCCGAGCATCGCCGTCGCCTCCTCGATCTGGCCCGCCCCGATTCGACCGAGGGTTCGGCTCGCCAGTGCCGACAACCGGGCTGCCCCGATCGAATCGCTGGTTTGCCGAAGTGCCAACAGCGACTCCTCCATCCGGGCCCGATCACCGCGGGTAGCGGCGGTGGCCAGGGACGCAATCCGGAACGGGGCCTCCCGAACAAAGCTTACCACCAGGTGCTGGGTAAAGAAGCCGCCCCCGTGGGTCAATTGGTCGACGATCATGATGCCGACGATCTCTTGGGGGAGAGCGATCTCGGCACTCGGCTGCTCGGCACTCGGCGGCTCGGCGCTCGGCGGCTCGGCGCTTGGCGGCTCGGCACTTGGCGGCTCGGCGACGGCGACTTCGATGGCCAGGGCTTCGATGGCGATCGGGAGTGGCTCCTCGACGGGGACGGCGGCGAGAAACACGACGTCCGGGGCTGGGGCGTGGGTGTAGATCACGGCGTTCGGCGTTAATTCATCGCTCGGCAACGCGATCTCGACCGGTTCCACTTCGCCGTCGTCGGCCGGTTCGGAGGCCTCAACGGTCATCAGTCCGTCAATCGCGGCAACGGTGGGCTCAACCTCCCACAGCGACTCGTTGAGACCCTCGACCGGGGTGACGACGAGATCGCCGGCCGGGACTACCGGCGGAGCTGCAACGGCTTCGATGACGATGGGGGCCTCGACTACGCTGATCGAGATTTCCGCCACAGGCTCGGCCACGACCGTGAGTTCCTCGATCGCGATCGCGACCGATTCCAGCGGAGCGTCAAGATCCTCCACGACCACCGACTCAACGGCCAACGCCGGTTCCTCGACGATGATTGACTCCTCGACGGCCACCGGCTCCGCCGCCATCACCGGCTCTTCAGCGATCACCGGTTCTTCAATCACAACCGCCGGCGCACCGGTCCATTTGCCGATCGTGGCCGCCGCATCGATCTCCCGAACCGGCACCATCAAAACATCGTCGATGCCTTGGGCCACCAGCGACACCCGGCTGGCTTCGTCGGTTGCGAGCGCCACGATCGGCACCCCGCCTCGGCCCAACCGTTCCCGGATCATCGAAACCGTTGCCGCCGGATCCTCGAGGAATCGCGTATCGAGGACCACGATCTCATAGCCATTGGCGGCGACCTGATCGATCTCGAAGTTGGGCCCCTCCGCGGTCTCGACATCGAGCCCGTGGGCGGCGGTCGCCATCCGGAGTGACTCCTGATCGGCCGGATCGCCGCCGAGTACCAGCGCCCGCCGAGTCGGCGCGGCCGTCAGGGTGGCCAGCATCTCGTCGATGCCTTCCACCGCAAAAGTCTGGGCATTCCGAACCTCGGCCAGCAGGTGCCGGGTAATCATCGCCGGCCCGCGGCCGTCGGCCCCGACCCGCTCCAAGGCTCGCAGGGTCTCGTGGATTTCCTCGGTCGGTACCGGCTTCCGGAGGTATCCGGCGAATCCGGCGTGCCACAGCTTCTTGGCCTCGCCCGGGCTTCCGACCGCCGTGGCCATGACGAGGGCGACGGAGGCCAGGCGTTGATCGGCTTTGAGGCGGGTGGCCAAATCGGAGTGGAGCGGGCGGACCGCGTAGTGGGAGAGGATGCAGGCCTGAAACGGGTTCCCGATCGCGGCGCCTTCCCGGAGGACCTCGAACACCGACTCGAGGTCCGACGAGAAGTCGACGTCCCAGCCGGCTGATTCAATCTGGTCGGTCAAGCGAGCGCGGCTGGCGGGATCGGCCTCGATGATCAGGACCCGCCCACCTCGGACGGCCTTGCTGACCTCGAGCGTCGAGGCACCACCCGGTGCCGGGACGGGCAACGGGAGAGAGAACCAATAGCGGTTCCCCCGGCCGGGCTCGGTGTCGGCTCCGAGGTCGCCTTCCATCAACCGGACGAGTTCATCCGAAATCCGAAGACCAAGGCCGGTGACCCCGAACGATCGATACGACGCGGCGTCGACCGGAACGTAGTCATCGAACAACGAGCTCAGCCGGTCCGGAGCAATGGTGGCGCCGGTGTCCTCGATCACGAACCGAATTGCCGGAATGCCGCCGCGGTCGCCGTCCGGTAACACCCGGATCACGACCTCGCCCTGCTTGGTGTTGTTGACGGCATGACCGATCAAGTTGCCGAGGATTTGGCGGGTCCGGCCCGGGTCGCCGACGACTTGGCGGGGCAATTCTGGCCGGAGATCGACGCGAAGCGCCAGCCCGCGTTCGTTGGCCCGCGGCGACAACACGCTCGCCGTCTCTTCGATCATGGATTTCAGATCGAACGGAATCGGCTCGATCACGAGCCGGCCGGCCGCGATCCGCGCCAAGTCCAGCAGGTCATTGAGGGTCGACGAGAGGCCCTCGGTGGCGGCATGTATCGTATTGACGTACTGGCGTTGCTTCTCGCTCAGGTCGTCTTCGAGGAGGAGCCCCGCCGTGCCGATGACCGCGTTGAGCGGGGCCCGAAGTTGGGGGCTCATCGACAGGAGGTACTCGCCGATACCAGGGCGGGCCTCGGAGGCCTCGCGGGGCTGCTGATTGAGTTCAGTCATGGTTTCGCTCTCGTTACGTAGTGACGCCGGTTCGGACGCCCATCAGGCCATCCAACACGTGATGTACTCGATCCCACTCGGTCCGGATCGCCATCGCCTCGGTCCAGCTGTCTGATCCCACCGCCGCGATCGCGGCGGCACACCGGGCCGCCAGCGGTGCGGCCCCAATCAGGGCACACATTCCCTTGAGGTCCTCGGCATTGGCCTTGACCGCCGGCCAGTCGGCCCGGCCGGCGGCTTCCTCGATGGCTTCGATCCGCCCGGGTCCTTCGGCGAGGAACAGCCCGACCAATTGGGCGCCCAGGTCTCCCTCGAGCAGGGAGGCACTGAGTTGCTCCAAGGTGGCGGCTTCAATCGGCGGGACGCTCTCGGCCGATCGGAACGGCGCCAGGACCCCGGCCAACCGGACCCAGGCGGTATTGAGGGCCGCAATCAAATCATCGCTGGCGTCGAGGTATTGGCTTTCGGCCGCATCGATGACGTCGCGGCAGCGCGCGGCAACCTCGGTCGCCTCGATCGCGGTGGCGATCCTGACGATGGTTTCCGCTCCGTCGATGACCGCCCCGATTTCCCCGGTCCGGGCGGCACCGGTCAGGCCGGTCAACCGAACCGGAATCTCGGCCAGGGCGGCGCGCGCGGCTTTGCAGGCTGGCGGATCACCCGCTTGAAGCCGGGCCACGAAGGTTGCCCCGATCGGCTCCAGCGCCCCGGTCGGGACGGTATCGTCCAGATTGATGGTGACGGTGGCATCGGCAACCAATTCGACGCGACCGAGGGGCCGCGACGGGCGGGCCGGCGCGTCCGGTCGCGGCTCGGGATCGAACGTGGCCTCGGATCCCCCTGCCTCCCATGCCTCATTAGCGAGGTCCAGCCCAGCGGTCGGTGCGGTGACGGCCAGTTGGGGCATCGCGACAATGATCCACCGGCGGGTGGCGGCCGGGTCGGCCTCGATGCCGGCCTCTCCTCCCAGCGCCTTGGCCAAGGAGTGGAGCGCCATCTCGTTCAACGGGAGCTCGTCGTCGGGGCACTCGCCGGTCGAGAGGACCGATTCGATCCGTGCGATTGCGTCCCGATCCAGCGCTCGACCGGCCGTTCGGTCTTCGACCGAAATCCGGATCCGCTCCGGCCGGCTTCGGTCCGGTTGATCGGCGCGGACCACGATCCGGCTGCCCGGTTGATGGGCGTCGAGGAGCAGGGCGATGGTGCGCTGGAGCAGGACGCGGTCGCCCTCGACTCGTTCCGGGACCCCGGGCATGATCGACAACTCCCCGGCGCCGGCCGATTCCTGGAGCAGGCCGTAGAGATCAACAGGAGCGGCGGCCGCGCCTAACGTTCCAGCCCGGCCCCGGCCGATGATCGCCACCAACGGAGCCGCGCCCGGATCAGCCACCAGACGCGGGGCCACCGCGGCGAGAAACCGGCCCTCGGCCACCCGGCGATCGGCGACGGTCCGGGCGGCGGATGCCACCTCGGCGTCAGCCGCGCGGGCCGCGGTGAGGTCCGAGAGCCGGCCGATGATCCGGGACGGGAGACCCCCACCGTCCGACCGGATCTCCCCTTCGATCCGAAGCCAAGCCAAGCCGGCGCCGCGGCGAACTCGCACCTCGACGGACAGGGCCGGCGGCACCGGGACCTCCGCCTCGAGCCAAGCCAAGAGCCGGGTGGTGTCCGCGTCGTCGGGTTGCAGCCGGGCAGCCAAGGCGGCCACCGGGGTATCAAACTCACCCGCCAGATAGCCCACGAGCTCCCGGAAACGCGAAGTGACCATCCACTCCCCGGAGCTCAGATCTCGCTCCCAAGCGCCGTCGGCAACGACAGTGGCGAGCCGCTCGAAGTGGTCGTTGACGGAGCGGGTATTCGAGATCAAACGATTGACGGCCTGGACCACATTGCCCCATTCGGTGGCCGTGGCGATCGACCCAACCAAGCCCGGTGTTTGCCCCGCATGCACCGGAGCCAGTGCCTGCGACAACCGGGCAACCGGGGCGACCAGGAATCGGCTGGCGGCCAGATAGCCGGCCCCGGCCAACGCCGCGATCGCCAGAATGCCGAGCCCGGCCAGGACGACGAGCTTGCCTTCGAGCAGCCGGAACTCGGTTCGGCTGGTGGTGATGGCGGCGATGGTGTTTTGTTGGGCAAAGATGTCGGCGAGCGCGAATTCCACCCGAACGCTGTCGCGGGTGGCGGCAGGGCCGACTCGGGTCCGAAACGCTTCTTTCGCCGGTTCGAGCGCCGTGATTTCGACCCGACCTGACCCGGTTCCGCCGGCCGGTCCGACGAGGCTTGGGTTGAACGGCTGGGCGACAACGAGGTAGCCCCGAATCGGCTGGTCAGGGGCGGTATAGTTGGTTGGCAGAATCGGTGCGCCGGCCACCCAAAACAATTTCTCGCCTTGGCGAACCAGGCCGATGGCGGGCTCCCGGTTGTCGAGGACCCGAAAGAGCGGATTCCCCGCCACGGTCTCGAGCTCCGCGTGACCGGGGTCGGCCCAGGCGTAGAGGCGGCGCCCGCCCAAGTCGTAGATCGCGACGAACCGGTCGCCGAATTGCCCAGGGAATTGTTCTGCAAAGGCCGGGCGAATGAACGAGTCAGGTGGTGCGGCGCCGCGGGCCAGGAGCTCATAGAGTCCGTCGGAGAAGGCCGCGTCCATCAATCGGTTCCGGTCGCGGCCGACGAGTCGGTCAAACCGAACCCGGGCGTCAGCGGCCAGGCTCGCGTATTGGGACCGTTCCAGATCCCGAATCGATCCGCTGGCTTTGGCGAACAACAATCCGCCGACCACCACGACGGCAAGGGCGCCGACGCCGATGGCCGCGGCCGTTTTCGCGCCGAGGGTAGCGAGCTGGACCCGAGACCGCCGCCCCGCGGCCAAAGACCTGGTTCCCCCCGGGCGGGGTGATCGGGAGTCATTTTCTCGGGTTCGCGGTCCGTCGGACGCCATCGGCCAAGCCCTTCTGAATCACCGGTTCTCCAACGCTAGGCTCGCTTCTATTGCATAAGTTGGGCTTGTTTTTGGGGGCACCGTTCGCATGAGGGCATGGTGTCAATATTATGTTCAATTCAAATGTCGCATTATTATGCGAAGTTGTCGCTCATACTTCAAAGCCACACGTGCTCGGTAACAGTACGTTAATATGTTGCCCTGCAACATGATGCACGGCTGAGTTGGGCCACTGCTTCTGGCCAGCTAGGCCAGAGATGTTCGCAGGATCGACAATCAGTTGGCAGGCCGATGCAGGTTGTCGCCGGTAACCGGCTGATCCCAATGGCGCCGGTGCCGGGCCGCAGACACTGGAATTTTGCGGGGTTCTCCGGGCCGGTCACCGGCTAGTCGGGAGCGGGCTCGGTTGGGATTTGGACGGCGGCGTTTTCCCACCGGAGGACCAGCCGGGTAGGGCCTTGGGCTCGGTCGACTTCCTGGTCGTCCTAGGCTGATTCGAGACCCCATCGGCCCGTGGACCGGTTGAGTACCACCTCCCAGGTTTCCGCCCCCGGGCCCGCGGCGACCGAAAGCACACCTTGAGGCGAACCGAGCCGACCCGAAACGTCACCGACTCGGTCGGGCTCGGGCGAACGGAATCGGAAGGCAGGCAGCCCCAATTCCTCCGGCACGGCAGATAGGTACCGAACCGCGCGCTCCAGTCGGTGCCGACTACGGCCGTGACTGCACCGCCGGCACCAGCGTCGCGATCAGCCAGCGTTTCACCAGCCCTCGCGCCGGCGCAATTCGGTGACGTGGGCTATGTGGTGAGCGCCGTGCCATGCGTAGCTCGCAATCAGGCCGTCGAGCGTGGCCTGTTGCTTGTTCTCCGGGTGGAAGTAGGTTCGGCGAAACGACTCGGCCGGCAGCGACGACAACAGGGCCGCCCACCGTTCGTGGAGGTGATCGAGGAGCGCGAGCGATCCGCCAATCGGCCGCTTCGAGTCCGGCAACTCCGCCCACGGGGTTTCCATGTACGGCTTGATCGTCGGATTGTCCTCGGTCAGCGCCAGCTTCGTCCTGATATAAGCGTTGAGGTGGCTGTCCGCGACGTGGTGGGCGACTTGCCTGACCGTCCAGCCGCCGGGCCGGTACGGCGTATCGAGTTGCCGGTCGTGTAGCCCGGCGACCGCGGCTCGCAGGCGCGCCGGGGTGACCGCGATGGTCGCCACGAAGGCCGCTCGGGTGGTTGCGTCAGGGGACTCCGGCACCAAGGGCGGGCCGATCGGATAGCGAAGATCGAGCACGGGGCGTTACTCCATTCGTCGGCGTTCATTGCGACTGGCCTCGAAGGCGGCGCGGGCCTGGTTGAATGCGGCGAACGCGAGGACGGCCGCACCGAGCTCCAACCCGAGCACGCCAAACTGGACCCGATCGAACTGACGTTCGAGGACCATCCCGACCGCCCGTCCGAAGGCCAGCCCGCATCCGCTGAGGATCACCGAACCGAGTGCCGCCCTGATCCACCGATCCCGTCGGCTGGCGACCAGGAGGAACCCGCCGAGCCCCAGTCGGAGACCGCCCTCGACCGCCCGAATTTCCACGTGATCGCGGGACCCAAGCCGGAGCGAGAGGAAGCCCGCCATCTCGACGGGATTGACGAGAAACGCGAGCCCCACGACAACGAACACCAGTCCCACGATGCCCAGGGTCAGGCGGCAGAATCCCACCTAGCGCCTCCGCAGCGGGGGACGGGCAGCGGCCCCGCTGTCGGGAGCCGCGATCACCGCAATGGCGACGCCACCGTCGCCGAGCGCGAATTGGCCGTCGGGAGGCACTTGGACGTAGAGGTCGCGGCCACTCTTGGTCAGCGCCGGATACTGGCGCCCGACGGAGGCCATCATCGGAGCGAGAAAGAACTCCGGAAAAGGAAGTCCGTTGACGTTGAGACCCCGGAGCCAAAACCGCACCAATTCCCGGCCGGTTCGCTGGACGATGACGTCGGCGACGATGATCGTATTGGGACTGAACCGCGCCGCGAGGGGGCCGAGGAGGGCCCGGGTTTCCGGCGGCAGGTCGGCGAGGCGACCGGACACTTCGATGTGCGTCGAGTCGATATCGATGGCGATTCCCAGGCTGTCAGGAACCGGTCCGGCCCCGAGCCGGGCCAACAGGTATGAGGCCCAGTCACCGCCATCGATCAGGGCGGAGGGTTTGGTCCGATCCACGAAGACGGAATCCACCTGGGAAGCGGCCCGACCGACCCCGGCGTTCGAGAGCCGGCCTAGGGCCGGGGCGGTTTGGGCCGTCGCCGTTTCGGTGGCGACCAGCAATCCCAGCAATACCCATTTCATCCGAGTTGTGGTTCCTCACTCCGGGACAACTGCCAGGCCAGCAGCACGGCTCCGACCGTCACGCCGATGTCGGCGAGATTGAAGGTCCAGAACCGAATCGATCCGATTCCGACGTCGATGAAATCCACCACCCCGCGCGGCGACCGGATCCGGTCGACCAGATTTCCGACCGCCCCGGCGATGACGAGGGCGATGGCCAGCACTTTGATCGTGTCACGGTTGGTGCTCTTCCGGTACAGGTAGCCGAGGATCCCGATCTGGATCAGCACGATCAGGCTGATGATCAGCCGCGATTGCTCTCCGAGGGAGATGCTCATGGCGGCCTGAGGGTTGTAGGCCAGGGTCAAGCGAAATACATCCCCGACCACCGGCTCGGAGACCCACGGCACCAAGTGGGTCTCCGCGAGGTCTTTGGTGCTACAGTCGGCCAAGAACACCAGGAGAACGACCGGCCAGAAAATCCGGGCTTTGCGGGCGATCGGCATGGGTTCGAAGATGCCAGGGTCGCCCGGGGAGGGAAAGGGCGGTCAGCCGATGGTGGTCCGGAAGGTCGGAACCATGCGGGCTTTGGTGGTTTCTTCGAACCCATAGGCCAGTTGCAGCAGCCGGCCCTCGCTCCACGCCCGGCCCACGAACGACAAGCCGACCGGCAGGCCGCCGATCTGACCCATGGGCACCGTGATGTTCGGGTAACCGGCTACCGCGGCGTAGGTTGAGCTCCCGCCGGTGAACCGATCGCCGTTGACGAGGTCGATCGGCCAGGCCGGCCCGGAGGTGACCGAAATCAAGGCATCGAGCCGGTGCTGGTTGAACCGCCGATCGAGGCCTTCGGTCCGAGCCAACCGCCGGCAGGTGGCCAGCAGGGTCCGGTACTTGGGGCTCGAGAGCGGGCCCATCTTCGCGGCCAGCTCGAACGTCTCCTGGGCAAAGTGGGGCATTTCCCGGGTCCGATTGGCCAGATTGAACGCGATGAGATCCGCGAGCGTCCGGTGCTTGGCGGTGCTGCCTAACGATCCGAGATAGGCCTCGACGCCGGCCTTGAACTCATAGGCCAGGACTTGCCATTCCGCCGCGCCGAGCGAGCCGGGGTCGGCCAAATCCACGGGGTCGATGAGGATGGCGCCGGCCGCCTTGATCGCGGCGATGGCCTGGTCGTAGGCCGCCTCGGTCTTGGCGCTGATGTTCATGTGCTTCCGCATGACGCCGATCCGGGCTCCCCGGAGGCCGGCCGGATCGAGGAACCGGCGATAGTCGGTCTCCGAGCGCCCGCGGCTCGCGGTGGTGGCGGGATCGCGGGGGTCGACGCCGGTAAGCGGGCCGAGGAGCGTGGCCGCGTCGGCGACGCTCCGGCACATCGGGCCCGCGGTGTCCTGGGTATGAGAGATCGGAATAATGCCGGCCCGGCTCCACAGCCCCACGGTCGGCTTGATGCCGACCAACCCATTGATCGAGGACGGACAGACGATCGACCCGTCGGTTTCCGTGCCGATGGTGATCGTGGCCAACGCGGCGGCCCCGGCGGCTCCCGACCCGGCGCTCGATCCGCAGGGGGTCCGGTCGAGGACGTACGGATTCTTCGTCTGCCCGCCCCGGCCGCTCCACCCACTCGACGAACTGCTGGACCGGAAGTTGGCCCATTCACTCAAGTTGGTCTTGCCGAGCAAAACGCATCCGGCGGCCCGGAGTCGTTCGACGATGCCGGCGTCTTTGGGGGCGATCGATCCCTCGAGGGCCAACGAGCCGGCCGTGGTTTGCATCCGGTCGGCGGTGTCGATGTTGTCCTTGATCAGGATCGTGATCCCGTGCAGGGGTCCGCGAACCCGTCCGGCCCGCCGTTCCTGGTCGAGCGATTCCGCGATGGCGATTGCCTCCGGATTGACCTCGATCACGGAGTGGATCGCCGGACCGCGCCGGTCGATGCTCTCGATCCGGGCCAGGTACATCTCCGTAACGTCACGGGCGGTGTACGCTCCGGCCTGCATCCCCGCCTGCAGTTCCGCCACCGTCGACTCGGCGCTCGGCATACCGAGGTTGGACGTCGTCCCGACCAACACCCGGGCGCCGAGCACCGATCCACTCACGCCCGCCACGAAATTGCGCCGGTTCATTTGCCACTCCTGTTAGTCTGCCGAAGAGTTCCGTGCTTTTTCACGAAGGTGAAGCCCTTCATGGCTTCCTTGCGGGACAGGGGCGATAAGTCGGCTTGGTGCGCCACGAGGTACTGGCGAACATCATCAGGGTTGGCCTTGGCGTGCTCCCGGAGGGCCCAGCCGATGGCTTTGCGGAGCCAGAACTCAGAGGCCTGGAGTGACGGGGCAATGCAGTCGTGGAGCAATCCGACGTCGGTTTGTTCCCGAAATCCGATCTGACTGATGATCGCGACCCGGCGGAGCCAGATGTTCTCGTGCCGGGCCCAGGCCCGGAGCGTCGGTTTGATGCGGTCGGGGTAGGTGGCGAGGAGCACGGCCACCCGATGCGCCAAGCTATCGACGTAGTCCCACCAGGCCCCTTCCTGGATCATCCGGCGATATAACGGCAGGGAGGCCAGGGAGATGAACCGCTGGTACGGCGGGTAGGCGGCCAATTCGATGGCGGCGTACCGCTCTTCGCGATGGGTGGCCAGATCCCAGAGCTCGGCAATGATCCGGCGCCAGTCGGCCGCCATGCTGATCGGATGGGCCTCGAACACCGCGCCGCAGATCTTCCGAAGTTCCGGGGCCGCCACTCCGTAAAACGGCATCTCGGACTTCATGTAGGCCTTGGCGCCGGCGGCTGCCTTGGGGTCCTTGTGGCGGGACAATTGAGCCCGAATTGCCTTGGCGATGGGACTCAGTTCCGTTGGCATGGCAGGGTCCAGGAAGAAATGGGTGTTCTAGGCGGAGCCGCGATAAAAATACCTTGGGCCCGTCCAATCAGGTACGCCTGATTGGCTGGCAAGGTGCCTAAGGGGCCGCTACCTTGCCCGGCGGCGCCTATCGGAGGATGCAATGCAGGCAGAAGGGGTTTCTTGGAAGGGCGTTCTGGGGCGGTTCCTGGCCGCCGTGGTTCTGGTGTACGGCACGTTCAACCCCGAAGGCTTTTCCTTCTTTCATTGGGCCCTGAACCCGCTGGTTCAAGGTCAAATAGATCTCGTCCGCCAGCAACTGCCCATGAAACTGTTGGTCGGCCTGCTGTTGGTGGCGGTGTGGGTGTTCTTCCTGCAGGCCACCCGCCGGTCGATCGGATGGAAGGGCGCCCTGTTGATGCTCGGGATCCTCGGCGCGTTGGTCTGGGCTTTGATCGACTGGCACGTTCTCAACCCGTCCAGCAGCCGGGCGGTGGCCCATGTCGTCCTGGTCGCCTTGGCGCTGGTGCTGACGATCGGGATGTCCTGGTCGCATGTGACCCGGAAGGTGACGGGCCAGGTCGATACCGACGAAGCCTAGGGTCGCCCAGGCGGGGCCCCCTCGCGGGCTTCCCGCTCAAACCGGTTATCGAGATAGTAGTGTTGCCCGCGGCGCCACGCGGCCCACGCGGCCAAGCCGTAGACCACGGGGAAAAGCGGCCCCCACCGTTCAAACTGGGTGACATGGACGCGCTCGTGGTCCCGGGTCCGGTGCAGGGTGGCCTGGTCCACGGCGAGCACGGCATGCCCCACCGTGATCGCGGCCACCCGGCCCGGCGGCAAGCGACGAAGGATGGCGGGCAGGATCCCGCCCGAGAGTTCGAGGATCCCTTCGTGGACGGCCACCCGGCCGCCGGAGAGCGCCACCAGCGGCGCCAGGGCCGCGGCGACCAGGGTCCACGGGCCGGCCCAGAGGTATCGGAGGGGACGCAACGTTAGGCGGGATTGGCCCGAATGAATCCGGCGATCAGCCGGGCGAGCTCTTCGCCCCGGTCCTCCTGGAGAAAGTGAGCCGCACCGAGGACCGTGTGATGGGCCTGGCCCGCGGCGCCGGGCACCAGCTTCTGGAAGATCCGCTCGCCGCCTGCCATGATCGGATCCTGGTCGCTGAAGGCGGTGAGGAAGGGCTTGGTCCAGGCTCGGAGCCCGTCCCAGGCCCTGAGATTGGCCGGAATCGCTGGATCGTCGGGCTCGGTCGGCACCAGCATCGGAAAGGCCCGGGCGCCGGCCAAATATGACTCATCGGGGTACGGGGCATCATAGGCCGCCGCCACGGCGGGGTCGATCCCGTGGACCGTGCCTTTGTGGACGATCTTGCCCGCCGAGAACACCGGCACGGACTGGGAGTACTCCCGCCACTGAAAGAACGCCGGGTTGATCTTGTCTTGGCCGTTGGGGAGACCAGTGTTGGCCGCCACGATCCGGGCAAACCGGTTCGAGAGCTCGGTGGCCACTCGAAGGCCGAGGAGGCCGCCCCAATCTTGGCCAAAAAGGGTGACCCCTTTGAGGTCGAGGGCGGTGACGAATTGCTTGAGCAGGTCGACATGGAAGGCGTAGGAGTAATCCTCTCGCCGCGAGAGCTTGTCGGACTTGCCGAACCCCGCCAAATCGGGCGCGATGACCCGGAATCCAGCCTCGGCCAGAATCGGGATCATTTTTCGGTAGAGGTAGGACCAGGTCGGTTCTCCGTGCAGCAGAAGGACCGGTTCGCCGGTTTGGGGACCTTCGTCGACATAGTGGAGCCGAATCCCGTCGATGCTCACGTAGTGCGGCTGAAACGGGTAGTCGGGCAGATTCTCGAACCGGGCCTCGGGGGTACGAAGGATGGTCCGATTGCTCCGGGCGTAGGCAATGAAGTCGGTCGGCACGGGATTCCCGCCGCCGGCCCGGACCGCCTGAGCGACCTGTCCCCGGTGATACTGGCCGTGGAGGCAAACGTGAAGGAGGATGTCGTGCCGGGTCGAGGTAAAGGTGAGCCCCGCCGTGTTGGTGTACGTCACCCCGACTTCGGCGCCCGCCGGATCGAGATCCGCCACCAGCGCCCGAAGACCAGCCGCGTTGTCCGCGGCCAGGCGCCGGCACTCGGCGAGCGACAGTGTGGGCCAGACCGGCACGGTGGCCGGCTTGCCCTGGAGCCGGGTGAGCCAGATATGTTCCGCTCCGAGCACGTGGCCGTACGTTCCGAGGATCTTCGGATCAGCGGCCGGGAGGGTGTCGAGAGCGTCGAGGGTCCGGTGGTCAGCCCAGGCCAGATGTTCAATCAGTCGTTTGAGGTGCTGCAATGAAAACTCTCCCCTCGCACTAGCGTGACGTTCATGCCGCACTTGGAAACGCTGGCGCCCAAATCTACCCGCCCCGCCGACCGCGGTAGATTCCCGTTTACGGTCCCGGTGATCCGGTCGTTGGGTGTGGTCGACCTCAGCAGCCCGGTGACATTTTTCGTCGGTGAGAACGGTTCCGGGAAGTCCACGATCGTC
>JANPEL010000284.1:0-1851 GCA_031431925.1 Gemmatimonadota bacterium | reverse complement strand
CGCCCAGCATCTTGGCCAATTGGTCGTTGGCGCTGAAATCGGCCGCCGTCAGCGAGGCAAACGCCACCGGATCGAACGTCGGCGGCTCACCGGCGGTGGCCAGCATTTGCCCGGTCCGGTCCACCAACAGCGCCGTCCTGGCATTGGCTTCCAACAGCAAGTGATCGAGCACGGCCCCGATCTTCGCCGCATCGTCCTCACGAAACGACCAACTCGTGGCTCGGCTCACCGGCGGAGAACGCCCCTTTCGCTCACGCGAGTTCCAGCTCCAACCGCCGCACCAGCCGAATGGCCCGATTCCGAAGCGGCCGGACGGGCTCCCACGCGATGTAGTCGCGAAGCAATCCCACCGTGTCCGGTTGCCCTCGGCTCGCGAGATAGCCGAGCGCGGCCAACCGCCGGAGCCGGTTGGCACTGAACAATGCGGCCTGGTGCCGCTCGACGTGGCGGGCCGCCAAATACCAGCCGGCCGCCAACCCGACCAACGCCGCCACCGAAAACGCTCCGGCCTTCGTCGGTTTCACGACACCTCCTGCCGGGCGTCCATCGCGTGGCTCAGCGTCATCCCGTCGATGTATTCGAGATCTCCCCCAACCGGCAAACCACGGGCCAAACGACTGACTCTGACCCCCGAGCCGCTGAGGAGTTGATGAACAAATGTAGCGGTGGCCTCGCCTTCGAGCGAAGGGTTGGTGGCCAGAATGACCTCGCGGACCCCTCCATCGGCCATTTTTCGCTTCAGCAGGCCAATCCGGAGCTGGTCCGGGCCTACCCCTTCAAGGGGAGACAGGTGGCCACCAAGCACCAAATACCGGCCCCGATACCCGGTGGAGCGTTCAACCAGGGCCACGGTCGACGGCTCCTCGACCAGACAGAGCAAGCCGGCATCCCGGCGCGGGTCGGTACAGATCGGGCACCGCTCGCCTTCGCAGTAGTTCCCGCACTCGGGGCATGAGCCCACCCGTTCGGCCACCGTCGAAAGCGCAGCAGCCAACCGACTGATCCGCTCGCGCGGCTGATGGAGGAGATGAAAGGTCAGGCGCGCTGCCGTTTTCCGCCCGATGCCAGGGAGCTTGGCCAGCTCCAAGACCAAATCGTCAATCGCCGCCACGGGAAGGACTACAGCCCAGGCAACGGCGGAAGCCCAGGCATCTTCTTCATCTCCGCCTGCGAAACCTCCAGAGCCCGCCGTTGCACCTCGGCGACGGCCGACAAAATCAGGTCGGACAGCAGCTCGGCGTCGCGCCCCGCGAACACCGCGGGATCAATGGTGACATCCCGCACCAAGCCGCGGCCATCCGCCCTGACCTTGACCATCCCGCCACCGGCGCTCGCCTCAACCACTCGGTCGGCGAGATCGGCCTGGAGCTGCTGGAGCCGGCCCTGCATTTGTTGACTTAGCTGGAACAACTGTTGGATATCGGCCATAAAGTCTCAGTCCACGATCTCCAAATCTAACGCGTCAGCGGCCGCATCCAATGTGGCATCTTTGGCGCGGAATTCCCGCAATTTTTCGGCCTTTAAGTCTTTTTCCGACAATCGCTTAGGCTTATCAGGCTTGGCCCGGGCCGCCGCCGGATCAACCACCAAAACCACCAGGCGCTGGCCGAGCGCCGCACTGAGATGATCCTGAATGGCGCCGAGTTGCCGTTTGGCGCCTTCGGCCATGTGCGTCGCCTCATCGTCGGGGGTGACCGTGAGTTGGTTCCCGGCCAGGGCCACCGGCTTCAGGTGTTCGATCACCGTCGCAAGCAGCGGGCTCTGGTCCTTCGCTTGGCCAACGAGGCCCTTCCAGGCATCGGCAACACGTTGGCGAATGCTGCGCTGAGCGATCGGCTCAGCGGCTGCGGC
>JANPEL010000283.1:0-7088 GCA_031431925.1 Gemmatimonadota bacterium | reverse complement strand
AGGAACACCGGGGACGCGGCATCGTTGGAAATTCCGGCCGAGGGTTCCCGGGCCGGCTGATCGATCCGGCGCCGTACCGACGCGGCGGTCGAGAAGGCGATGACGTAGTCGCCGGAGCCGTTGTACATCGGCGATCCGGTGCGGATCATCGCGCCGACCGCCCGCTTGGCCAGCCGTTCGAGGTTCCGGGCGTCGAGCGGGGCGTCGGTCGCGATGACCATCATGCAGCTCCCGCCCTCGCCGCCGCCATCGCCCGGTTTAGGCACATCGGCGCCCTCGAGCTGTCGGCGAAAGATGTATTGCCCGAGCTCGCGGCCGACCGGGGCACCGTTGATCGTCAAAATTCCGCCGTAGTTGGTCTGGACCAGCGCGCCGACGGTATAGCCCCCAAGGCTCGCCGGCAGTTGCCGCGAGCTGGTGCCGATCCCGCCTTTCCAGGCAAACGCGCCCGTCCCCGCCCCGGCCCCGACCGAACCTTCACTCACTGGACCACCGGCGGCCGATTCGAGCGCTCGGACCACGTGTTCGGGCTTGATCGGGCGCAAACGGATGTTGTTGAGGGTGGCGTCGTTGGTCTCGCCGACGACCGGATTGATCGAGAAGACCCCTTCCATGCCGGGCTGGCGAAGGAGCCAGTCCACCATCGCGTCGGCGGCGCGCCAGACACAGAGGGTGCAGGTCAGCAGAATCGGGGTCTCGAGCTCGCCTAACTCCCGCACTTGGCTCAACCCCATCAACTTCCCGAACCCATTGCCGACATAGATCGCGGCCGGCACCCGGTCCATGAACACATTGCCCGAGTGAGGCTTGATGACCGTCACTCCGGTGTGAATCGAGTCGCCCTCGGCTACCGTGACCTGGCCGACGAGGACCCCGGCAACGTCGGTAATCGCATTCAAGGGACCGGGCTGGAGTACCCCGATCACCAACCCCGCTTCCCGAGCCCGAGGCCGGTTCGGAGCCGTCTGAGCGGAAACGACTGACACCGAAAGCACGAGCAACCCGAGCGCCGCACGATGTGGCATTGAAGGGCCTTCGCCTAGGATCAAGTGACGAGGGGCGGAGTGCCGTCTCGATACGCGCCTAACACGGCGGCCAGCGCCCGCCGCCCGTCGGCGCCGGTCACCTCGGGGGGCGTGTCATCCCGGATGCTCGCCGCGAACGATGCCATCTCGGCCGCGAACTGCCCCGGCATCGGCCGGTCTTCGAGCCGGATCTGCTCCACCCCGCGAGCGGCCCACAGCATCAGGTGGTTGGCGTAGTGATAAATCCGGAGGGCCCCGGCCGACCCGTACACCTTGATGTGACCCGGATGCGCCTGCCAGCCGGCCGGTCGGTTCTCGGCCTCTCCCCGGGCCATTTCATCCCAACTGGGGCCCCAGCTGAACAGCCCTTCGCCCGGCAGGTCAGCCGCCCAGGTCGCGTCGTCGTAGATCAGATGACCGACCGCGCCGGACCGGAACTCCATCGTCAGGTATTCGGCCCTTGGCGGTTCGCCGGATCGCTGGCCGCGGCCGGTGACCGACACGATTTCGGTGTCGGCCAGCCACGGAAACAGGTCGACGAGGTGGATGCCGTGGTCGACCAGCCCGTTGCCGGAGCCGCCTGGCCCGCCGGCCGGATAATGGTGGGGGCCCATATCGAGATATCCGGCCGGCCCGGTCGAGCCGATCATCGTCTCGGTCAGAAGCCGCACCTCGCCGATCGCGCCGGAGCGAATCAACGCCCGAGCAGCCATGACAGCCGGGAGGAATCGGTATGACGCGGCATAGAACAGCTTGACCTTCCGCTCCGCGCACCGGGCAATCATCCGGTCGGCGTCTTCGAGCGAGAGCGTCAGGGGTTTTTCACAGAGGACGTGGAGCCCGCGATCGGCGGCCGCCTCGACCGCCTCCCGATGGGTTGACACCGTACTCAACACGGCCACGAGATCAAGCCGTTCCCGCTCGAGCATCTCGCGGTAGTTACTGTAGGTGGTAAAGCCGTACCGGGCGGCCATCATGGCCGCCCGGTCAGCGCGGGGATCGGCGCCGGCCACGACCTGGACTTGGTCGAGCCGGCGATACCCTTCGAGGTGAGCGAGGGCGACGTTGCCGAGGCCGATGAGGCCGAGACGAAGGGGCGACGTCACCCGATCACGTGATCGTGATCGTCTTCATCATGCCATGCACGGCGTGGGGTTTGCCGTCCTTGGCGTCCGGGATGAAGCAGATCAGCGCATAGTCGCCCGGCGCCAGTTCGGCCTGGAAGATGTTGACCTGGCCCGCCGCCAACGCCGTCGTGCCGCCCGCGATGCCCTCGATCGGCGGCGGTCCGTTCATGTTCTCGACCCAGGCCAGGAAGTCTTCGGCCTTCTTCCCCGGAACCAGCCGGGCCACAATGAACTCGTGGGGCTGGCCCGGTCCGGTTTCGACCCGGAAGGTGTGCTTGCCGGCCGTCAACTCACCCGCAATGCCGAAAGTGAAATCTGCGAGCGTCACCGTGATATCAGCCGCCGGCGCCGCGGCCGCCGGCGTGGCGGCCACCACCGTGAACGCCTTCCGCATCCCCTTCATGACGTGGAGCTTGCCGTCCGGGGACGGGATTTCGCACTCCAAGACGTAACTCCCAGGCGCCAGATTGACCGTGGTCTCGAGGGCCCCGCCAGGCCCAGGAGCGCTCGGCCCCCCCATCGGGACCATCCACTCGGGCGGGGCGGGGGTCGTGACCTTCATTACGTCCGCGATCGTCTTCCCTTGGTCGAGCCGGAAGATCTGGCCGTGATGGAGTTCCTGGCCGTTGTTGTGAATCCGGATCGTGACCCACCCGCCCGGGATCGTATCGGGAGCCTGGAAGCTGTACTCGCTGGCGGTCACGTCGACGACCACCGGAGCCGCCGGGGGCGCCGCGGTCTGATCGGCCGGCGGAGCCGGTCGTTCAGCACATCCTCCGACAAGCAGACTCAGAACGACGATGCCGGTACCAGCCGAACGGTTGCTCATTGGGGAGCCATGGGGTGAAGGGGAAGGAAAATCTACTCGCAACGAAACGGCCCGCAAACCCACCCCGGTTGCGATCTCCCTCGAACCGGCATCAGATTACCGGCGTTCCGGGCCTGCTGCCCACCACCGAAAGCCACCGATGACCATTCCGTCTTTGGCCCCGTTGCCGCTCGCCCTCCGAGCCGGCCTGCTCGCGATCAGCGTCCTGACCGGCACCGCCGCCGCGCAGGACCCGGCGGCCCGCCGGGAACGCCAAGTCGATTCGTTGTTTGCCGAGTACACCCTGGGCCTGAGCCCCGGGGCCGCGGTGGCCGTGGTCCGCGACGGCCAGGTCCTCTTGAGCCGGGGATACGGCTACGCGAGCCTGGAGCACCGGACCCCGATTACCCCAGCCACGGTCTTCGACGTCGCGTCGGTGTCCAAGCAGTTCGCCGGGCTCGCCGTGGCGATGCTGGTCGATCAAGGCCGGATCACGCTCACCGACGACATCCGGAAGTACCTCCCCGAGCTCGCCGATGTCGGGAAGACCATCACGATCGATCACCTGGTCCATCACACCAGCGGCCTCCGTGATTGGCCGGGCACCCTCCGATTGGCGGGCTGGCAGTACGACGACGTGATCTCGTTCAACCAGATCCTGACGTTCGCCGCCAACCAGCGGACCCTCAACTTCGCGCCCGGGTCGGAGTACATGTATTCCAACACCGGCTTCAATCTCCTGGCGGAAATGGTCGGGCGGGTCACCGGCACCTCGTTTCGGGCCTGGACCGCCGAGCAGTTGTTCCGGCCCCTCGGCATGACCAACTCCCATTTCCACGACGATCACCGCGAAGTGGTGGCTAACCGCGCTTACGGGTACGGCCGAACCCCGAACGGCATGGCGGCCATCACCAACAACCTCACGGCCTTGGGCTCGAGTTCCCTGTTCACCACGGTCGAGGACATGGCCCGCTGGGTGATGAACTTCGATGATCCGAAGGTCGGCGGCCCGAAGGCCATGGCGTTGAGCCGCACCAAGGGCGTCCTCACCAACGGCACCACGATTCCCTATGCGTTCGGCATTTCCCACGGTGAGTATCGCGGCCTCCCGACCCTGTCGCACGGGGGCTCGTGGGCCGGGTTCACCACCGCGGTGCTGCATTTTCCCGGGCAGCGTTTCAGCGTCATCGTCCTCGCCAACAGTCCGATCGTCCCGGCCAGCCGGTTCGCGAACTTCATTGCCGATTTCTATCTCGGCGCTGAGATGGCGCGGCATCCGACCGCCGCCCCAGCGGCCGGGACCCGGGCGGTGACCACTGACCCGGTGGCCTTGGCGCCGCCGGTGGCCGCGACACCCGAGGCGCTCGACCGCTATCCGGGCGTGTATCGATTCGGCCCCGGCCTCTACCTCCGAATTGTCCGAAACGGCGACCGGCTCACCGCCGAGACGATGCCCGGACCGGACTCCCCAATGACGCCGAAGTCGGACACGTCCTTCTGGTTGCCGGCGTATAACACGGCGCTGGTGTTTCACCCAGCCGGAAGCACCGTCACCGCCGAGTTCCGGGGGCTTCGGTCACCCAAGTACCCAGTGGCAGCGCCACAGCTGCCACAATTTGCCGGGGACTATTGGAGCGACGAGCTGGCGACCCTCTACCAGGTCGAGGTGAAAGACGACAAGCTGGTCCTCCGCCACCGCCGCCACCCTCCCAACCCCCTCACCTGGCTCGCGGGGGACGACTTCGCCGGCGGGCCCGGGTCGATGCGTTCGGTGGAGTTCCGCCGCGACAGCACCGGGCGGGTCATCGGCTTTTCGGTCTTCATCGACGAACGAAGTCGCGATGTTCGCTTTGCCAAACAACCCAGCCGGAACCCGAAGTAACCGACGCTCACTCACAATCGCCCGAGGCATTCGATGTTCCGACTCAGCACCCTTTCGCTCCTGGCCGGCCTTGCCCTGCCCCTCGCGGCCCAACCGGCCGTCACCCCGCAGGCCGTCCTGGTTACCGGCGCGAGTAGCGGCATTGGCCGAAAGATCACCGAACTCCTGGCCAAGCAGGGCCACTTCGTCTACGCAGGGGCCCGGAAGCCGGAGGACCTCACCGCCCTGAACGCGATCAAGAACGTCCAAGCCGTCAAGCTCGATGTCACGTCGCCGGCGGAGATCGCGGCGGCGGTCGAGACGATTCGGAAGGCCGGCCGGGGTCTCTATGGCGTGGTCAACAACGCCGGCGTCGCGATTGTCGCGCCCCTGATCGAGGTCGAGGAGAAGGACCTGGCCTTCCTGTTCGACGTCAACGTCTACGGTCCCTACCGGATCACCAAAGCCTTCGCGCCGATGCTGATCGCCTCGAAGGGCCGGGTCACCACGATCAGCTCGATTTCCGGGATTCTCTCAGGCCCACTCTTCGGGCCCTATAGCATGAGCAAGCACGCCATCGAGGCCTACGGCGACGCCCTGGCCGTCGAGATGGCCCGGTTCGGGGTCAAGGTGAGCCTGATCGAGCCGGGCAACTACCGCTCCGACATCGGCCGCAACACCGTGACCCAGATCGAAACGGCCATCGCCCGAAACCCCACCTCGCCCTATTTGGCGGAGATGCAGCGGATGGTGACGGCCATGGCCGGTTATGAGACCGCCGCCGAACCGGACCTGGTCGCGGAAGCGGCGGCCCACGCCATTTTCGATCCGGAACCCAAGATGCGTTACATGGTGGTGCCGGTGGCCCGGCAGGCGGAAGTGACCATCCGGAAGGCCATCGAAGAAGTGGTCCAACTCAATCAACGCCACGCCTTCACGTATGACCGCGATGCTCTGGTGCGGATGCTCGACTCGGCCCTGGTTCGGGTGAAGTGACGAACATTGACCGGCGTTTTGCCTCAACCGTCATTATTTCGTCCACACGACGATGGCGGCGCAACTGTCTTCGCGAAACTCAGCTGGGATTTGGCTGACGCCTCGATAGATCTCCATCCCGGCAATCTGTTGCGGAGCGACTCGATCAAGCATATCAGCCACCATGCCGGACACTACTTTGACCCGTTCGAAGAGGTCGCCGCGGCGGTAGAACGTATCGGGCCGTTGCTTGAACCCATCAATCCACACGCCGATCCGTTCCTGGCATCGGCTGAAACGAATTCCGGTCCCTCCTGGAACACCGGGAGGGTTGTAGGACACCCTCACGCCGGGTATGCCTTGCAGCAGTTCCGCTGTTCGGGTCCCGCTGCGCTTGCGGATGTCCTCCTCGGTGAGGTATGTCCCCGACCCTACCCGCCGTCGGAAATGGAAGTCGGATAGGCGCCGTTCGGCGACATCGTTCCTTGGCGCCGTTGTATTGAGATCTTCAATCCGTATCGCGGCCTGCATCATTGTCATCGTGGAGTCCCAATCGACCGCGATTGGGCCGCGAATGATCACGGCCAAGGGCGTAAACCCGACCTTGAGGGCTCGAAGGGTCCACGGCAGCGGCCCAGGTGCGGGCAGCTCAAAAAGACCGGCCGCGTTCGTCAACGCCGATCGTCCCCCGCCTACGGAGAGAACCACATCAGGGATGCCACTTCCTGCCGAGTCAACGACCCTGCCGCGAATTCGGGCCTGCGAGAAGGCGGGATCGAAGGTGCCGACCAAAAGGGAGACGCAGACCAACGTCGAGCGGCCGCTTAGTCCGGTCATGGCGACTGCCTCCGCAAGCGATACTGCCGTTCAGTTCGGTTGCCCTCCCTGTCAACCACTATGGCCACAACGGTGTCTCCTCTCTTGGGCAGCCACCATCTTCGTCAGCGAAGACAGCGTCCTAGGCCAGTCTACAGAGCACATACTAAGATACACGAACCGTTCAGGACCGACATCACGACCGCCCATGCACCTGACAGTCATATCTTGACAGTCAAGATGTAGCCCCGGTATCATCCGGGATGGACGAACCCACCGGCGATGTCATCCAGGGCACCCTGGACCTCCTGATCCTGAAAACCTTGAGCCTCCAACCCCTCCATGGCTTCGGGATTGCCCGCCGGATCGAACAGATCTCGCGAGACGTCTTCAAGATCAACCCCGGCTCCCTGCTCACCGCATTGCAGCGACTGGAACGAGCCGGCTGGCTCGACGCCGAGTGGCGGCAAACGGAA
>JANPEL010000282.1:0-1752 GCA_031431925.1 Gemmatimonadota bacterium | reverse complement strand
CGTGGTGGCGCCGTCCTTGACGGTGAACCGGCGCTGCTCGATCACGCCCTCGCGCTCGACCGTGACCCAGGCCTCCGCGTTGGTGAACGGGGCCGCGAAGAGCACGGTGGCCGTGTCGCGCACGGCATACCGGGGCTGGTCGGGCACCTGATCCTTCGTGTTTTGCGAGTCGTCCGCCCAGGGCTCCCACCCCGGCCCGATGACCCACCGGTAGAAGCTGGTGGACACCGGCCGGCCCTGATCGTCGGCGGCATCGAACGCCACGATGTAGTTGCCGGCGGCCTTCGGCGTCAGCCCGCAGGCGGCCGCCATGGCCGTGGTCCGAACCGAGCACCGGTCAACGGTGTCTTGGACCCATTCGCCAACCAGTTCGGAGTACCCGTCGTTCTCTCGCCGAACCTGGTGCCATTCCCGCCGGATCAGCCAGCCTCGAACCGGCACCCCCGCCACCCGGCGCCCATCGGGCCGGACCGCGATGACGTCCACTTGCTCCGGGGTGGCGGCGGTCCAGAAATAGGTCTTCGAGGTGGGCTTGGCCCCCACGTAGTAACTGGTGGGATGGACCTTGACCGTGGCGCTTCCGAACACCGACTGGCGGTTCACGTCGGTCACCACCGCATCGACGCTCACGAGCGCCGGGAGCTTCGGATTCGACAAAACCAGCGGAGCCCGAAGCGTGAGTTGGCCGGAGCCATCGAGCGAATCGGCCCGGCTTTCGCTCACCGACGTGGCGCCCCGGCCGCTCCACTCTTCCCACCACCAGCCCCGTTCGGCGACGTAGTAGCCGTCCGTGTTCGGCACCTCGAGATCCCAGGCCTCGATCCGTTTTTCCCGAATCGTCCACGATACTTTGGCCCGGGCCATGGGAGCCCCGAAGAGGTACCGCGCCGAGACGGTGGCGGAGAGCGAGTCGCCGGTGATCCGGGCCGCGGTGTCGGCCGTGACATCGACCAGGAATTCCGGCGCCCGGTACTCCGCCACCTTGTAGTCGGCCCGGGCCACTTCCTTCCATTCGCCTTCGCGCCGGAGGCTCGCCACGACCGCATAGCGACCTAACGGCGCGTCGGCCGGCAACCGGTACACCGGAGCGGCCGTCCCGAACGCCGAGAGCGTCACGGTCCGTTCCCGGAGGACGCCCCCGTCGCGATCCTGAAAGGTCAGCCGGAGCGAATCGGCCCGGCCCGGCACCTTGAGCGCGCCGAGCGCACCGGTCCGGACGATGGCCTTGGCAAACACCGAATCGCCGGGACGATAGATGCCCCGCTCGGTAAACACCGCGGCCGCCATCGGAAACCGCTCGGTATCCCACGCGGCCTGGACATTGAACTGCCAGGGACTCAAATCAGGATCGTATTGGGTCACGCCCACCAGGGCCCGGTCGCCGACCGACCGGGCTTCGACATACCCCTCGAACGCTTGGCGCTCGTAGTCGGGCTCGTCGCCGCCGGCCGGCGCGCCCTTCCGCCGAACCCCGGAAAACCGAAACACCCCTTGGGCATCAGTGGTGCCTTGGGCCAGCAGCCGGCGCCGGCTGTCCCGCACCGCGATGGCTACGCCACCCCGCGATTTTCCGTCGCTCACCCCGGTGACCCAGACCACGCCTTCTTCCCGGCCGATCTTGGCGTGGATCCCAAGATCGGTGACTTGAATGAGGGCGATGGGTTGATAGTCGGCGGGGCCTCCCTCGTCGTCGTTTCGCTTCGGCTTGGGAAGGGCCCGACTCACGATCTTGACCGCGTAGAGGCCGGCCGG
>JANPEL010000281.1:0-7722 GCA_031431925.1 Gemmatimonadota bacterium | reverse complement strand
ACTCGGCTGGGACGAAACCCGCCGACGCGAGGAGTCCGACCGCTACCGCGACCTGGCCCAGGCCATCCCAAGACGCCGCAGTTTATCTTAAGTCGCCTTACCCCAGTCCCCACAGCCGAGTACCGAGTGCCGAGAGCCGAGCGCCGAGAATGATCGATCCCAACGTCTTTGAAACCGCCAACGCCGGTTTTGCCCAAGCGATCTACGAGGAGTACCTCAAAGACCCCGCGACGGTTGCCCCGGAGGGGCGCCGGCTGTTCGAAACCGGCCGCGTCGGCGAGCGGCCCGCGGTCGTCCCGGCCCCGACCAATGGAACCGGCGTTCCGGTGGCGGCGACCAATGGCTCGGCCGGACCACCCAACCGCCACGCCCTGAAGGGCCCGGCGGCCCGGTTGGTCGTCAACATGAACGACAGTCTGACGGTTCCGACCGCCACGACGTTCCGGGAGATTTCGGTCCGGACGCTGGAGGCCCGGCGAGCCGAGCTCAATCGGGCCGCCCAAGCCGCCGGCCGGACTGAGAAATTCTCGTTTACCCACTTGATCGGGTACGCCCTGGTCCGGGCGGCGGCGGCTCATCCGGCCATGGCCACGACCTTCGTCATGGCGGACGGGGTACCCCACCGGATCGATCCCGATGGGATCAGTCTCGGCATCGCGGTCGACGCGGAGCGGAAAGACGGGAGCCGGGGACTCGTGGTTCCGGTCATCAGGCACGCCGAGCAACTGGACTTCGCGGCCTTCTACGCGGTCTATGAGGGGCTGATCGACAAGGCCCGGACCAACAAGTTGCTGCCCGACGATTTTGCCGGGGCCACGATGACCCTGACCAATCCCGGTGGCCTGGGCACGGTGGCCTCGGTGCCGAGGCTCATGGCCGGTCAGGGCAGTATCATCGCCGTCGGGGCAATCGGCTACCCGCCCGAATACCACGGCCTGACGCCCGAACAGATCGCCGGGCTCGGGATCGGCAAGGTGATGATGATCACCAGCACCTACGACCACCGGGTAATCCAAGGGGCCGAATCCGGCGCGTTTCTTCGCACCATGGAAGGGCTGCTTCAAGGCGAAGACCGGTTTTACGAGCAGGCGGCGGCAGCGCTCGGACTCTCGACGGGCACCGCGCCGGCCCCGAGGCCACCAGCCGATCCGAGCCCAGCCCGGATCGCCGCAACTGGCGACCTCGAGCAAGTCGCGGCCGCCATGGCGCTGGTCAAGGCCTATCGAACCCACGGCCACCTAGCCGCGCACCTGGACCCGCTCGGGAAGTTGCCGTCCGGTGACCCGGCTCTCGATCCCGGGCCGCTCGGACTCACTCCCGAGGTGATGGCCCACCTCCCGGCCGCAGTCCTCCGAATGGCCGTCCCGGGCGCGACGCTGGCCGAGGCCCTGCCCAATCTGACCGCGACGTACTGTGGCACGATTGCCTACGAAGTCGAACACATTTCGAACCACAACGAGCGAGTCTGGCTCCGCCAGCAGATCGAATCGGGGGCCCACCGGCAGCCACTCGACCGCAACGAGAAGATCGAGTTGCTCGATCGCTTGATCCAAGTCGAGGCCTTCGAGCGGTTCCTCCACAAGGCGTACCTCGGCCAAAAACGATTCTCGATCGAAGGCGTCGATCTGCTGGTGCCGATGCTCGACCAAGTCATCGACATGGCCGCCGATCAGGGCGCCCGCGATGTCGTCCTCGGCATGGCCCATCGCGGCCGGCTCAACGTCCTCGTCCATACGGTGCGGCGGCCGTACGTCACGGTCTTCGGCGAGTTCGAGGGCAAGAAACCCGGCAAAGAGGGCGAGGACGAGGGCACCGGTGACGTGAAGTACCATCTCGGCGCGGAGGGCTCCGTCATCACCAAGTCGGGCCGTTCGATCACCGTGGCCCTAGCCCACAACCCGAGCCATTTGGAATTCGTCGGGGCGGTGGTCGACGGACGGGCGCGCGCCCGCCAGACCCAGCGCCGCGCCGCGGAGGCGTACCACGACTCAACAGCCGCCTTGCCGGTGGTGATCCACGGCGACGCCGCCTTCGCGGGCCAGGGCGTCGTCCAGGAAATGCTCAACCTGGGCGCCCTCCGCGGGTACCGGACCGGCGGCACGATCCACATCATCACCAACAACCAGGTCGGGTTCACGACCGACGTCATCGACTCGCGGTCAACCCGGCACGCCAGCGACCTGGCCAAGGGGTTCGACATTCCGATCATTCACGTCAATGCCGACGACGCGGAGGCCTGCTTGGCCGCCGTCCGGCTGGCCATGATGTACCGGGAGCGATTCCGGGAAGATGCCTTGATCGATTTGGTCGGCTACCGCCGCCATGGCCACAACGAGGGTGACGAACCGAGCTACACCCAGCCTCAGATGTACGAACGGATCAAGTCGCACCCGACGGTCCGCGAAGCCTACAGCCGGACCTTGGTGGCCGAGGGCGTCCTCACCGCCGAGGAGGCCGAGCACCGGTACGCGGCGGTCTACCAGCACCTCATCGATCAGCAGCAGGGGTTGAAGGCCTCGCACTCCCAGCCCACCCCGGCCGAGCCGGCGCCGGCCAAGCTGGTGTTCGAGGACCCGGCAACGGCCGTCGAAGCCCAAACCCTGCTGGCGCTGAACGACCAACTGCTGACCTACCCGGACGGCTTCACGGTCCATCCGAAACTCACCCGCCAACTCGAACGGCGCCGGACCTCGATGGGCCCCGAGGGCGGCATCGATTGGGGCCACGCCGAGTCCCTGGCGTTTGCCACGCTCCTCGCGGAAGGCGTTCCGGTCCGGTTGACCGGCCAAGATACCGAACGGGGCACTTTCAGCCACCGCCACTTGGTGCTCCACGACGCCCAGAGCGGCCAGACCCACTGCTCGATGCAGCGGCTGCCGGGAGCCCTGGCCTCGTTTGAAGTGCACAACAGCCCGCTGTCCGAGCTCGCGACGTTAGGCTTCGAGTACGGTTATGCCGTGGCGGCCTCCGACGCGCTGGTCCTCTGGGAGGCCCAGTTCGGCGACTTCATCAATGGCGCCCAGGTCATTGTGGATCAATTCCTGGCGGCCGGCCTATCCAAATGGGGCGTGACCTCGCGGCTTACCCTGCTGCTGCCCCACGGGCATGAGGGCCAAGGCCCCGAGCACTCGAGCGGCCGCCTGGAACGGTTCCTCCAACTGGCGGCCGAACAGAATATCCGGATCGCCAACTGCACGACGGCGGCCCAGTACTTCCACTTGATCCGGCGCCAAGCCCGCCGGAACCGCCAGCGGCCGCTGATCGTCTTCACGCCCAAGAGTCTGCTCCGCCTCGCCCAAGCCAACTCGAACGTCGCGGAGTTGTCGAGCGGCCAGTTCTTCCCGGTGCTCGACGATCGGGCGGCCCGGTCGCGAGCGGACCAGGTCAGCCGGATCGTGATGTGTTCGGGCAAGGTGTACTACGACATCCTGGCGGAGGCCGACCGGAACCCGGCCACTCGGCCGGCGCTCGTCCGGCTCGAACAACTCTACTCGTTCCCCGAGAAGGAGCTTCGGGCCCTCTTGGCGGGATACCCCAATGTTCGGGAAATCGTCTGGTGTCAGGAAGAGCCCAAGAACATGGGCGCGTGGACCTTCGTGGCTCCCCGTCTGAGCGGGCTCCTGGCCGGCCAGGCGTCGCTCCGGTATGCCGGCCGCCCCGATCGGGCCAGCCCGGCCGAAGGCTCCCACCATGCCCATACGGTCGAGCAGGCCCGGATCGTTAAGGAAGCGGTCGGCTGACTCCTACCGGGCCGGCGACCCGGGCGGGGCGGCACGGAGGTACTGAGCCGGCCAACTCGTGGCCACGCCAAGAGCCTGAGCAGCCTTGAGTGGCCAATACGGGTCCCGGAGCAGTTGGCGAGCCAGCATGACCAGATCGGCTTGGCCGGTGCGGATGATCTCATCGGCCTGAGCCGGATCGGTGATCAACCCGACGGCCGCCGTCAGGATCCCGGCGTCGCGGCGGATCCGCTCGGCAAAGGGCACTTGATACCCCGGCCCGAGCGGAATCCGGACACCCGATACGTTCCCCCCCGAGGAGCAGTCGATCAGATCGACCCCCAGCCCCTTGAGGAGGCGGGCGAGTTCGATCGATTGATCGAGATCCCAGCCACCCTCCGCGTAATCGGTCGCTGAAATTCGGACGAAGAGCGGGAGCCGATCCGGCCACTCGGCTCGAATCGCCATGACCACCTCGCGCAACAGCCGAGTCCGTCCTTCGAATCCGCCACCGTACTCGTCGGTCCGCCGGTTGCTCAGCGGCGAGAGAAACTCATGAAGCAAATAGCCGTGGGCGGCGTGGAGTTCGATGAGTTGGAAGCCGGCCTGGAGCGACCGGCGGGCCGCATCGCCGAAGGCTTGTACCACCGCCGGCATCTCCGACCCCTCGAGCGCCCGAGGCATCGGATAGCCTTCCGCAAACCGGATCGCGCTCGGACCAACCGCTTCGAAGCCCCCGTCGGCCTCGGATACCATTCCGCCACCGGCCCATGGGGCCGCAGTGCTGGCTTTCCGGCCGGCGTGGGCCAACTGGATGGCCGGGACCGCGCCGTGCGCCGCGACGAACCGGGTAATCGGCGCCAACCGGTCGATGTGGTCGTCCTTCCAAAGCCCGAGATCGCTCGGGCTGATCCGGCCCTCAGGCACCACCGCGGTGGCCTCGAACACGACGGTCCCCGCCCCGCCGATGGCCCGGCTCCCGAGATGCACGAGATGCCAGTCCGTAGCAAACCCATCGTGACTCGAGTATTGGCACATCGGGGAAACCACGATCCGGTTCGGGAAGACGAGATCCCGGATCGACAGCGAATCGAAGAGTCCCACGGACTTAGAGGGGCTTTTCGACCAACCCGCGCACCGTCTGCTTGATGCCGTCGGAGAGGTGTTCGCCGTAATGGAGCAGGAAGACCCCGCGGGCCCGGCGGGCCAGGAGAAACCCGAGGAACGGCATGTCCGCCTTGGCCGCATTGCACGACTTGCAGGCGAGGACCAGATTGTCCGCCCGGTCGTAGGCGACTTTACCCTTCCGGGGCTGGACGTGGTCGAGGGTGATTTCCTCGGCCGGGAATGACAGCCCGCAATAGGCACAGACCGGGCCGTGAACGGCCATCAGCTGGTCTCGGTGCCCTTGATAGGACTTGCTACCGGTCCGCCGGAGGGTCTCGGAACTGCGAGCCTGGGTCGGGGCGGGAGCGCGACGACGACTTGAGGGTTTACGCACAGGGGACCAATCTAACATGGTCCCCGATGCCTAGTGCCGGCACCAGGACCTCCGCTAAATTTGCGGCGCCGATTTCACCACCCCACCAGATTCCAATCCGGTTCCGGATTAGGGAGCGCGCTCTGCCGGACTCCGCCGTTTCAGCGAAGAATTCTCTTGCTTGGACCGCCATCAACACGATCCGCACCCTCTCGATGGACGCGGTCGAGCAGGCCAATTCCGGTCACCCGGGAACCCCGATGGCGTTGGCTCCGGTGGCCTACGTCCTCTGGACGAAGCACCTCCGCCACGCGCCCCACCGCCCCGATTGGGTTGATCGCGACCGGTTCGTGTTGTCGTGCGGCCATGCCTCGATGCTGCTCTACTCGCTGCTCCATTTGTCCGGCTACGATCTCTCGCTCGAGGAGATCAAACACTTTCGCCAGTGGGGCTCCCACACGCCGGGTCACCCGGAACGCGGGCACACCGCCGGCGTCGAGACGACGACCGGCCCGCTGGGCCAGGGCATCGGGAATGCGGTCGGCATGGCCATGGCCGAACGGTTCTTGGCTGCCCGGTTCAACCGGCCCGGACACTCGATCATCGACCATCGGACCTGGGTCCTGGCCAGCGACGGCGACCTGATGGAGGGCATCTCGAGCGAAGCGGCTTCACTCGCCGGCCACCTCGGGTTGGGCAAGCTCACGCTGATCTACGATGACAACAAGATCACCATCGACGGCACCACCTCCCTGTCGTTTTCGGAGGACGTCGGTCGCCGGTTCGAGGCCTACGGCTGGCAGGTGCTGCACGTCGCCGACGGCAACGATCTCGACGCGATCGATCAAGCCCTCACCGCCGCCGCCGCCGAGTCGGCCCGGCCTTCCCTCATCGTGCTCCGGACCGTCATCGGCGACCCGGCTCCGACCAAACGGAACACCCCCGAGGCCCACGGCGCTCCGTTCGGCAAGGAAGAAATCGCTCGGACCAAAGCAATCCTCAATTGGCCCGCCGAGCCGTTCCATGTGCCTGCCGAGGCCGCGGCCCACCTCGGCGAGTCGGTGACTCGCGGCACCACCTGGTGTGCCGAGTGGGACGCCCGGCTGGCCGCATTCAAAGCGGCCCAACCCGCCGCCGCCGCCGAACTCGACGACTGGAATCAGGGCACCCTCCGAGTGGACTGGGACGCCACCTTGCCGGCCTTCAAGCCAACCGATTCGCTCGCCACCCGGGTGGCGTCCGGCACCACCCTGAACGCCTTGGCCCCGGTCATCCCGAACCTGGTGGGCGGATCGGCCGACTTGGCCGGGAGCACCGGTACCCACATCAAGGGCGGCGTGACCTTCAGCCGCGACCACGCCGGTCAGATCGTGGCCTGGGGCATCCGCGAGCATGCCATGGGAGCCGCCATGAACGGGATGGCGGCCCACGGCGGCATTCGGCCCTTCGGGAGCACCTTCCTGGTGTTTTCCGACTACATGAAGCCCTCGATTCGGCTGGCCGCGTTGATGCACCTGCCGACGATCTATGTCTTCACCCATGACTCGATCGGCGTCGGCGAGGATGGCCCAACCCACCAGCCGATCGAACACCTGGCCATGCTCCGCGGGATTCCGAACCTGGTCGTGCTCCGGCCTGGAAGCCCGGACGAAACGGCCCAGGCCTGGCGCACGGCACTCGAGCGGCGCGACGGACCGACCGCCCTGATCCTGTCCCGCCAAAAACTGCCGGCCATCGACCATTCCGCGGCCGACGCCGAAGGCGTCCGTTCCGGCGGCTATGTCCTCTACGACCCCCCGACTCCGCCCGAAGCCATCATCCTCGCCACCGGATCGGAACTCGGAATCGGCCTGGCCGCCGCCAAGCAACTGACCGACCAAGGGCTGCCGACTCGGCTAGTGTCGTTGGCGTCCTGGGAGCTATTCCGGGCCCAGCCGGCCCAGTACCGGGAACAGGTCCTGCCCGCGGCCATTCGCGCCCGAGTGTCGGTCGAGGCTGCCTCGACCTTCGGGTGGCTCGGTTGGGTCACCGAACGCGGCGAGTCGATTGGCATCGATCACTTCGGCGCCTCGGCCCCCGGCGACCGCCTGTTCCAGGAATTCGGACTCACCGTCGATCGGATCGCCGATGCGATCCGGCGATCCCATCAGCGGAGCACCTGATGACCAATCCCTTGGTTCGACTCGGCGCCCTCGGCCAAAGCCCCTGGTACGACTTCATCACCCGCGACTTGATCGCCTCGGGCACCCTCGGCAAGCTGATTGCAAACGACGGGTTGCTTGGGATGACCTCGAACCCAACCATCTTCGAAAAGGCCATCGCCTCGAGCGCCGATTACGACGCCGACATTCGCCGCTACTCGGCGGCCGGGCTCACCCCGGCGGCCATCTTCGAGCAACTCGCCGTGACCGACGTCCAAGCCGCCTGCGATGCCTTTCTGCCGGTGTTTCGGGCCACCGGAGGACGGGACGGGCACGTCTCCCTCGAGGTATCCCCAACGCTGGCCCACGACGCGACCGGCAC
>JANPEL010000280.1:0-4646 GCA_031431925.1 Gemmatimonadota bacterium | reverse complement strand
TTGACCGGCTGCCCCGCTTGTTTTGAACTACTCGAGCAGCTGGGTTACGGTGTAAATCGCCAAGCCGAGCAATCCCCCGACCAGGGTTCCGTTGATCCGGATAAACTGGAGGTCCCTCCCGATCGCCAACTCGATCCGCTGCGAGGTGACTTGGGGATCCCACTTGGCCACCGTCGTCGCGATCAGGTCGGCCACCGCGCCACGATATTGCTCCACCACCACCAGCGCCTGCTCGAGGATGAACTCGTCGACCTTGGCGAGCAGCTCCGGGTTCCCGGCCAGGGACCGGCCGAAAGCGGTGATACCCTGCTCGATGGCCCCCGGGTTGCCGGTCTCGGATTCTTCGTGGTCGGTCTTGGCCGCCGCCCGGAGCGCCTCGTGACGGAGGTAGTCGTAGATCGAGGTGGTGAATTCTTCCATCACCGGGTCGGCGAGCCACTGCTCCTTGAGCGCCTCCGCCTTGGCGATCGCCTCGGGCGAGTGTTGGAGGCGGTCGACGAATTTTTCGAAGGCTTGGTCGAACTTGGCCCGGAGCGGGTGCCCCAGATCGGCACCAACGGCCCGGAGCATTTCCTCGATGGTCGTGAGAATCTTCCGATAAATCTTGTCGTCGACCATCCCGGGGATCCACCACGGACTCTGGGTCTTGACCCGGTCCCGAATGGTGTCGCGGTTCTGGTCGACGGCGGTGGCCGCGATCTTGACCGCCTCGCTCAACAATTCTTGGTGCTTGTTCCCGGCCCTGACCAGCTTGAGGGCCTGGCCGAGGACCGGGGCCACTTGCGTGGTCCGGATCCGGGCCACGATCCCGGCGTGGACGAGGCCCTTGAGCTGCGCTTCCGGCAGGGCGTCCACCGTCTTGGCAAACCCCGCCGCCACTTGCTTCGCGATCTGCCGGGCGTTGGCGGGTTCGGAGAGCCAGCGCGCCAAACCCGCCGACACGTTCCACGACTTGAGCCGGTCGGCCAGGACCTCGCGGGACAGGAAGTGGTTTTGGACGAAATTGCCTAACGTCCGGCCCAGGCGGTCTTTCCGCACCATGATGATGGCGGTGTGGGGAATCGGGATCCCGAGGGGGTGGCGGAACAAGGCGGTGACGGCGAACCAGTCCGCCAACCCGCCAATCAGGGCGGCCTCCGCCGTGGCCCGGACATAGCCGACCCAGGTGCCAAGGTCGTGAAAGTACCCGGCCAGAACGAACACCACCGCGGCCACCACCAGGAGCCCCGATGCCCGGCGCTTCATCTGGTGAAGCAGCCGGTGCCGGGTGGCGTCGTCGAGGACCGGCGGGGCCGGCGCGGGGGCAACCGTCACGCGGGCCGAGCGGGCTCCGGAAGCCGACTCATCAGGTACCCGACCCCGACGGTGAGGACGGTGCCGAGGGGGACGTACCAGGGCCATGCCAGCCGGCCAACCGGTGCCAGCCATTCGAGCGCGAAGGTGGCGGCAATCGGCTTCGCAAACACGACCACCAACATGACCACCACCGTGAAGACGAGCGCGGTGATCACGTCCCGAGCCTTCGCTCGGGCGTTCACGCTGGCCAGGACATAGGTGCCGAGCAGGGCTCCGTAGGTAATCGACGCAATCGAGAGCGCCAGCACCACGACCGGAGAATCATTCTGGCTCGTGAAGCGATGAAAGAACAGGGCGCCGAGCATCAGGATCACCCCCCAGGCCGCCGAGAAGAGCTTCCCGATCTTCAACAGGTGGGCCGGGTCCCGCCGGCCGGTCCAGCCGGCGTAGAGGTCGTGGGTGGCCGAGGAGGCCATCGAGTTGATGGCGGAACTGTGGGTTCCCATGGCGGCGGCGAGAATGCCGGCAATGACGAGGCCGCCCAAGCCAGGCGGAAGGTGAGTCAGGAT
Organism: Gemmatimonadota bacterium; assembly: GCA_031431925.1. Lineage (GTDB taxonomy): Bacteria > Gemmatimonadota > Gemmatimonadetes > Gemmatimonadales > GWC2-71-9 > SHZU01. Next base: position 2,781 of record JANPEL010000280.1, on the reverse strand, counting down.
GAACATCGGAAAGAGCTGGTCCGCCGGCCGGTCGGCCGGGGCCAGGTTGGCTGCCCAGAGCGCGCTCCCGATCAACAGGAAGAGCGTGAACTGCAGGATGACCACGACCCCCGAGCCGATCAACGCGGTGCGGGCCGCCGCCAGCGACCGGGAGGCGAGGAGGCGCTGGACGATCAAGTGGTCGGTTCCGTGGGACGCCGCCGACAACAAGGCCCCACCCACCAATCCCCCCAGCAGGGTATAGGTCGACGTGAGGTTGAGCGACAGGTCGAACACCTGGAGCTTGCCGGCCGCCGCCGCCGCGGAAAGGGCCGCTCCCGGCCCTCCGGCCAGGCCCCACGCCACCCAGAGGGCGCCGATTCCGCCGGCGACGTACACCGTCAACTGGAGCACGTCGGTCCAGACGACTGCCTTGAACCCGCCGAACCAAGTGTAGATCATTGTGATAATGCCGATGGCCAATACCGACGTCGGGACACTCCAGCCAGTTACCAACGCCATCGGGATGGCACTCGCGAAGACCCGGACCGCATCGCCGAGGGCCCGGGTCACCAGGAATACCAGCGACGTGATCCGGCGAGTCCGGACCCCGAACCGGTTCTCGATTCGCTGGTAGGCGGTTTCCTGCTCCCCTCGGAAGTAGCCGGGGAGCAACCACGAAGCGACCAAGATTCGCCCCAACAGGTAACCGAAGGTAAGCTGGAGGAAGGCAAGGTTGCTCCGGGCCCCGACCCCCGGAATCGAAATGACGGTGAGAGCCGATGTTTCCGTCGCGACGATGGAGAGAAGAATGGCCCATGCGGGAAGATCGCGGGCGCCCAGGAAGTAGTCGCTGGCGGACGATTGAGACCGGGCGGCCCACAACCCGATCGCAATCGACCCGGTGAGATAGACTACGACGACGATCAGGTCAATCGAAGACACGCACCCAACTTAATCGGCAGGAGCGCACAATGGACGGTGGACGGCTGAGGAGAACGGGGCTCGCGATCGCACTGCTTGCCCTCGCGGTGGTTGGTTCGTGGGCCCTCCCCGGGGCGGCAGGACGGGCGATCGGCACCTTGGTGGGCCAGGCCACGCCGGGCGTCGACAGCGGGCCGGCTGTGGTAACCGCCCAAGCGGCCGTTCCGGTTCCGGTGGCCGCCCCGACGCCGCTCCTGACCCGGTTCCGGGGTCTCCTCGGCATCGTCCTCATCATCGGGACCGGCTATCTCCTGTCGAGCAACCGGCGGGCCATCCGCTGGAACGTGGTGGCGTGGGGACTCGGCCTCCAGGTGGTGTTTGCCATCTTCGTCTTGCGGGTCCCGATTGGCCAGGAGGTCTTCAAACGTCTCGGCGAGTCGGTCACCGCGGTGCTCCACTACTCCTACATCGGATCGGCGTTCGTCTTCGGGGAACTCGGCAAGGCCAATTCCAGCCTCGGGATGATCTTCGCCTTCCAGATCCTGCCGGCCATCATTTTCGTCTCGGCACTGTTCGCCGTCATGTACTACCTCGGGATCATGCAGGTCGTGGTCCGGGGCTTCGCGGTGGTGATGAGCAAGACCATGGGCGCCAGCGGGGCGGAAAGCCTCAACGTGGGCGCCTCGATCTTCATGGGACAAACCGAAGCGCCCCTCACCATCCGGCCCTTTCTCCCGAGGATGACCAGGTCGGAGCTGATGACGGTCATGACCTCCGGCATGGCCCATGTTTCGGGCTCGATCATGGTCGCCTACATCGCGTTTGGTGTCGAGGCCCGTCACCTGCTGGCCGCGGTGATCATGACCGCACCCGGCACGATCATGCTGGCCAAGCTGTTCGAGCCGGAAACCGGAACGCCGGAAACCTTCGGACGAGTCAAGCTCGACCTCCCGAAAACCGACGTCAATGTGATCGATGCCGCCGCCCGAGGTACCAGCGAGGGCCTCCATCTAATGCTGAACGTGATCGCGATGCTGGTGTCGTTCGTGGCCCTCGTGGCCTTGGCCAACGGTGCCATGGGGCTGATTCACGGTTGGGTCCCGTTCTTTCCCGAGAATCTCCAGTCGGTGTTGGCCTGGGTGGGGCGTCCGGTGGCCTGGGTCCTGGGCGTGCCCTGGCAGGACAGCGGCGTCGTCGGGGGACTCCTCGGGACCCGGGCAGTCCTCAACGAGTTCATCGCCTTCGCCGAACTCGGCCCGCTGAAGGCCAGCCTCGACCCGCGTTCCTTTACCATCGCCTCGTTCGCGCTGGCGGGATTCGCCAATTTCAGCTCAATTGGGATTCAACTCGGCGGGATCGGGGCCCTGGTGCCGGAACGCAAGGGCGAGTTAGCGAAACTAGGCCTCCGGGCCATGTTGGCCGGTACCTTGGCCAATTTCATCTCAGCCGCCATCGCCGGGATGTTGATTTAGGGGCTCGGCACTCGGCACTCGGCACTCGGCCGAGTGCCGAGCCCCGAGTGCCGAGCGCCGAGATCATGTCTCCTTCAGCTCGCCTTCCCAGCGTGCCATGACGGCGGAGGCGAGGCAGTTGCCGAGCAGATTGACCGAGGTGCGGGCCATGTCCATGAATGCATCGACGCCGAGGATAACGGCAATGCCCTCGAGGGGAAGGCCGAACTGGGTCAGCGTGCCGGAAAGGATCACCAGGGAGGCTCTCGGGACCGCGGCAACCCCTTTGCTGGTGAGCATCAGGGTTAGCATCATCAGCAATTGGGTGGTGAGCGGCAGGTCGATCCCGGCGGCCTGCGCCACGAAGATCGATGCCACGGCCAGGTAGAGGGTCGAGCCGTCGAGGTTGAACGAGTACCCGGTTGGC
>JANPEL010000279.1:0-43092 GCA_031431925.1 Gemmatimonadota bacterium | reverse complement strand
GGAGGCGCTGGCGTTGGCGGCCCAACTGCCGACGGTGGGGACCGAGGAGGGGGCCCGGGATCCGTTGCTCGAATCGCAGCGGCAATTGGCCGGCGCACTCAAACTGACTTGGAAGAACCGGACCAGGCGGGGGTTCTTTCTTCGGGCTGAGGATTTCTTCGGATTCCAGCGGCGTCTGGTCCGGGACCGAGCCGACTACGAGGCGCGATTGGTGGAAATCGACCGGGAGTTCGAGGGGCGGTCGGACTACGCCACCGGGTTGGCCAAGGGCCCGACCGCATCGGTCTTGGCCGATATGGAGCGCCGGTATGGCAAGGAACCGGATGCCCGCTCCCACGGCGAGGCGTTCTTGCAGTTGTTCCAAGGCCGGTTCGTGCCGGGGAGTTTGGTGTTGCTGGACGAGCCTGAGGCGGCGCTCTCGCCCCAAAACCAACTTGGGTTGGTGGCGATGCTGATGGCGATGGTCCGCCAGAATGCCCAGTTCGTGATTGCGACCCACTCGCCGATCGTTCTGGCGGTGCCGGATGCGAGGATCTATTCGTTTGACGGGGGAGAGATTCGGCCAGCGGAGTATCAGTCGCTCGACCACGTCACCTTGATGCGGGATTTTCTGCTCGATCCGGGCCGGTTCCTCCGGCGGCTCGAGGCGTAAGCGGTCAGGTCGTCGGGACGAACGGCGTGAGTTCGGGTGGCCGCTCGCCGATCAAGATGGCGCCGTACCGGCAGGCCGGGATAAACGGGGCGGGCGCCTTGGCGCATTGGGCTTCGCGCTGGTCGAAATTAGGAAAGAGAACCCCCATTTGCTCGCCGATGGCGGTGTAGCAGGCCACCGCCAGGGCCCGGTCCGTAAGCCGGGCGCAGAAACTCAGGCCATCGTCCGGGAGGGCGGTGACGTCGATCAAGTTCTTCACGACGCCGACGAAGCACCACGCTTGGTACTCCGGGCTGCCCTTCTCGCACTGCTTGATGGCCTTTTCCTGGTTCCGCACCACATAGCCGCTCACGTAGGTGCCGACGCCTTGGTAACAGGCCGGCCGCATGCCGAGCGGCGCCTGATTGCACGCCTTGGCGATCTTGCCGAAGTCGGCCCCAACGATTTCGATGATGATGCCCGCCTGCATCCCGTAGCAGGCCGATTGGTACTTCGGGGCCAGGACGGAGCAGGGGTAGAGCGGATCGGCCCGGTTCCGGGCCGGAAACGAGTCGGCCGCCATGGCGCTCATGTCGTGACCGACATGATCCTGCTCTTCGGCGGCGGCCGCCGGTTTGTGCGGATGGTGCGACTGGCCTCGGGCCGCGACGATGAACTCCATGAAGGCGCCCCCATAGCAGGAGGTCGCGTCCCATTCGCGAACCAGCCAATCGCATCCGGCCAGGGCCTTGGGCAGGTGCATGGCCATGTTGTTGACCAACCCGTGTCCAATGCCGTGCACGCATTGAAACCGGAGCCAGGCGTTGGTGGCCGCCGAGTTGATTTGGTTGCAAAGGCCGTAGACGGTGGTGCTGTCGGTGCCTTGCGCGTCGAGATAGGCCTGGACCACGCCATGGTAGCAGCCGGATTGGAACAGCCCGGTGCAGGAGTCGTACACCGGGCCGACGGCTTCGTCGGGGGTCCAGGCATTGATTCCGACCACATGGGTCAGGTCGTGGCCGTACTTCTGGGTTTCGGGATCACGCCGGCTGATGATGGACAGGCCGTCCATGGCCAGGCGGACCTGCTGCCGTTCCACGGTGGCGAGGAGGAGTTCCTCGTAGCAGGCCTTCCGGCCCTTTCGGATCAGGAACCGACAGCGGTCAATGGCAAATGTCGCGTACCCGGTGGAGTCTCCGGCAAGGGGGGCGTCGATGACGGCCTCGATCGGCCGGCCGCCGAGCCCGGGCAGGATTGATCCCTGGTGGTGGAGGTAAAACGCCCCGGCGGTGAGCACGAGGGCGACGAGTCCGAGGGCGGCGAGGAACTTTCGGAGCATGCGAGGAAGATAGCCGGGGCGGGAAAACGCCGGCCGGCCGCGCCTGAAAGTCAGGCGGCGGCCGGCCGGGTTCGCTCGGTCCGACGGACCTACTTCTTCTTGGGCGGCCGTCCGCTGCGCTGGACGGTCTTGAGCCAGGCCATCGCCTTGTCGAACGCCTTTTTCTTGCCGCCATTGCTGACGTCGCCGAAGAAGGCGGTGAACTTGGGACGGGTTCCGCTCGGGGTTGGGCGATACCCAAAGCGGCAGAACCAGCCGAAGGTCCGGGTGCTCGCCTGGTCGATCCGCGAGATACCGGGAACCTTCGAGGTCGAGCGCGAACGGGTCTTGGGGGCTGCCTTAGACCGGGTCGAAGGTCGACGAGTTGCCATGATGCGTGGTCCGAATGGTTAGGTGTGAATGGATGCCGGCCCTATTATGCGCCCAATATCGCCATTGCGGAAGGGGGGGGATTTTGCGGGCTCCGGCGGCGCTATCCTAACGCTCGGATTCCGCAAGTCCCCCCTCGATATCCGCCTAACTGTCCTTGAGGTACTGGTCGAACCACTGCAGGAGATCGAGGAGGACCTGTTTCGAGTTCTCCCGCCCGCCCACGTAGTAGGTCTCCCCCGGGTAGACCTTGTATTTGACGACCTTGTTGAGCCGGTCGAGGGCATGGACGAACTCGTGGGAGGCCGGGATCGGGTAGACGCCCGGCCGCCACGACTGGGTAACCCCGTCGCCATGGAGCACGAAGGCCGGCGTGGTGACCGCCGCCGCCGAGAAAATCGAGGAATTCCGCCGGTAGACCGCGGCGCTGTCCGGGTAGGGGCCCCATTCGTAGGCATTGAGCTTCGAGTGTTGGAGCTCGGTGTTGTAGCTCTGGAAACCGATCCAATCGGCGTAGCCCGATTGGGGCGCCGCCGCCTGAAACACGCCGGGTGCGTGGGCGATGGCTCCCATGCTCATGATCCCGCCGTAGCTGTTCCCGGTAATGCCCATCCGGGAGGCCTGGACGTAGGGGAGGGTCTTGAGCAAGGCCACACCCTGGACCACGTCCCGAAGGTCGCAATGGGTCCAACACGGGTTGTTGGCGTCCTCGAAAGCCTTCCCGTAGCCGGAACTGCCCCGGATGTTCGGGGCCAGGACGGCGTAGCCCATCTGGGCCAGGAACTGGGCCTGCGGCAAGTAGGTGTCGCTGAACTGTCCGGTCGGGCCGCCGTGGATGTAGAGGATACCGGGGAGCTTTTCCCCCGGGCGGATCAGGGCCGGGCGGTAGAGATAGCCCGTGATCGTGAACCCATCGCTTTGATAGGTAACTTTCTCCGGAGCGATGAGGGTCTTCTCGATTTCCGGGGTGATCGACGTGGTCAGGGCCTTGGTCGCGCCCCCGGCCGCGGCGACGAGATAGAGATCCGCGGGCCGGGTCGGGGTGGCGAGCGTAAACGCGATCTTGCTCCCGTCCGGAGACCACTCGGGTGACCCGGCCACCCCCCGGGCGACCGGCACGACGATCCGGGCGGATCCGCCGTTTACCGGAGCGATTCGAAGATCCTGGGTTCCGTTGTGCAGTGACGCAAAGACCACCGAGGAACCGTCCGGCGACCATTTCGCGTCACTTTGGTCGGCCGCCTCCGGGGCGAGTGGGCGCGGGGCCCCGCCGTCGATGCTTGCAACCCAATAGTTGATCCAGCCACTTCGGTGCGACCGGAAGAGGACCGACTTCCCATCGGAGGAGAGCAGCGGGTATCCGAATCGGGCCCGGGGGCTCATGGTTCCGTAGTCGAAAAAGTCTCGGTCGGTGGCGATGACTCGGGACGCGCCTCCCGCCGCCGGCACGATCAGGATCTCATGGTCGGCCCACCGGTCATCCGAGCGGATGTAGACCAACGACCGGCCATCGGGGGTCCACACCGGGTAGGTCTCGTAGCGCGGGTCGCTGGTAAGCTGGACCACCTTGCCGGTGGCGACGTCAACGCTCCAGAGGTCGAATTGACCGTACCGAAGGGCCGAGAACGCGATCGTCTTCCCGTCCGGCGACCAGCTCAGGGCATTGATCCGGGCGCCCAAATTGGTGAGCTGGCGGTCGGTGCCGGCCGCGAGATTCCAGAGCCAGATCTCGGGGTTGCCCCCCTTGTCGCTCAGGTACGTGAGGACGTCGCCCCGGGGAGCGAGGCGGACGAGTCCGGTCGCGATCTCCCGGGTGACTCGGACGGGCGCCCCGCCATCCACCCCCACGCTCCAGATCGCTCCGCCGCCGAGCGACGACGGAAAAAGGACGTGGCCCCCATCCGGACTCCACATCGGCCCCTCGCCCGTCACCAGCGACCCCACCGAAATCACCCGCTCCGCCACCCCCGCCGCCTGGCCGAGCGCCGAGCGCCGAGTGCCGAATGCCGAGATCACCACGAGCCCCACCACGATCGGTCGCATCATTCAATCCCTCAGGTACGCGTTGAAGAATTCCAGCATGTCCAGAAACATCTGGCGCTGATTGGCCGGGTTGTTGACGTAGTAATTCTCGTTCGGGTACGTCTTGTAGCTGAACACCTTGTAGTACCGTTCGAGTTCATCGGCGAACTTTTTCGAGGCGTGGGAGTTGGGGAATCGTCCGGTGCCGTGGACCAGCATGACCGGTGTTTCGATCTTGCTCACTTCAAAGTACGGCGAACTGCGCCGGTAGAGCGCCTCGGTCGCCGGCGACAGGGGTCCGTATTCGTAGTCCAACAACTTGACGTGACGATATTCCTGCTCGGTGTAGAAATCGATCCAGTCGCCGTAGCCGGCGCCGGACACCGCCGCCTGGAAAAAGCCCGGCGCAAACGTGATGGCCGAGAGGGTCATGCAGCCACCGTAGCTGGTGCCGGTAATCCCGATCCGGGCCGCGTTGACGTAGGGGAGTTTCTTCAGGTAGTTGGCGCCTGCCTTGACGTCCTCGAGGTCGCCGTGGCCCCAGTCTTTATCGTTGGCATCCTCGAACGCCCGCCCGAAGCCGGAGCTGCCCCGGATATTCGGGAGCAACACGACGTACCCTTGGCTCACGAAGAACTGAACCTGGGCCTGGTAGTTGTCGCTGAATTGGGCGGTCGGCCCGCCGTGGATGTACATCAGCCCGGGGGCTTTCTCGCCGGGGGCGAGGGTGGCGGGCCGGTAGAGGTAGGCCGAGATCTGATAGAGGCCGCTCTGGTAGGTGATCTTCTCGGGGGCCACCAGGGTCCGGGCAATGTTCCCCCCGGGGAGCGAGAAGGTCAGCTGGGTCGGGGCCCCGCCCGTTGCCGCCACTACGTAGAGCTCGGCGGCCGCGGTCGGACTGCCTAACGTGTAAGCGAGCTTCGATCCGTTGGGCGACCAGGCCGGGTTCCCGACCGTGCCCATGACCGGCGCCACCAAAGCTCTGGAAGGGCCGCCGGCCGTGGCGACGACCCGGAGGTCGTGGGTGCCGCTCTGGTTCCCCACGTAGGCGATCCACTTGCCATCGGGTGACCACCGGGCGTTGCTCTGGTCTTGAGTCTCGACGGCCATCGCCCGGGCCGCTCCCCCGGCGATCGGAGCGATCCAATAGTTGATCCAGCCGCTCCGATGGGACCGGAACAGCACGGACTTTCCGTCGGGGGAGGGCATCGGATAGCCGAACGTCCGGCCGGCCCCGTAGTCGAAGAAATTGGTGTCGCGGGTGACCAACCGGACCGCCCCGCCGCCGGCTGGCATGGCCATGATGTCATGATCGACCCATTGCTGGTCGAGTTGCACGAAGAGAATGGTCTGCCCGTCCGGGGTAAATGTCGGATTGACCTCGTATCGGAGGTCGGTGGTGAGGCGGGTGACCTTGCCCGACGGAACCGCCACGGTCCAAATGTCGTAGGAGCCGTAGCGGTCGCCGGCAAAGGCGATCGAACGGCCGTCGGGGGCCCACGACATCGAGTTGATCCGGGTCTGGCCGAGCTTGGTCAGTTGGAGGTCGCGGCCGTCGGCGGGCGACCAGAGCCAAATCTCGGTGGCGCCGCTCTTGCCTGAGGCATACGCGATCCAGTCGCCGGCGGGGCTCCACTGCGGCATGTAGTTGGACTGGTAGGGCACCGCGCCAAGAGTGGGGGCGAGCCGGGTTGGAAAGCCGCCATCGGCGCCGACGCTCCAGAGGCCGGAGCCGCCGCCCAAGCCGGATTGGAACATGATCGAGGTACCGTTCGGATTCCATTCCGGCTGTTCGCCGCCCACTACGGAGCGAACGGACAGAACGTTGTCGGCCGCCACGGACGGAGCGGGCCGGTTTTGCCCGGCGGTCCGGCCGATCGGGACAACAGCCAGGAGCGCCATCAGCGCGGTTTTTGACATCGAGATCTCTTGGTCGGGGGACAGTATTAGAATACCGCCCCGCGGGGTTCGGGGCGAGAGGAGCTTACGGCGTTCGGGGAATCGACTGGCCCGCTCGAATCAGCGTGGAGAAATTCGGCAGGCCTTGGGCGGCCCGGGCGAGTTCGTTGATCCGGTACTTGGCCCGGTTCTCGGCGAGCGGTACGGTCGAATCGATGAGGCCCAACGACTGCGCGACGTCATCGGCATAGCCGGGCACCAGGAGCTTGATGCCGGCCGGAATCCGCCCGGGCGATACGGCGTTGACGTGCCGGACGAGATTCGAGGTGCAGTTGTTGTTGGCGGTGTTGTAGAACTCCGGCCGGCTGTTCAGCGACTCGGCGCGAGCCAGCATGTCGACCAGCACGGCCCGGATCCGGTCCGCCGGGGCCTTGATCGGGTAGAGATAGACGTCGAAATCGCCGAATGCCCGTTTGCCGATCAGGTCGGTTTCCTCGCCGATCACGTAAATCAGCTCGAAATTCCGGCCCAGGCCTTTCAGCAGGCCATACGACTCCTTGACCTCCCGGCGGGCCTCGATCGAAATAGCGAGATAGGTGGAATCACGGAATCCGAAGGACACGAAACTGTGGGCCGGCCCCCGCCATGCTCTGGAGAACGGTGTCAGCACCAGCCACACCGACTCGACCTGATTCAAGTTGTACGTCCGGGTCTCATAGACCGGGTCGAAATCGGTTTCGGTGCGATAGCGAAACGCTCGGACGTTCGCGATCCGGACCAGGGAATCCGCTCCGACAATCTCGGGAGTCTTGGCGTGGTCGGTGGCCCAGTTCCTGGTATTGGACGGCCGCCGCGAGAAGACAATCGCGCCAAATCCCGCGGTCGAGAAGAACACCGCGAGAAAGACCACCCGCCAGAACGTCGATTGCCGGCTCACGTTGGGCTAACGGGGCCGGCTCAGGATTTGGTCGAGCGCCCCCAGCCGGTCCGCCACGGCCGCGACGGTCGATGCGGTGGGTTCCCGGTCGGCTCCCTGGAGGGTGCCGTAGAGCTGCTGCAACTGACCCAACAAGCCGGAGAGCGTCGGCGTCTTGGCGGCGCCGGCAATCCGGCCGGCGGCATCGGCAATCCTCCGTGACAGGACGAATTGCCGCCGGAGGGCTGCCGTCGAGGTCCTGACCCGGGGATCCATCCGGACGCGGAACGACTGCGTGGTGCTGACCCCATTGACGGTAAGCCGGGCCTGATAGCGGCCCGGCATCACCCAGACGCCGTCGGGTTCCTTGTCGGTTTGCCCCTTGATGGCCGCAATCGGGAAGGAGCGGCTGAAGCCTTCGGGCTCGGCGTACTTGAGGTCCCAAAGAAACCGGTGGGCTCCGGCGGTTGCCTGGAGAATCCGGGCCGGCCGGATCCAGTAGGCCGGCACATTTCCTTCGTCGGTAATCGCTGCCGCGACCTGGTCGCTCGAGTACCGGCGAATCACTCCCCCCGTCGAGTCGAGAATCTCGAGGGTGATCGGGCCGGTGGCGGCAGTGGCCAGCCAATAGTCGATGATCGCGCCGTCGGGCGGATTCTGGCCGGCGGGCTCTTCCGGCGGAATCGGGGTGTCGGTGTTCATGTTCCAGCGCACCCGGGTAGCCATCTGGGGCGTGAAGAGTACGGCGTCCCGCCGGGCGGTTTCCGCGGTCAGCTGCCGAAGCGGAGTGATGTTATCGAGGACCCAGAAGCCGCGGCCGTGGGTGCCGACCACGAGATCATCGTCCTTGATCACCAGGTCCCGAATTGACGTGGCCGGGAGATTCCGCCGGAGCGATTGCCAGTGGTCGCCGTCATCGAAACTTACGTAGACGGTGGTTTCGCTCCCGGCAAAAAGGAGCCCCTTCCGTTTCGGGTCTTCGCGGACCGCGTTGATGGTGGCCCCGTTTGGAATGCCCTCGGTGATGTGAGTCCAGGTCCGGCCGCCGTCCCGGGTCCGGTAGATGTGAGGCGACAGGTCACTCAAACGGAGCGTGTTGATCGCGGCATAGGCGGTGAGCGGATCGAAGTGGGAGGCGTCGATCAAGGAGACCTTGGCCCACGGGGTCAGAGCGAGGGGCGTCACGTTCTTCCAGGTTCGTCCACCATCCACCGTCAGATGAATGAGCCCGTCGTCGGTTCCGGCCCAGAGGATGTTCTCCTGGAGATACGACGGTGCCAGGGTGTAGATCACGCCAGGGTGGCGGGCCATCGCCACCGGCGTGGTGGCGTAGCGTCCCACGTTTGGCGGAACCACCGAATCCGTCCGGGTCAGGTCGGGGCTGATCTCGGTCCACGAGTGGCCGCCGTTCAGGGTTTTCCAGACCGTATTGGTTGCGAAGTAGAGTGCCCTCGGATTGACCGTCGAGAACACGACCGGGGCGGTGCGGAGGGCCCGGTACCCGGGCGACCGGAACGGCTTCGGGGCCACGTTCTGGACCTGGCCGGTTCGCCGGTCGAACCGGGTCACCTTGCCGCCGTACACGACATCAGGATCCAACGGGTCGACGGCGACGTAGCCGTATTCCTCGACGCCGACGGGGGTCCAATCGCGAAAGGTGATCTGACCGCCATCGCCCCGGCTCCGGACGCAGGCGGAGCCGCTTTCCTGCTGGCCGCCGCAGACCCGGTAGGGAAAGGCGTTGTCGGTGGACACGTGGTAGAACTGAGCCGTCGGCTGGTTGTACCAGCTGCTCCACGTCTGCCCGCCGTTGACCGTAATGACCGCGCCTTGGTCGACGGCCATCAGGATGATGTCCGGGTTGGCCGGGTTGATCCAGATCCGATGGTAGTCATCGCCGCCCGGCGCCCCCTTCATGGCGGCGAAGGTTCGCCCGCCGTCCACCGATTTCCACGCCACGATACTTGCCGTATACACGATATCCGGATTCGTCGGATGGACTTTCACTTCCGCGAAGTCCGACGCCCGCGACACGATTCGGGCGTCCTCGGAAATCCGAGTCCAGGTCTCTCCGGCGTCATCGGAACGATAGAGATACCCCCCGTTCCGGAGGTCGGCGGTCAGAAACAGGCGGCTCGGTTTGCTGGGCGCGACGGTCAGGCCGATCCGACCCAGACCATCCTTGTCGAACGTCGGGAGGCCTTGGGTCAGTTGGCGCCAGGTTTTTCCGCCGTCGACCGATTTGAAGAGGCCGGTGCCGGGCCCATTCCAGGCCCCGTTTTCCCAGGGCGCCTGGCGCGCCTCCCAAAGCGCGGCGTACAGAATGTCGGGGTTGACCGGATCCAGGACCACGTCGATGGCGCCGGTATTGTCGTCGGACCCCAAGACCTTGGCGAACGTCTGGCCACCGTCGGAGGAGGCGAAGAGCCCTCGCTCGGCGTTCGGTCCGTACGGGTGGCCGAGCACCGCGACGAAGAGCCGGTTGGGATTGCGGGGGTCGACGACGATTTGGGGAATTTGCTGGCCGTCGCGGAGCCCGAGATGCTGCCAGGTCCGGCCGGCATCGGCCGACCGGTAGATCCCGTTGCCGGTGGACAGATCGGGTCGTTGGAGTCCTTCGCCGCTCCCGACGTAGATGATATCCGGATTGGACGGCGCGATCGCAATGGCGCCGATCGACCCCGTGGACTGCTCATCGAAGATCGGATTCCAGGTCCGCCCGAAGTCGGTGGTCTTCCACACCCCGCCATTGACCACGCCGATATAGAAGAGGTTCGGTTTCCCAGGCACCCCGACCGCGGCCTTGGTCCGGCCGGCCCGGTGGGGCCCGATGTCCCGCCAGGTCAGACCATCGAGCAGCCGGGGATCGACCGCCTGGGCCGCCGCCGCCGCGCTGAGGCCGAGGACAAACGCCAGTACTATCGGGATGCGAGTGAGCATTGAGACCCCTCGATTTGTGACAGTGATACCCGCAAACTAGCCCGCAGCCCCCCGCGATCGGCGACCCCGACCGATCAGGTACCGTCAAAAAGCCGACGCAGATCCTGCTTGACCACCTTTCCCATCGCGTTCCGCGGCAATTCCTCCACGAACCGGATGTCCTTCGGCACCTTGTAGGGCGCCAAGCGTTCCTTGAGCCAATTCCGGAACGGCCCCGCCGCGAGTTCGGATCCTGGGGCCGGTACCACCGCGGCCGCGATCCGTTCGCCCAGGTCGGGATCGGGAAGCGCCACCACGGCACAGTCGGTTACGTGCGGGTGTTCGCGGGCCAACTCCTCGATCTCGAGCGCCGAAATCTTGTAGCCGGCCGATTTGATGATGTCGACGCTCTGGCGGCCCAAGATCCGGTAGTAGCTTGCTTCGACCACCGCCACGTCACCGGTGGCGAACCAGCCATCCTTGAAACTCCGGGCGGTGTCGTCGGGCCGGCCCCAGTACTCGTGGAACACTTGGGGCCCGCGGACCTCGATCTGCCCCGGTTGCCCCGCCAATACGGGGGCACCGGTCTCATCGGTCAGCCGGATCTCCACGTTAGGCAGCGGTTGCCCGACGGTGCCGGCCCGGCGCTCGCCGTGGAGCGGATTGGACAAGGCCATCCCGATTTCCGTCATCCCATACCGCTCGAGGAGGCGGTGACCGGTGATGGCCTCCCAGCGCGTCAGCACCCCCACCGGGAGCGCGGCGGAACCGGACATCATCAACCGAAGCCCCCGCGCCCCGGTGGACCAGCGGGCCCGAGTTGGGGGATCGGCCTGGTCCCACGCGGCGATCAGCCGGTTGTAAATCGTCGGGACCGCCGTGAAGACGGTCATCTCGCCCGAGGCCAAGCGATCCCAGGCCCGGATCGGTTCAAAGGGATCGAGGAACTCGACGCCGGCTCCCACCCACAACGCCGAGGAGAGGGCGTTGACGATGCCGTGAATATGGTGCAGCGGCAGGACATGAAGGCTCCGGTCGCTGGCGGTCCATCCCCAGGCGTCCACCAGGGTTTCGATCTGGGCGCCTAGGGCTCGGCGGGTGGTCACCACGCCCTTGGGCCGTCCGGTGGTGCCGCTGGTGTAGACGATGAGGGCTCGGTTCTCGGCACTCGGCGCTCGGCGCTCGGCACTCGGCGCTTGGGGCTCGGCGAACAGGTGGTCGGTGGTCAGGAACGGGATCCGGCGGGCTTCGGCCAGGGGGCGTAGGCGGTCAGAGAGGGCCGGGGATGCGATGGCCAGGCCGGCCCCGCTGTCGTCGAGGATGTACTCGAGTTCGCGGGCCGGATGCGAGAGGGCCAGTGGCACGGCGATCGCGCCGGCCCCCCAAATCGCATGCTGCACCGCCACGTGAATGAACCCCGGCGGCACCAGGAAGACCACTCGGGCTTCGCCAGCCCCGAGTGCCGAGTGCCGAGCGCCGAGTGCCGAGACCCGAGCCAACTCGTCATACGGATGCCTGACTCCGTCCTGGTAGATGGCGGCGCGGGTGCCGAACCGGGCAAGGTCGATCATGGGGGGAAAGGTCGGGGGCCGGGGAATGGCCCGCAAGGACTCTTGCGGGCTGGTCGGGGTGAGTACATTTAGGTCACATGAATCCAACCCCGGTGGTTCTCTACGGCGAGCACGTTCGGCTCGAGCCGCTCGACCATCGCCACATCGACGATTTGCTGGAACAAGGGCAACACGACGACATTTGGCGATACATGCCGGTGCCTCGTCCCACCGCGCGCCTTGCGTTGGAGCAGCTGATCGACAAGGCGTGGAAGGCCGCTTCCGAGGGGCTCGAGATTCCGTTTGCCATCATCGATGACAAGTCCGACCGGGCGGTCGGTTCGACCCGGTACCTCGACATTCACCGGCCGGACCGAATTCTCGAGATCGGGTGGACCTGGCTCGGGGTCGGTGCCCAACGGACCCCGATCAACACTGAGTGCAAGCTGTTGTTGCTCCGGCATGCGTTCGACGACTTGGGCGCCTTACGAGTCCAGCTCAAGACCGATGGACGGAATATCCGGTCGCAGCAGGCCATCGAACGACTCGGCGCCGTCAAGGAGGGTGTCCTTCGACAGAACCGGTTGATGTGGGACGGGGTGCGCCGGGACACGGTCTACTACAGCATCCTGGATAGTGAATGGCCCGCCGTGAAGACCCGTCTCGAAGGGTTCCTTGCTCGCTGAGGTTGCCGGGGCGCTCCGTTCGGCAGGGCAGGTCGCGGTGCTGACCGGGGCCGGAGTATCGGCGGAAAGCGGGATCCCCACCTTTCGCGACACGATGACCGGTCTTTGGGCCGACTACCGGCCCGAGGACCTCGCCACCCCCCGGGGGTTTCGGCGCAATCCCGACTTGGTCTGGCGCTGGTACCGGCTGCGCCGTTTGGCGGTAGCGGCCGCCCGACCTAACGCCGGGCATCAGGCACTGGCGGCCATGGAGCGGCTGGTACCGGGATTCACGCTCATCACTCAGAATGTCGACGGGTTGCACGCCCGATCCGGGAGCCAAGACGTCGTGGAGCTCCACGGCAATATCGGTCGGGTCAAGTGTTTCGACTGCAACCGGGTGCCGGAGTCGTTCGAGGACACCGATGCGGTACCCCGGTGCCCGGCGTGCGGCGGGATGCTCCGGCCCGATGTCGTGTGGTTCGGCGAGAGCCTGCCCCCGCGAGCGTTGGAGCGGGCCCAGCAGGCCGCGGCCGGTGCGGAGGTGTTTCTTTCGATCGGTACCTCGAATGTGGTCGAGCCGGCCGCCTCGCTCCCGTGGATCGCGGCCCGGCGCGGCGCGTTGGTGGCGGTCCTCAACATGACTGATGAAGGCCAACAGACCGGCGACCGAATCCGTCATTTGGCAGGGCCGTCGGGCGAGATCCTCCCTCGTCTGGTCGCGGCAGCGTGGCCCGACCCTCCCTCCGTCTAGATTTCATCGATGACTCAACGCCGCACCCCGCCGGTGGCCCTCCGGGAGCCGCACCCGGTCGTCCTCCACGGCGACACCCTGACGGACGACTATTTCTGGCTCCGCGACCGGGAGCGTCCCGAGGTTCGGGCCTATTTGGAGGCCGAGAACGCCTACACGGAGGCCGTACTCGAGCCGTTCAAGGCGGTCGAGACCAGCCTCTATGACGAAATGCTGGCCCGGATCAAACAGACCGACCTGTCGGTGCCGTACCGGGACACCGGCTACTGGTATTGGAGCCGGACCGAGGAAGGGAAGCAGTACCCGACCTATTGCCGCCGCCGGGACGCCGCGGGAGCACCCGATGAGATCCTCCTCGACCTGAACCAAATGGCTGTTGGGCATCCGTATCTGGGCGTTGGGTTAATGCAGGTGAGCCCGGACGGCCGGAAGCTCTGTTACTCGACCGATGTGACCGGGGGCCGGGAGTACACCCTCTTCATCAAGGACCTCGACTCTGGGGTGATGGCCGTCGAGCCGGTGCCGCTGGCCGGGTCGGCGGTCTGGGCCGCCGACAGCCGTACCATCCTGTACACGATCGAAGACCACACCAAACGCGACTACCGGGTCTACCGGATGGCGTTAGGCGAACCGGCCGTGCTCGTCTACGAGGAAACCGATGAGCGGTTCCGGGTGATAGTGACCCGGACGAGGAGCCGCCGATTCTTGCTCCTCTTCTCGGCCAGCCACACCACGACCGAAGCTCAGGTCATCGAGGCCGACGCGCCAGCCGGTTCGTGGCGGGTGGTGGCCCCGCGGATCCAGGATCGGGAATATGATCTCGACCATCATGGCGACCGGTTCTTCATTCGGACCAACGACCGCGGCAAGAACTTTCGGGCCGTGACCGCGCCGGTGGCCGACCCCTCGCCGGCCAACTGGACCGAGGTGCTGCCGCTTCGGGATGACGTGGTGATCGAGGGCGTCGAGTGCTTTGCCGGGCACTGGGTGGCGTGGGAGCGCCATGACGGCCTGGCCAGGATCCGGGTGGCGGAGGCGACTACCGACCAGGTCCGGTACGTCGAGTTCCCCGAGGTGGTCTACGATGCCGGGCCCGGGATGAACGCCGAATGGGATAGCCATCAGCTCCGCTATCGGTACGAATCGTTCGTGACCGCCTCGTCGGTCTACGATTTCGACATGGTGGATGGGACGTCCGTGCTCCTCAAACGGAAGGAAGTTTTGGGCGACTACGACCCGACCCGGTACCAGAGCGAGCGGGTGTTTGCGAAGGCCGCCGACGGGACCCGGATCCCGGTGTCATTGGTGTGGCGGAAGGATCAGATGACGGCCGGGCCGCGCCCGACTTATCTGACCGGCTACGGCTCCTATGGCATTCCCTATCCGGTGTCGTTTACCTCGAACCGGCTTTCGCTCCTCGACCGGGGTGTCGTCTTCGCGGTGGCGCATATTCGGGGCGGCGGCGAGATGGGCCGGCCCTGGCATGATGCCGGCAAGATGGCCGCCAAAATGAACACCTTCACCGATTTCATCGCGGCCGCCGATCATCTGGTTGCCATCGGCAAGACGGACCGGTCCCGCCTGGTCATCGAGGGCGGAAGCGCCGGCGGGCTCCTGGTCGGGGCGGTGCTCAACCTCCGCCCCGACGTCTCTGGCGCGGCGGTCCTTCAGGTCCCGTTCGTCGACGTCATCAACACGATGCTCGATGCCTCGCTGCCGCTCACGGTCGGCGAATACGAGGAGTGGGGCAATCCCGCCATCCTGGCCGAGTACCGCTGGATCCGGCCCTATTGTCCCTACACCAATTTGGCGGCCCAGGCCTATCCCGCCATGCTGGTCCGGACCTCGCTCAACGACAGCCAGGTGATGTACTGGGAGCCCGCCAAGTACGTGGCCCGGCTTCGAACCCTGAAAACCGACTCCAATCCGTTGCTGTTGCACACCAATCTTGGCGCCGGGCATTCGGGGGCGTCGGGCCGGTACGACCGGCTTCGGGAAATCGCCACCGATTATGTCTTTGTGTTGTGGCGGATGGGTTTGCTCGCGACCTGACCGCAATGACCCGCGCCGGGATCAACTACCGGACCCTCCGGTTCGCGGCACCCGCCCTGGCGGGGCATTCGTGGCAGGCCATCGACATCGTCGGCCTATCGGATGGCCCGACCCTGGCGGTGATGGCGGGGATTCATCCGAACGAGGTGGCCGGGGTCGAGGCGGCGTATCGCTTGGCCGAGCGAATTGATGCCCGCACCCTTCGGGGCACCATCTCCATCATTCCGGTCGTGAACGGACCGGGCTACGGCGAACGAACCGAGTATCTCTGCCCGATCGATGGCAAGAACATCAACTTCTGCTTTCCCGGCCGGCCGGATGGCAGCTTCAGTGAGGCTCTTGCCGATGCGATCCTGTCCAACTGGGCCAACGACGCCACCTGCCTGATCGATCTCCACGGCGGCGACCTCCGAGAAGAGATGTCCCGCTTTGTCGTATGCCAGGAAACCGGGGATGCGGCGTTCGATGGGCGGAATCTCGAGTTGGCGCGGTCGTTTGGGTCCGATTTCTTGGTCCGGATCCGCCCATCGCACACCGGCCGTCCCGGGAGGAGCTGTACCGCGCGGGCGGCGCGCCGGGAGTTCGCGGTGTTCGCCGAGGGCGGCTCGCACGGCCTGATGCCAGAATCCGATGTCGAATTCCATCTCGATGGCGTGCTTGGGGTGGCAACGGACCTCGGGATGCTCGGCGCCCGCGCGATCCCCGTCCATCGCCCAATTGAGCTGACCCAGTATCGGTTTCTCGAGGCCCCCGCCGACGGCTGGTGCCGGACCCTGGTCCGCGCCGGCGACCCCGTCGAGGCCGGCGCCGCCCTGGCGGAGATCCGAGATCCGATGGGATTGCCGCGCGCTGTCCTCACGGCCCCGGAATCGGGATACATTCTTTGGCGGGTCTCGCACCCGATCGTGCATGCCGGTGAGGCGATCGTCGGACTGGGCGCTCCGTAAACCTTCACAATCCAGAGGTACTACTCATGCCCGATTCTCGGGTCGTCTACCTGCTCGCGGCGCTGGGCATCTTTGCCGTCGTCTACATCGTCGTTTGGTTCAAAATCGGCAAAGCCCAGTCCGACGACGACCACGGGCCGCCGACCCCGACCCATGTCGGGCTGGGGTTCGTCATCAACTTCTTCGACACCCTAGGGATCGGCTCGTACGCGCCGACCACCGCGATGTACCGGCTCCTCAAACTGGTACCGGACGAACGAATCCCCGGGACCCTGAACGTCGGCCACACGATTCCGACCTTGGTGCAGGCGTTGTTCTTCATTTCCGTGGTCGAGGTGGAATTCACGACTCTTCTGACCTTGATCGTGGCGGCGGTGCTGGGCGCCTGGCTCGGCGCCGGCGTGGTGGCCGGGTGGCCCCGCCGGACCATTCAGATCGGTATGGGCACCGCGCTGTT
This sequence comes from Gemmatimonadota bacterium, assembly GCA_031431925.1. Taxonomy (GTDB): domain Bacteria; phylum Gemmatimonadota; class Gemmatimonadetes; order Gemmatimonadales; family GWC2-71-9; genus SHZU01. Next base: position 26,572 of record JANPEL010000279.1, on the reverse strand, counting down.
GGTCGCGGCGCTCTTGTTTACCCTGACGAATCTCGGGATCGTCGCCGGAGGCGGCGATGCGGTTGGACTCACCGGCGGGAAGCTGGCGCTGGCGGCGGCCGGCAATTTTGCTCTCGGTGCGCTGATGACCCTCGGGATCGGGCTCTATGGTCCGGCCATGATCATGATTGCGGTTCTTGGGATGAACCCGAAGGCCGCCTTTCCCATCATGATGGGGTCATGCGCGTTTCTCATGGTGATGGCCGGGATCCGGTTTATGCGAGCGGGGGCCTATCGCCAGCGAGCGGCGTTAGGTTTGACCCTCGGCGGAATTCCAGCGGTGCTGATTGCCGTGTTGATCGTCAAGTCGCTGCCGCTGACCGCGGTGCGGTGGTTGGTAGCGGTGGTGGTGCTCTACACCGGCGTCACGATGCTCCGCGCCGCCCGGAGCGAACGCTGATCATGGCGTCGTCGATCGGGGTGCCGGAACTCGCCGGGCTCGCCAGTTATGCGGGCGCCGCCCGGGTCGGCTACGGCGTCGACGAAACCGTCCGGCGGCTGCTCCGATACCAATGGCTCGAACGGACCCTGATGCGGGCTTTCGTCGCCCACCTCCCGGCCACGCCCGAGTGGGAAGTGAAAGGCGGGATGGCGCTCGCCCAATGGCAGTGCGCCGAGCACGTCGAGGCTATCCGGCAGCGAATCGGCGAGATGCGCCACCCGATCCCGCCGCTCGACCAGGCGCCCGACGCCGCGCTGGGCCGGTTTACCGATGAGCTGCTCCGATCCGCCGACAGCGTTGAACTGCTGACCGGTGCGTTCAGCGTCACAGTCCCGGCGCTGATGGCGGAGTATCGCCACTATCTCAGCTATGCAAATCCGCTCGTCGATCAGCCGACCCGGCGGGTGCTCCGATTTGCTCTGCTCGAGCTCGAAGAGCTGCATGATTGGGGCGGGCGCGCTCTCGCCGGGCTCCTGGCCTGCAACGGCGTCGGCCCGCTGCTGCGAGCGGTTTGGGAGGATCATCTCCACGCCTTCCTGGCCGCGGCGGGCGGGGTGGCCGGTCCGGCGCCCGAGCCCCCCGGACCCACGCCGACCCCGCGAGCTCGCCGCCCGTTCGTTCCCGACCTCGTCCCGCAGCGCGACGACCGGTTCTTGGGCCAGTACAATTTCGAGTTTCCACCCCACGTCGTCTACAATGATCCGAGAGCTTCGGCGGCCGAGCGGAACTTGGCCTTGCTGTGCAAGCGGACGCTCGAGATGGACGTGCCGGAAATGATGGCCTCCGTCATGGTCGAGCGAACCGACCTGCCCTGGGAATTCCAGCGCGACTATTCCCGGCAACTCTGGGACGAGATGCGCCACTCGATGATGGGTTCGGTGGCGCTGGAGGCCCGCGGCGTCGATTGGACCCAGATCCCGCTCAACGTCGGCTTTGCCCTTCGCCTCAACCAGCACGCCTCGGCCCTCGAGCGCCAGCAGATTCTCTTTGCCATCGAACATTCGTTGATGCCCGCGGACACCGGGAAGCGATCCGAATACCGAACCGCCCAGGAAGCCGGCGACGAGCTCTCGGCCCATTTCCAAGACTTCGATTGGGCCGACGAGGTGCTCCACACCCAAATTGGCCGGCGCTGGCTCAAGCACGACGGCATCACCCCCGAACAGGCCACCGCGGCGGCGGGCCTGATCCACGAACGAACCTGGGCCGCGCTCAAACAGTATCGGGACCGGGAACCCCAGACCGATTGGTGGGACGCCTTCGTCCGCCAAGTCTTGAGCATCCCGAGCGGTGTCCCAGCGGCGGAACGATCGGGCCACCAGATCCTGGCCGAATGACGCCGCTCACGTTCCATCTGATTCCCCACGTCCATTGGGACCGGGAGTGGTATCTCTCCCGAAGCGCGTTCCTGGCGCGCTTGGTTCCGATGATGGACTCCCTGCTCGAATTGCTCGAGTCGGCTCCCTCGCTTCGGTTTCATCTCGACGGCCAAATGATTCTGGTCGAGGACTACTTAGCGGTCGTGCCGGGGGCCCGGGGAACGATTGAGGCGCTGGCCCGGCGCGGTCAACTCGGCCTCGGTCCGTGGTATGTCTTGGCCGATGAGTTGATTCCGACCGGGGTGTCGCTGCGGAAGAACCTCGAGATCGGGATCGGGATGGCTCGGGACCTCGGCGGTGAGTGTCCGGTGCTCTACGGTCCCGATGCGTTCGGCCACCCGGCGGGACTCCCGGACCTGGCCGCTGAGTTCGGGATCACGAACGGGGTCGTGTGGCGCGGTCTTGGTCGGGTCGGTGGCGTGGAACGGGATCTCTACCGGTGGGAGGGCCGTCACGGCCGTTCGATGGTCACGTATCACCTGCCGCCGCAGGGCTACGAAATCGGTGTCGGCCTTCCGAATGATTGGGCCGCCATTCGGCGCCAACTGGTGGCCCGGGCCGTGACCGCGGATATCGCGGTGTTCGTTGGCGCCGACCATCATGCCGCCGCTCCCGATCTTCCAACCTTGGCCAAACGAATCCAGGCGCTTGAACCGAAAGCGACGGTTCGATTCAGCAGCCTGCCGGAGTATTTCAGTTCGGTGGCGGCATCCGCGCCGGTTCTCGAGCCGATCCGCGGGGAACTCCGGGACTCATCCGGCTATGTCTGGTCGTTACCGGGCGCGCACTCCGCCCGGAGCCGGCTCACTCGTCGCCATGCCGCGGCCGAGTCGCGGCTGATCGCCGCCGCCGGCCTGGCCCGCGGGCCGGTGCTCGACCTCGCCTGGCGGTCGCTGATCCAGGCACAATTTCACGACACGATTTGCGGCACGGTGTCGGATCCGGTCGCCGCCGAGCAGGCAGTTCGGCTCGACGGGGTCAGGGCGCTGGCCGACGAGACGATCCGGACAGCGGTCTTCGAACGGATCGGGCACGATCCCGATCGGGCTCGCGAGGTGCCGGACCGCACCCGGCCCGTGCTGGCGGTCTGGAATCCGGATCGGGGGCCGTTCTCTGGTGTCGTCGTGGCCGAAACCACCTGGTTCGACCGCGACGTGCTGATCGGGCCGCCGGGGAACCGGGATCCGAACGAGGGCCTCGGGTATCGCGCCTTCCATCTGGTGGCGCCCGATGGAGCGCCGATTCCGGTCCAGGTTCTTCGGGTGGCGCCGGGCCTCGAGCGGGTCGACGCCTCCCGGCATTACCCCGATCTCGACCAAGTCGACCGGGTTTGGGTGGCGGCATGGGCCGAAAACCTGCCGGGCCGACAGGTCGCGGTGCTCGGCGTCGAGGAGGGGTCCGGTCCCGATGTCGATTTGCTGAACCCGGTTCGGTGCCTCGGCTCGGTGATGGATAACGGCCTGATCCGGGTTCAGGTGGGGCGCAATGGTCTGGTTGCCCTCACTGACGCGGAGACCGGCCAAGTGTTTACGGGGTTGCTCGGCATCGAGTCCGAATCCGACCGCGGTGACCTTTACACGCCCGAGATCGAGCCGCGGACGCTTCGCCGGGCCCGGATGCGCGGGGTGCGGCCCCTGGCGGCGGGCCCGCTGGTAGCCGCGCTCGAGGCGCCGTGGACCGTGGACCGGGGGCCCGGCGGCGCGGTACACGGGCGAACGGTGGTGTCGCTCGAGGCGGGCGCGGCGGCCGCGAAGGTTCGGGTTGAGTTTGACAACCACGCGGCCGACCATCGGTTACGGATTCGGTTGCCCGGTGTCGCGCCGGCCGGCATCGAAGTCGGCGCGCCGTTAGGCACCGAGCATCGCGGTCCCGGACGGGACAATCGTTCCTGGCCGGAAGAGGCCGCCTTGCCGACGGCCCCGGCGCAGGGATTTCTCCGGTCGGCCGGACCGGTCCCGCCGTTTCAGCTCGACTGGCCCGGGTTCTTCGAGTACGAACTCGGATCCGAGGGCGATGTCGCCCTCACGTTGTGCCGGTCGGTGGGCCAACTCTCCCGGACCGACAATCGCAACCGACTCGGCCATGCCGGTTGGGCCACCGCTACCCCGGCGGCCCAGGAGCCCGGTCGCCATGTGGTTGAGTTCTCGATGGCTCCGGTTCGGGGGGACGTTGGCTCGTTGGGCGTCGACCCGACCTGGATTCGCGCCGCCTACCTCCTCGGCAAGATCGTTCAAGCCCCGCGCGACTCAACCCAATAGGCTCCCGCCAACCAGCCGCCGACCGGGTCCCGAAACAACTCTCCCCCGCCGCTCGTCGATGATAGAGGGGCGTTCACTCGCCCAGTCCAAGATCACCGAGATCATTCCCCGGGGGGGTGCGATGGAGCGATGGCCGAAGATCGTGGTGGCCGCGGTACTGGCGCTGGGAATGGCACGGGCCGCGCCGCTCTCGGCCCAAGACACCGGCCCCGGTCTCGTGGTTCCCGTGCCGGATGCGTCCCGGATCACGATCGCGTCCGGCACGTACCGGTCGCCCAGTGGCGCGTCGCTGGCGTTTGAGGTGTTTCGTTCCGCCGCCGCCGGCGGGGTGACGTCCCTCGTCGTGTTCGCCAATGGCATTGGCCCCGCGCTGCCGCGGATGCGGGGCTACCGGGACTGGGCCAGCCTAGTCACGACGCGCGGGTTCGCCGCGGTCCTCTACGACGGCCCAACATTCGATCCGAGCCGTCCACTCCGCGACAACCTGCGGGAATCCGTTGCCCACCTGGATTCCGTGATTGCGGTCCTTCGCCGCCGGGGCGCCGGACTCGGCGTCGATCCGACGGCCCTGGTCGTGTGGGCGGGTTCGGCGCAGACGGCGACCGGCACGCCATACGCTTTGAGCGGCGAAAGGACGGTGAAGGGCTATGTGCTCTACTATGGCGCCGGTGAAGTGGCCGAGCCGCGGGTGGACGTCCCCGTGCTTGCGGTCCGTGCCGGACTCGACTCGCCCGGCCTCAACGCCTCGTTCGATTCGCTCACTCGCCAACTGATCCGGGCCGGCGCTCCGGTCACGGTGGTGAATTATCCCGCGGGTTCGCACGGGTTCGACGTCCTCGACAGTACCGCCATGACTGGACAGGTCATCGACCAAACCCTGGAGTTCATGGTGGCCGTGACCAAACCGTCGCTTCATGCGGCGATCGATGCCGGCGTGCCGGAGGTGGAGGCGGCGGCGGCCTTCGCGGCGGAACGATGGGATCTGGCCGAAGCGTTGTATACCGAACTGGGGCGTCACCGGCCGGAGAGCCGGTCGGCGGCCTGGCGATTGGGCCTGGCGCAACTCGCCGCCGGACATCCGCTGGCGGCGCTGGCTTCGTTCGATCGGGCCAAGACGCTGGGCCAGGGAGGCGCCCGCGACATCGGCCTCCCGGCCACCCGCGCTGCCATTCGAGCCGGAAGAATGGATCGAGCGGTGGAGTGGGTCCTTTGGGCGTTACAGCGATTTCCAAGGATCCGCGACGAGATCGCCGCGGATTCGGAGTTGGCACCGCTGTTGGCGGATCCGAAGGTGAAGGCCGGATGAGGTACCCCTCGGGGATCCTGGCGCTGGCCTTTGCGGTCGCCGCCGCGCCGGCTACGGCGTAGTCGGATCGGAGAACCAGGCCAGCTTGCGGTAGCTCGCCCGAGGGCCACCACCCCAAAGGACCTCGTCGACCCATGATGACGCGCAGAGAAGCCGTTGGCATCCTCGGTTCACTTTCGGCTGGAGCCCTGATCCGGAGCCCCCGGACTGCTCAGGGCTCCGGCGTCCCTCCATTGGCGTCGGGTCTCCCGATGTCCCCGGAGCGGGTTGCTCTGATCGAGGCGTTCAAGGAACGGTCGAACGGGTTGGACCAGGGGTTCGAGGCGCGAACCCACCGGAGCGATTGGACGATGCCTTATCGGTTGTTCCGCCCCGACGTGGGTGGACGTTTGCCGTTGGTCATGTATCTGCACGGCAGCGGCGGCCTCGGCAACGACAATCTGAAACAGCTGGGCCTCGGCAATGTTTTCGGAACCCGGGTGTGGGCGCTCCCGGAAAACCAGCGCCGCTTCCCCTGTTACGTCGTCGTGCCTCAGACCGACCGGGGATGGGTTCGTTATGGCCCTTCAGGTCCCGGCGACTCCGTGGCCAGGGTCATTCCGGGTCTTGGCGATGGCGCCCGCTTGGCCTTCGAGGTCGTCGACGCCCTCCGCCGGGAGTTCGCTCTCGATGACCGCCGGATCTACCTCGCTGGACAATCGATGGGTGGCGCGGGTCTCTGGCACCTGACCGCCGAGCGCCCCGGCTTCTTCGCCGGCGCAGTGGCCTGCTGCGGTAGTCCTGCCAGCGATGATCCCGCGGCTTCCGTGGCAACACCCCTGTGGAATTTTCACGGCGACGCCGACTCCACGGTTTCCCCGGCCGTCTCACGCGATCGGATTGCCGCGCTCCGGACCGCTGGTGGTCGGCCGGTGGCGACGGAGTATGCCGGCGTTGGGCACAACGTGTGGGAGTGGGCGTTTACCGAGCCGGCCCTTCCGGGGTGGCTGTTCTCCCACCGCCGGCCGGCTTGACCGGCATTCGCGACAAGCGGTCGGATCGCCTTCGGATGGGATGGGGTTCGCGACCTCCTCCAGGAGGGTTGTAGACGAGTTCGGCACGGGTTACGATAGTTTCGCTGCCGCGCTCGACTCGAGCAAACCTCGATCGGAAATACAGGGCCTCCCGTGACTGACCAGATCCGTCTCAAGCCAATCGGTCTCTTGGGCTCGCTCCTGTATTTCGGCATTCCAGCGGCCATCTTCGCCGCCGCCATTCTTGGCCTCTTGCCGGTCATGATGCGGAATGGCTCGTCCCCGTTTCTGGTCTTTGTCGTCACCTTCGCCGGGCCACTCGTTCTCATGCTCGCGGCCGCGGTGGCCGCCTACCGGCTCGAGGGCCGGCCCTGGAGTTGGGCGCCGTTCCGCGACCGGCTCCGACTCGGTTCGATGACCAAGACCGAATGGGCTTGGACGTTAGGTCTGGTGCTCGGCACCTATGCCCTGCAATACGCGATCGGGCCGATCGCCGGCTGGGTCGAGGGAGTCCGGTTCTATGATGCCTCCAAAGAATTCAGCGACTTCATGGGCGGGATGCGCCAAGCTGATTTCGGTTTTGAACTGAAGGGCCGCTGGGATGTGTGGCTGTTCTTCGTGTTCGGGAGCTTGCTGTTCAACATCGGTGGTGAGGAGTTGTGGTGGCGGGGAATCATCCTCCCCCGGCAGGAACTCGTGTTCGGCCGCTCGGCCTGGCTCGTCAACGGGCTCTTGTGGAACCTGTTCCACTTCTTCTATCACACGAACTTGGGCAGCGTAGTGGCCTATCTCCCGATGACCCTCCCGCTGGCGTACGTTGCGCAGCGGACCCGGAGCACCTGGCCCGGGATCATTGCCCACTTCATCGGGAATATCGGGCTCCCGATCGGCATCCTCTACCGGGTCCTCGGACTGCCGCTCCCCGGCGGCTAACCTCTACGTGACCACGGCGGCGAGATTCTGGCGGGCCCGCTTCTCGAGCCGGGTGTGGAGCAACGGGGTCTGGTAGATCTCCGGGCGGGCCAAGAACCCCGCGAGCACCGCGCCCCGTTTTCGCCGGAACAGAAATGCCGGTACCCAGGAGTATTCTTTCCGGATCTGGCGCTCATACTCGGCAAAACGGGCCGGTTCCGCGCCAAGAATGGCGAGGTCGATATCGACCAAGATCCCCGCGTCGCCCGGGGGTGGCGCAGCTTGGTGGGTCGTGGCCAGAATCATGGCCGACACCGCCTCGATCAGCGAACCCGGCGCTCCAACCACTTCGAGGTCGGTTCGGGCCAGGGCGGCGCTGGCCGCCTCGTTGTCCGAGCGGCGGGGCCAGTACACCGCGTCATGATACCAGAGGGCCAGTTCGATGACCGCCGGCTCATGGGCCACCGAACTGAGCTCGTCGAGCAGTGCCAAACATTCCTCGAGGTGCTGGACCGTGTGGTAGGCCCGGTGCGGCTCCCGATACCGGGTGAGGAGTCGGTCAAATACCGCTCTGGCCGGTTCGGGCAAACCGAGATCGCGCCAGGTTTGCTGCCAGCGTGGTTCGAGCGCGTTCACGGGCGAAAGTTTGTCAAGGAGTGCTCATGAGCTCGTTGCGGCGGCCGTCGGATTGGTGGGGTTGATCTGGACGTTTGTGGTTTGGGCCACCGATCCGAATTACCCGGAACGACTGATCCAAGGCCGGGTCTTGTACTTCGCCCACTCGGCGGGCATCTGCCTGCTCAACTACGCCGCCATCCACCGAGGTCGCGGACCGGTCACTACCCGGTGACGTCGTCGACGGCAATCCGCCGGTCAATCCAATCCGCCGCTTTCCAGGCCGACCACCGCGCCAACTCCGGATAGAGGTCGGACTCGACATGGATGAAGTCGGCCGATTCCTCCAACGATTCGGTATCCTCCGCCGCCGCATCCCGAAACTCGTCGGTGAAGCTCTCGGTTCGGTCGGCGCCATCGACCGCCGCTGATTCGATCAGGTCGATCAACTCACCGAGCCGGAGCGGCTTGACCGATGACCGGCGGGTCAGCGTAAACCCCGTATCGTATTCATCGACAACCCGGTACTTAATGCCACGGGTGCGCCGACGAGCCCGGACCGAATAGACGTCCCGGGTGGTTGACTCCAGTACCAGCCGCGCGATCTCGACTTCGCCGGGCAAATAATCCGGAAGGTACTCGCCGCCGAGCCACCGGGGATCGTTGGCGCCGAGGTTGTTCCGGGTCTCATCGTCGAGTTCGGCCTCGAGCAGCTCGGGATCGAGCTCGCCGAGGTGGCCGGTCTGGCCGGTGATGAAATCGCGGATCATTCGGCGCCGGAGGTCACCCTTCACATTGAGCAGGATGGCGCTCTCGGCGCTGGCCGGGTCCCAATAACTGGTGGGCCGGAAGGCGAGATCGACGGGTGGCTGGGAAGCGGTCATGGGGGCCGATCCCAATATAGGTCCGCCGCTAGCCGATCGTGAGCCGGTGCCGCAATTCCCGGCGGAGCAGCCCGTAGCTGACGAGGGCCTGGACCGCCGTCGTCGACACCGAGAGAATCCAGAGGTGCCGCAATTCGAATCCCGGGCGGCCCGACATCCAGACCGCCGGGATCGCGAAGATGAACAGGCGGGACGTGCTGCTCAGCAACGCCGGCAATGTGTTGCCGAGGGCTTGGAACATGCCCGAGCAGGTAAAGATCAAACCGGACGCCACGAAGTTCCACGACACGTACCGAAGAAATTGAGCGCCGACGCCGATGACGGCGGCCTCGTTGGTAAACCCGCCAAAGAACCACTCGGGCTGCCACTGACAGAGCAGGGTCAGCACGGCCATGATGATCGAGCCCAAGATCATCGACGCGCGGAAGGTCTCTCTGACGCGTTCGAACTTCCCGGCCCCGAAATTCTGGCCGGCCAATGGCGCGGTGGCGAACGCAATTGCCATGGCTGGAAGAAAGATGGCCTGCATGACCCGCGATCCCAGACCGTAGCCCGCCTGGGCTTCGGGTCCGAAATCCCGGATGATCCAGTAGACCACTCCCATGAACACGAACATCAAGGCGAATTCACCACCCGGCGGGAGGCCGATCCGGAGAATCCGCTTCCAGGCCTCGAGCCGGGGCCGGAACATCTCGGCGTCGAACGCCACGGCCTTCTCGAGCCTGACGAAGTAGAACCCCATCATGGCGACACCGATGGCGATGGCAATCGAGGTGGCGAGCCCCGCTCCGGCCACGCCGAGCGGCACGCCGGTGAGCCAGCCGGCAATCAGGATCGGAGCCAACACGGCGTTGATCAGTACCGTCAGCATTTGGACCACCATGGCCGGCTTGACGATCCCGGTGCCGCGAAGCGCGGAGCCCATGGTCACCATGGCGAACTGGAGCGCCAGGCCAGGCAGAAACCAATGGAGGTATTCGGTGCCGGCCGCGGCGGTGGCGGCATTGGCGCCGAGTTTCTTCATGTAGACGCCTGCCAGCGCGTACCCACCGACCAACGTGGCGGCCGCGGCCACCGCGGCCAGCACCAGGCTCTGATTGAAGATCAGGGTGGCGTCGGCCCGGTCCTTCCGGCCGATGGCGTGGGCAATCAAGGCCATGGTCCCGACGCCGAGAATCTGAGTCAGCGCCATCACGATGAACTGGACGTTGCCGGCCGCGCTGACCCCGGCAATCGCCGCATCACCGAGTTTCGAGACGAAGTAGAGATCGACCAGGTAATAGAGCGTCTGAAACAGCATCCCGGCGGCGAGCGGCACCGCGAGGCGGATCAAGTGCCCCGACACCGGGCCTTCGGTCAAGTCGTGCATGGCATGGCCTCCGCCCCGAGCGTCTTCGCATGGGCCTTGATATCGTTAGGCCATCGGTCGACGAGCTGCTCGAACCGGGCCCGGTCGCCGGCAAAGAGGGCCCGGAGCGCTTCTTCGAAACCGGGCCGGTCGCCCGCCATGTCGGTCAGGAACCGGTATGCCGATTCGCGGGCCTTCCGAATCCGTTCGGCATCGACCGTGTTCTGGCGGGCCTGGTCGACGAGTTTCCGGAGCGTGACCGAAGCCCCACCGGGTTGGTCGTGGAGCCAGTCCCAATGCCTGGGCAGGAGGGTAACCTCCCGCGGTACCACCCCGAGTTTGGGGCGGCCCGGACTCCGCTTTGGTAGCTCGAGCCGGCTCAAGACGTCGGCGTCGGTACCGCTCAGATCGAAGTCGATCGGCGTACTGGTCACTCGGTCGAAGACCAGGATCTCGCCCCGGCTAGCCCGGGCCAGGATCTTCTTGACAGCGAGCGCCACGTCGGGCAGCGGCCCATCCGCGACGCAGCGGGGGCCCTCGAACGCGATGGCCAGACGGTCGGATAGCAGAGGCATCGGCGGTCATTATACCCGGGTATTATTGTGTTGTCAATAATACCCGGATGTAATGGTCACGGTGGCCTGGGCTCCCCTCGCGTCAATTCGGCGCGGGGCCTATCCTCCGCCATGACTCGAACTCAGAAAGCGATTCTCCTGATCGTCCTCGGTGCCCCGGCCGTGATGGTCGAGCAGACCGGGCCCGGCACCAAACCGCCGCCGGCGCTGATCGCGAGCTTCGACGGCCTCGGGGCCGGCTTCGTCGGTCCCCAAGGGAGCTCGACTCAGCGGAACCCGTCCGACAACAGTCTGGCCGTCGGCCCTGATCATGTCATGCAGATCATCAATACCCGGCTCGCCATCTTCACCAAAACCGGCACGCCCCTCTATGGCCCGGTCGAGACCAGGACCGTCTTCAATGACTTCGGCGGCCCCTGTGAAACCCAGAACAACGGCGACGCGGTGGCTCGCTACGACCAACTAGCGGGTCGCTGGCTGATCGTCATGCCGATTTACTCAAAGCACCTCCTCCGATCCGCTCCCCAACCCGGCCCAGCCGTACTGCTCGGCACTCGGGACTCGGCACTCGGCACTCGAATGCCGAGCGCCGAGGGCCGAGTGCCGAGCTTCGCGATGTGCTATGCGATCAGTACCGGGACTGATCCGATGGGGCCTTACTATCGGTACCAGTTTCCGCGGGCGCTCTTTCCTGACTATCCGCGGCCGGCGGTCTGGCCGGACGGATACTATGTGCCGACCAGTACCGGCGACGAGGTGATCCAGAAACATGCCTGCGTGGTGGAACGGGCCAAGATGTTGATCGGCGGCGACGCCAAAGAACAGTGCGTGATCATCGACGGGGTCAATTTCCTCAACAACGCCGATCTCGATGGCCAGGAACTTCCGCCGCCCGGGGCGCCGAATATCATGTTGGCGGCCGGCGGGGCCCAGTTAAACAAGATCATGGAGGACGATGGGATCTACGCCTGGACCTTCCACGTCGACTGGGAGGACTCGACCAGAACCACAGTGACCGGTCCCACCAAGATTCCGGTCGCCCCGTATCACTACCTTTGCGACGGCCAACTCACCGACTGCGTGCCGCAACCCGGGACCGACCGGCGGCTCGATGCCCAGGGTGACAAGCTGATGGCCCGGGTGGTTTACCGCCGGATCGGCAAGCAGGAGTCGATCGTGGCCGTCCATTCGGTCAACACCACGGCGGGTGGTGGCGGGGTCCGGTGGTACGAGTTTCGCCTGGACGAAGCCCGCGACGTCCGGCTCTATCAGCAAGGAACCTATGCGCCGGACCGGTTCTATCGCTGGATGGCGAGTCCGGCCATGGACCGAAAGGGCAACATCGGGATCGGATATTCGTTCGGCGGGACGCCCCACTTTGCCGGCCAGCGGTTTGCGGGGCGGATGGCAAAGGATCCAAAGGGGCGTCTGACTCTCCGAGAGACCGTGCTGGCGACCGGCCAAGCCGCGCAAACCACCACCATGCGATGGGAAGACTACACGCAGACGGCCATGGACCCGGCCGACGACTGCACGATGTGGTACGTCGGCGACTACCTCAAGAGGGACAGCGCCAACTATTCAACCCGGATCGGTGCCTTCCGGATGCCGCAGTGCCAGGCCCCGGGCTTACGCGGGGGCCCGAGGCGGCGGTAACGTATGACGATGAAAACACGCCTGCTTTGCCTCACCCTCCTCGTCGCCTGCTCGCCCGCCGCACCGGCCAACCCCGACCTGGGCCGGTGGGAGGCTCGCGCCAAGAATGTGACGATCATTCGAGATAACTGGGGAATTCCCCACGTGTACGGCAAGACCGATGCGGATGCGGTGTTCGGCCTGCTGTACGCCCAATCGGAAGACGACTTCAACCGGGTCGAAACCAACTACATCATGGCGACGGGGCGCCTGGCCGAGGTCGCCGGTCCCTCCGCGCTGTTCTCCGATCTTCGGATGCGGTTGTTCATCGACACGGTCGAGGTCAAGAAGGAATACGAGAAGAGCCCCGGGTGGCTCAAGGCCTTGATGGATGCCTTTGCCGACGGCATCAACTACTACCTCTACACCCACCCGGCGGTGAAGCCCAAGTTGCTGACCCGGTTTGAACCGTGGATGGCCCTGGCGTTCAGCGAAGGGAGCATCGGTGGCGACATCGAGAGTATTTCGCTCCCCGGCTTGGAAGCGTTCTATGGCGGGACGGCGCCGATGCCGGTTGCCGCCGTGGAGCCGGGGGAGGACCTCGAGCCGCGCGGGTCGAACGGCTTTGCGATTGCCCCGGCCAACAGCGCCACCGGCCATGCCCTGCTGATGATCAATCCCCACACCTCGTTCTATTTCAGGCCCGAAGTGCAGATGGTGAGCGCAGCGGGCCTCCACGCCTACGGTGCGGTCACCTGGGGCCAGTTCTTCATCTACCAGGGCTTCAACGAGCACACCGGGTGGATGCACACCTCGAGTGCCGCCGACGTCATCGATGAATATGCCGAAACCGTGGTCCGGGCTGATGGAGCCACCGGCTATCGATACGGCACCGAGGTGCGCCCGTTTACCGAGAAGAAGATCCGGCTGGCCTACCGGGACGGCGATTCCACCGCCGTGCGGGAGTTCACGGCCTATTCCAGTCACCACGGGCCGGTAATTCGGGCGGAGAACGGCAAGTGGATCAGCGTCAAGTTGATGGTCGAGCACGAAAAAGCGTTGGTGCAGTCGTTTCTCCGCACCAAAGCCCGAGGATACGACGAGTTCAAGACCGTCATGGAACTGAAGACCAATTCCTCGAACAATACGGTGTTTGCCGATGGGTCGGGCACCATCGCCTACTTCCACGGCAACTTCATGCCGAAGCGCGATGCCCAGTTCAACTGGGCCGGCGTGGTGGATGGCAGTGATCCCGCCACCGAGTGGCAGGGGCTCCACACCTTCGACGAGATGATCCAGGTTCGGAATCCAGCCACCGGGTGGATTCAGAACTGCAATTCGACGCCGTTCACGGTCTCGGGGTCAGCCAGCCCGAAGCGGAAGGATTACCCTTCCTATATGGCGCCGGACGAAGAGAACGCCCGCGGGGTTCACGCGGTCCGGGTGCTGGAGAACCGAAAGGGCTTTACGGTCGAGTCATTGATCGAGGCGGCGTACGATTCGTACCTCACCGGGTTCGAGCCGATCTTGCCGGGGTTGTTCAAGGCCTATGACCAGCTGGCGTCGTCGTCACCCCTCAAAGCCCAGCTCAAGGAGCCGATCGATTCCCTGCGGTCCTGGAATCTCCGGTTCTCAGTGGCCTCGGTGCCAACGACGGTGGCGGTGTATTGGGGGCAGGAAATGGTCCGGCTGGCCCGGGCGGCCGACGACACGGAAGCTGGATCGGTGTTCGACTACATCGCGAAGAAAGCCTCGGCCGCCGCGCGTCTCGACGCGTTAGTCGCGGCGGTGACGAAATTGGAGACGGACTTCGGCACCTGGAAGACCGGGTGGGGCGAGGTGAACCGGTTCCAGCGGGTATCGGGCGACATCGTGCAGCCGTTCAACGATTCGTTGCCCAGCTTGCCGGTCGGGTTCGCGTCGGCCCAGTGGGGGTCGTTGGCGTCGTTCGGCAGCCGGTTCTACGGGACCAAGAAGATGTACGGGACCAGCGGCAACAGCTTCGTCGCCGCCGTCGAGTTCGGACCTCGGGTCCGGGCCAAGAGTGTCTTGGCCGGCGGGGTAAGCGGCGACCCCAAGTCTCCTCATTTCTACGACCAGGCCGAGATGTACTCCAAGGGCCAGTTCAAGGACGTTCTGTTCTACCGCGAAGACGTCGAGAAACACGCCGAGCGAACCTATCAACCCGGATCCAAAACCAGGTAGAACGCTACTCTACGTCCCACCCTCAGAGGAGGTTGCCGGGCGCCAGCAACCCGGCCGGATCGAGCTCCCGCTTGATGGCCCGGAGCATCCGCTGCTGGGTGGCACTGAATTGAAGCGGCAGCCACTTTGCCTTGACCTTGCCGATCCCATGCTCGGCGGCCACCGTGCCGCCTAACGTGATGACGTCGCGCAAGGTCCGCTCGACCACGGCCTCGATCCGCTTCACCTCCGCCGCGTCCCGGCCGATGTAGTTGCAGTGCGGGTGCCCGTTTCCGGCATGTCCGAACACCACCGGTGGCACCAACCCGGCCTCGTCGGCCCACCGTCGCACCTGCACCACGGTGTCAGCCAATCGCCGGTACGGCACCGCCCAGTCCGTCGAGACCCGCCGGCCGCCTCCGCCCCGCCATTGGCCGGCTCGTTCGTGCATCGCGGCCGGCACGGCGTGCCGGAGCCGACGCGCCACCGCCAGCGCCGGCTCACCCTCGAACGCGTTGACGGCGTCGGTATCGGCCCCGAACTCTTCAGCGAGTGCCAGCCACGCCTCGAGCGGCGGGTCATCGTCCCGAGCCTCTTCGACGTAGACTACGGCGCCCACATCCGCCGGCCAGACCGCGTCCCCGCCATCCGCCCTGGCAATCGCGGCCGCGGCCCGGTCGAGGAACTCGAGACACCGCGGGGCGACGACCCTCGACTCCCGAGCCGCCACCACGAAGGCGAGCGCCTCCGCTTCACTCCCAAATGGAATCGCCAAGCCCAACTCCAGCGCCGGTTTCGGCACCAAGCTGAGTTCTGCCGCGAGGACCACGCCGAGGGTGCCCTCGCTCCCGACGAACCAATCGACCAAGTCTTGGAGCGGCGGATACCCGACCGTGTTCTTCTCCAACGCCGGTCGCCGGATCTCGAGGACCTCGCCATCGACCAACGCCACGGTCAAGGCTCGGACATGGGCCCGGGTCGCGCCATACCGCAGGGTCCGCGGCCCCGAGGCGTTGCAGGCAATCGCCCCGCCGACGGTGCACTCTTGATCGCTGGTCGGATCGGGCGCGAAGAACAGTCCGTGCGGACCGAGGACCCGTTGAAGGTCGCCGATCAGGACGCCGGATTCGACCCGCGCCGTCCGGGCCACCGGATCGACGTCGAGCACCCGGTCGAGCGACCGGGTCGACAGTACGATTCCCCGATCAGTGATGCTGGCGGCCGTGGTACTGGTCTGCCCGCCGGCCGGGGTCACCGAGGTCCGCGAGGCCGTCGCGTCCCGAAGAATTTCGACCACTTCGGCCGCCGAGGTTGGGCGAGCGACCGCCTCGGGCACCAGCACGAGGCCCGACGCATCGGCCGCGAATCCCTCGCGAACGTCCCGATCGGTGACGAGTTCCATCAGTCGTCGGGGCGGAAGTGGACAACGGACGCCGCCTGCACGTCCGGAATCCGGAGCAGGGTGTCGCGTAACCCGGGACCGCCCGGACCGTCGACGGCAATCACCGCGAGGGCCTCGCCTCCTTCTTTGAGCCGGGCCTGGTGGTACTCGGCGATATTGACCCCCGCGTCGCCGAGGGCCGTCCCGACGTGGCCGATGACGCCGGGCACGTCCCGGTTGGTGAGCACGATCAGGGTTTCCTTCGGCGCGACATCGACATGGAACGGGCCCACCCGGGTGAACCGCGGCAAGGCGTCGAGCGGCGCCACGCCGCCGATTCGCATTTCCTGCCCGTCGGCGACGATCCGGACCTCGACCGCCCGCGAATGGGGCGACACCGAATCCTCGGCGATGCCTAACGCAATTCCGCGTGACGTGGCCACCGCTCGGGCATTGATCAGGTTGAGCCGGGACTCGTCCATGACGCCGTCGAGCGCGCCTAACGCCGCGGCCGCCAGCAAGGTCGTACCCGCCGCACCCAGGTCGCCGCCTCGCTTCAAGGTGATCGACTCGATGGCTCGGGCCCCCCGGTCGGCCAAGAGGGTCCGCGCCACTCCGGCACACCGGCGAGCCAGGTCGACGCTCGGCTTGAGCAACGCCCAGTCGCCCGCCGGCATATTGACATTGAGCGACCGGGACAAATCCCCCCGAAGCAAGGCGTCGCGAACCGCCTCGCACGCGTCCACCGCCACGTTCCGCTGGGCCTCGGCGGTCGAGGCGCCGATGTGGGGCGTGAGGACCGCCTGATCGAGCCCCCGCCACGGGTGATCGCCCTTGAGGGGCTCGGAGACGTACACGTCGAGCGCCGCCCCTCGAAGATGCCCGCGCTCCAACGCCGCTCGGAGGGCCTCGTCGTCGACGATGCCCCCCCGCGCCAAATTGGCGACGATCGAGCCGGGCCGAAGCCGGGCCAATTCCACCGCCCCGACCAGGCCGCGGGTCTCGTCGGTCAGCGGGGTATGCACCGTGAGAATGTCGGCCACGTCGCAGAGGCCGCCTAACGTCGCTATTCGGCCCGCGCCCAGCGCCAGGAACCGCTCCTCGGACACATAGGGATCGTAGGCCAGAACCTTCATGCCGAACGCACGGGCCCGGTTGGTGATTTCACCCCCGATCCGGCCCAGCCCGACCACGCCTAAGGTCCGGCCCTTGAGCTCGGTGCCGAGGAACTTGTCCCGTTCCCACCGCCCGGCCCGCATCGAGACCGTGGCCTGGGTCAGATGCCGGAGCAGACTCAGCATGACCCCGAACCACAACTCCGCGACCGCGACGGTGTTCCCGGCCGGCGCGTTGATGACCGCGATGCCGAGTTGGGTGGCCGTGTCGATGGCGACGTTGTCGACCCCCACTCCGGCCCGACCGACGACCTTGAGCCGGTGCCCGGCCCGGAGCAAGGGTTCGGATATCTTGGTGGCGCTTCGCCCGACGATCGCGTCGTAGTCGCCGATCCGGGCCAGTAGGTCTTCAACGGGAAGGGTGGGGAGTTCGTCGACGATGAAGTCGGACACCCCCTGCAGGAGATCGACGCCTTCGCGGTCGATCCCGTCGGTTACGAGAATACGGAACGTCATCGGCGGAATCTAACGGGTTCCTCGACCTCCTCAGCGGCGGGCCGGTCTCACCAGCCTAGCCCCGGAACTCGATTCCGGCGGCCCGCCGCGCCGGGATCAGACTGGCGATCAGGGCGGCGCCGAGCAGGGCGAATGTCACACCCGCAAACACGGCGGGATCAAACGGGCTCACGCCGACGAGGAAGGTGGCGAGTGTCCGGGTCACCAGCGAAGCCAGCACCAGCCCGACGACCGCCCCGGCGCCGCAGACTTTCATCGCTTGCCGCACCACCATACCGACAATCGCGCCTCGGCCGGCGCCTAACGTCCGTCGGATGCCGATTTCCTGGGTTCGCTGGGCCACCGAGTAAGACATCACCCCATAGACACCGATCACGGCCAGGAGCAGGGCCAGGATCCCGAAGACACTCAGCAGATTCGGCATAATCTGCTGTTGCCGGATCGATCCGTCGAGGTGGGCCTCGAGCGACTGGAGTTGGTACACCGGCTGGGTGGGAGCGAGGGCCTTCACGGCGTCTCGGACCGGCCCGCTCAACGTCGTGGGGGCACGAGTGGTGCGGAGGACGTAACTCATCCGGCGGTAGTTGCCCTGCCCGGCAGGCAAAAACATCGTCGGTGGCGCATCATCGTCGAGCCCGAATTCGCGGGTGTCTTGGACGACACCCACGACTTCCCGCCAAGATTCGCCGATCTTGATTCGCCGGCCGATCGGGTCGGTGACTGGCCAGTGCCGTTTGGCCATGGTCTCGTTCACCAGCACGACCAGCGGGGTGCCGGCCCGATCGGTGGTGAGGATATCCCGGCCTTTGAGCAACCGGATTCCGATCGCGGTCAGGTACGATGGCGTAATCCCACGCCACTGGGCAACCGGCTGCCGCCCTACCTCGGGCTCCGGTTCTCCCTCGATGAGGTAGGTGGTTCCGGACCCGCCCGTCAGCGGAAGCTGGCTGACCGCTCCGGCCGCCACCGCCCCGTCGAGGCCTCGGAGCCGCTCGAGCAACTGGTCCTGGAACCGGAGCACGCTCGCGGTATCGGGATACTCTCGTTCCGAAAGCGAGGTCCGAAACGACAAGGCGTTCGTCGGTTCGAATCCGGGATCGACCGCCGACAGACCCTCTGAGCCTTTGATCAGCAACCCGGCCGAGATCAACAGGACCAAGGCCAAGGCCACCTCGGCGCCCGTCAGTACCGCCAACAATTTTCCGTGGCGAAGCCCCGTCATGGCCCGCCCCCCGTCCCGAAGGGAGGTGACCAGGTCCGGGCGGCTGGCGCGGAGGGCCGGTGTGATGCCGAAGATCAGCCCGGTGAGCATGGTAATCACAGCCGCGTACCCGAACGCCTGCCAGTCCATCCCTAACAGATCGAGGCGGGGAAAATCCGCCGGTACGATCGAACGGAACCACCCGATGCCCACGAACGACAACGCCAGCCCGCCGACCCCGCCGACCAGGGCGAGCACCAGGCTCTCGGTGAGCATTTCGCGGATCAGCCGGCCCCGGCTCGCTCCGATGGCGGCCCGAACCGCCAGCTCCCGGTCGCGCCCGGTGGCTCGGGCCAACAGCAAGTTGGCGACGTTGGCACAGGCAATCAGGAGTACGAACGCAACCGCCACCAGGCAGATCGTGGCGGCCCGCCGCGGCTGCTCTTCGACAACCTCCTCCATCAGCGGAATGGCGTAGGCGCCAATGCCGGCATTTTCGGCGGGGTACTCGCGCGCCAGTCGCCCAGCGATCTGGCCAATTTCGGCATCGGCACCCCCGATCGTGGCGCCGGGCGTCAGCCGCCCGAGGACCCGGAGGAAGCTGGCGCCGCGGCCCAGGGCCGGGTCGGCGATCAGCGGGGCAATCAGGTCGGTGCCGGGCGCGAGATCGAACCGGAACGCGGGGCTCAGGACGCCGAGCACGGTATGCGGCTCGCCGTCGAGCAGGATCGGGCGGCCGATCAGGGACGAGTCCGCGTCGAATCGGCGAAGCCAGATCCGGTGGGTCAGCACCACCACCGGAGCCCCGCCGGGGGTTTCGTCGGCCGCAGAAAATCCCTTGCCTAACGTATAGTGGGCCCCGAGCAGGGGGAGGAGGGCGCCGGAGCCCCGGACCCCGTCGGTCCGTTCGGGGTCACCGCCGGTCGAGAGGTTGAATGCCGTCGACGAATAGGCCGCGAGTTTCATGGTGCGGCTCTGGGTCCGCCAGTCCTGGAAGTTCGGCAACGACACCGAGCTTTGATCCCACCCGCGTTCCCGGCTGTTTTGCCAGAGGTGCACCAGCCGGTCGGGTTGTGGATAGGCGAGCGGGGTCCAGACCAGGGTGTTGACCGCGGAGAAGATGGTGACGTTGACCGCGATGCCAAGCGCGAGCGACACTGAGGCCACGAGAACCAGGCCCTTGTGGTGTCGGAGGCTCCGGATGGCGAGCTTGAGATCTTGAAGGAGAGTATCCATTGGGATACTCCGTCTACGGCGGAATCTCCGCGGGTGTTTCAGTCCTGCAAGCCAGGCTCTCAGAAACGGTCGGGCCGGGCGGCCTCCCAGGCGCGGGCCAGACTCCCGGTGACGCCGGACGCCAACAGCGACCCCGGTTCGATGGCCGGATAGATCTCACTGTAGTTGCGAATCTCGGTCGCCGTCACCCGCCGCATGATGTACCACGGCTTGAGGTCCGATGGACGAGTAAATCCCGCCGCACCGAGAACCTCGAAGAAGCTCTTCACCGTCTCCTTGTGATACCGGGCCACCCGGACCGACTTGTCGCCCACGTGGAGTCCGGCCACGAGTTCCGGGTCCTGAGTCGCCACCCCGGTTGGACAGTGGTTGCTGTTGCAGCGAAGGGCCTGGATGCAGCCGATCGCGAACATCATGGCGCGGGCCGCGTTGCACATGTCGGCGCCAAGCGCCACCTTGGTCGCGATCTGGAAACCGGTGTTGACCTTGGCCGAGGCGATAATCCGGATCCGGTCTCGAAGCAGGGCCCCGATCAGCGCGTTGTGCACGAAGGACAGGCCTTCGTTGAGCGGGGTACCCACGGAGTCGGAAAACTCCAAAGGCGCCGCACCGGTGCCACCTTCGCCGCCGTCCACCGTGATGAAATCGGGAGTGATGCCCGTCTCGAGCATTGCCTTGACGATGCTGAGAAATTCCCGTCGCTTGCCAACACAGAGCTTGAAGCCGACCGGCTTGCCGCCCGACGCCTCCCGGAGCCGCTCGACGAACTCGATCAGGCCGAGCGGGGTCGAGAACGCGGTGTGGGCCGGTGGGGAGATGACGTCTTTTCCCGGTTCGACGCCCCGGATCTCGACGATCTCCTGCGTCAGCTTCTTCGCCGGGAGAATCCCTCCGTGGCCCGGCTTGGCGCCTTGGGAGAGCTTGATCTCGATCATCTTCACGTTCGGGAGTGCCGCCCGTTTCGCGAATTCCTCCGGGTTGAACCGCCCCTGTTTGTCGCGGCAGCTGAAGTATCCGGTCCCGATCTGCCAGATCAGATCACCACCCGGGTCGAGGTGGTAGCGGCTCAAGCCACCCTCGCCGGTGTTGTGGGCAAAGCCGCCCATCTTGGCACCGGTGTTGAGGGCCAGCACCGCATTCTTGCTGAGCGACCCGTAGCTCATCGCCGAGACATTGAAGACCGACGCGGAGTACGGGGCCTTGCAGCCCGGTCCGCCGACCAGAACCCGCTCCGACGTATGGTCGGGAGTCATGGGCACCAGCGAGTGGTTGATCCATTCGTACCCGGGCGCATAGACGTCACGCTGGGTACCGAACGGAAGGGTGTCGAGTTCTCCCTTGGCCCGCTGGTACACGACTGACCGATCGTTTCGGCTGAACGGCTTCCCGTCGCTGTTGGACTCGACGAAGTATTGGTTGATCTCGGGCCGGATCTTCTCGAGGAGATAGCGGCCGTGGCCGATGACCGGGAAGTTCCGCCGGACCGCTTGGCGGGTCTGGGTCATGTCGATGACGCCGAGGACAATCAGCGGGCCGATGACGACGAGGGACCACAACACGCCGGGCCAGAACGCAGCGATGCCCGCCACCACCAGCAGGGTGACGAGCGCGATGCCCACGAAGGTTTTTCGCATTAAGAGGAAGATGCCGGGGCCGGCACTGACGCGGAAGGTCAGCCGCGACGGTCGAGTTCGGGTTCAAACCCGGCCCATCCCCGCCCATTTGCTTGACAAAACCAGTACAAACATGTACTTTACTTGTACATTACGTGGACAGCGGGGCCGGTGTGTGACAAACGGGTCAGGACCAACAAGGAGGTTAGGGATGGAGTTCCTAGGAATCGGAAGCAGTGTGCTCATCGCGTTGGGGCTTCTCAATGTCTGGGTCTTGCGGGCCGGGAAGCCGACCGCATGGCGCGGCCAAAACGCCCAGACGCTCCGCGAGGAGTTCGCCACCTATGGACTGCCCCCGTGGTCGGTGACCGCGGTTGGGATCGCCAAAGTCACTTTGGCCATCCTGCTCTTGGCTGGGATCTGGTGGCCGACCGTTTCTCGGCCGGCGGCACTTGGGACGGCGGTCTTGATGCTCGGTGCCGTGTCGATGCATCTCAAAGTTCGCGATCCCATCAAGAAGTCGCTGCCCGCGTTGGCGTTGCTCGGCCTGTCTTGCCTTGTGGCCTTCCTGTGACGGGCCCCGGCGTGACCAAACCATCTTCGGGAGTTCCCAACATGCAGCGGCGTAAGCTTCGAGTTCGTGCGGGGCTGGGCATCCTTGGGGCGGCGTTCGTCTCATTCCTGCTGTCCATCACGCTCTGGTTTACCGGCAGCCGCGAGCAAGGCGCTTTCGTCGGCCTGTGGGTGCCGTCGATTCTCTCCTTTGGCGCCGTCGCTCTTCTGATGATCGGAGATCAACGTGAGTGACCTCGCGCTGTTTGCCATGGGCGTCGCGGTCTCGATTCCCGCGGGGGTCTGCATCGTCGGCCTGGTAATAGCGGCGATCAGGGACGGACGCGACAACGACCACTTGTAGGGGAAGGAACCGGATTCCTCTCCACCCGGCGCGCGAACCCTTTCGCTCAGATGACCCCATCCTCTGGTAACGACTGGCTGCTGCTCGTCCACTGCGCGTCGACGTTGTTCATGCTGGGTGTCATCTGGTTCGTGCAAATCGTTCACTACCCTTTGTTCCAGCACGTCGGCGACAGCGGATTCGTGGGATACGAGCGGCAGCACACCCGCCGGACCGGCTGGGTCGTTGCGCTGCCGATGGTCGCCGAGTTGGCGAGCGCCGTCGTCCTCGCCTGGCGGATGGGGGGCGTCCTTGCTTGGGGTGGCCTTTCCGTCTTGGGGCTCATCTGGGTGAGCACTGGCTTCTGGCAGGTACC
The DNA here is from genome assembly GCA_031431925.1 of Gemmatimonadota bacterium. Classification (GTDB taxonomy): domain Bacteria; phylum Gemmatimonadota; class Gemmatimonadetes; order Gemmatimonadales; family GWC2-71-9; genus SHZU01. The sequence continues at coordinate 3,649 of JANPEL010000279.1, read as the reverse complement.
CGCCCACCGACGGCTTGAGGGTGGGTTCGACGTCGCGACCCACCGCAGACTGGTACGGACGAACTGGGTCCGAACGGTGGCCTGGTCGGCCCGGGCCGTCCTCGCGCTAGCCCTGCTGGCCGGGTCACGCTGAATGTCACCTGCGCCGATAAAGAAGAGTCATGGGGCCTTTCCTGGGGAGCGCCGGCCGGACGGGGTCCGCGGGCTCGAGGTGGATCGTCGCGAGGCCCAAGGCCGAGCCATCGGCCGGTCCCAGCTTGACGCCCGTCCCGCGGACTGGGCCGGCATTTCAACAAGGCCGCTTTGCCGAGCAAACCCTGCGTGGCGTGCGGCTTGCCTATGAGTTGGCGTCGCAAGTGGGCGAAAAACTGGGCCGCCGTGAAGTACTGCTCCAAGGCATGTCGTCACGCCAAGGCGCCGCGTGGCTGAACTGCGCGCCTTGATCGTGGTCTTGGGTGACCAGCTCGATCTCGAAGCCGCCGCGTTCGACGGCTTCGATGCGGGTGTCGACGCCGTCTGGATGGCCGAGGTGGCTGACGAGTCGACCCACGTGTGGTCGAGCAAACCGCGAACGGCCATGTTCCTCACGGCAATGCGGCACTTCGCGCTGGCCCTGCAAGCCGCCGGCCGGCCGCTCCACTACACCCGGCTGGATGCTGCCGGCAACGGCGGCAGCCTGGGCGCCCAATTGCAGGCCGACGTCGAGCGCCTCCGGCCCGCCCGGCTGGTGATGACCGCACCGGGCGACTGGCGCGTGCTGCAAGCGATCAACGCCGTGGCCAAGTCCAACCGCCTGCCGCTGGAGGTCCGCGAGGACCGCCACTTCTTCGGTAGCGTCCGCGACTTCGCTGCCCATGCCAAAGGCCGCAAATCGCTCCGGATGGAGTACTTCTATCGCGAGCAGCGGAAGCGACATGATGTGCTGATGCAGGCCGGTGAGCCCCTCGGCGGCCAATGGAACTTCGACGCCGAGAACCGCGAGGCCTTCGGCGCTACCGGTCCGGGTAAGGTGCCGCCGCGCCGGTCCTTCAAACCCGATGCGGTCACTCGCGAGGTGATCGCGCTGGTCAATACCCGTTTCGCTCCGCACCCCGGCCGGCTGGACCGCTTCGACTGGCCGGTAACCCGGGCGCAGGCGCTCAAGTCCTTGCGCGCCTTCATCACGGAGCGCCTGCCGTTGTTCGGGCGCTACCAGGACGCGATGTGGCCGGGCGACCCGTGGCTATACCATTCGCACCTGTCGGCCGCGCTCAACCTGAAACTGCTGAACCCGCGCGAAGTGGTGGCTGCGGCCGAACGGGCGTACCACGACGGGCAGGCGCCACTGGCCAGTGTCGAGGGCTTCATCCGCCAGATTCTTGGGTGGCGCGAATACGTGCGCGGCATCTACTGGACCCAGATGCCCGAGTACCGGGAGCGAAACGCCCTCGGCGCGGCGGAAGACCTGCCCGCCTGGTACTGGACCGGCGCCACGGACCTGGCGTGCCTCCGCGATGCGCTGGCCCAGACGCTGGCATACGGCTACGCCAATCACATCCAGCGGTTGATGGTCACCGGCCTGTATGCGCTGATGCTGGGCGTGCAGCCCAAGCAGGTGCACGCCTGGTACCTGGCGGTCTATGTCGACGCGGTGGAGTGGGTCGAGCTGCCCAACACCCTGGGGATGAGCCAGTACGCCGATGGCGGTGTGATGGGCAGCAAGCCCTACATCGCCACCGGCAAGTATATCCAGCGGATGAGCCCGCACTGCAAGGGCTGCCGCTACGACCCCGCACTCCGCAGCGGCGACCGGGCCTGCCCGTTCACCACCTTGTACTGGGACTTCCTGATGCGCCATGAATCGACGTTGGCCAGGAACCCGCGCATGGCGCTGCAAGTGAAGAACGTGGCCCGCCTGACCGATGCCGAGAAGCAGGCGGTGACCGCCAGGGCGGCCGCGATCCGGCGTGGCGAGGTCGGGGCCCCCGGCCGTGAGGACCAGCAGCCTTACTCGAGGTGACTCCGCAACATGAGGGTGCACGGTCGATCCGGCCGCGCGGCCTGCGGACGACTGGCATGCGTCACACCCGGACCGCCGACATCCCACCGTCAACCGCCCACACTTGACCCGTGATCCACTTGGCCTGGTCGCTCAGCAAGAACAACGCAGCGCCGGCCAGGTCTTCGGGTTGACCGATTTGCTTCAGAGGATGCCGGTCACGACTCGCCTGAATCCGGGCCTCGGTGGTGAGCATTCGTGCGGTCAACGGTGTGTGGGTGAGGGATGGGGCCAGGGCGTTGACGCGAACCGAGGGCGCCCATTCGGCGGCAAGCGACCGGGTCAAACCCTCCACCGCCCCCTTGGCCATGGCGACCGAGGCATGGAAGGGCATCCCCTGTTGGACGGCGACGGTACTGAAGAGGACGACCCCGGCGTGCTGCCCGGCCTTGAGCGCGGTGCCCGCCGCCTGAAGGACTCGCATCGCCCCGAGCGCGGAGATCTTGAAGTCCGCGAGGAAGTCGGACTCTTGGAGACTCCGGAACGGTTTGAGGTTGATGCTCCCGGGACAATAGGCCACGCCATCCAAGGTGGCCGGAATGCCGACCGTCGCCAGATCCGCCTCCAAGACATCGGCGCCGATTTCCATGAGGTCCGGGGACGACAATCCGGAGGTCCGCCGGGAAAGGCCGATCACCGCATGGCCCAGGGCCAAGGCGTTCTTCGCCATGGCAAGCCCAATCCCGCTCGAATGGCCGACAATCAGATAGGTCCGTTTCATTGAGCGTACTCTGGTGGAGGCGAACCGTTAGGTCTCATGGGAAAAAGGGGCCGCCCTCGCTGGGGCCGCCCCTTCCTCGGTGTCGAAGCTGATTCAGCTCGGGAGCAGAACCGAGTCGATCACGTGAATGACCCCGTTTGAGGCCGTCACGTCCGCCGCCAGAACCTCGGCGCCGTTGATCATCACCTTACCATCGCGCGTCGCGATCGCGACCGTCCCGCCCTGCACGGTGGTCGCCGAGGTCAGCTTGACCACGTCGGCAGCGAGGACCTTCCCCGGAACGACATGGTAGGTCAAAATGGCGGTCAACTTCGCCTGGTCCTGGAGCAGGGCCTCGACCGTGCCCGCCGGCAGTTTGGCGAACGCCGCATCGGTCGGGGCGAAGACCGTGAACGGACCCTCGCCCTTCAAGGTCTCCACCAGACCGGCAGCGGCCACTGCGGCCACCAGGGTCTTGAACGAGCCGTTGGCGACGGCGATGTCGACGATGTCCTGATGGATCGTAGCTGTAGCAGTCATGGTGCCTTCTTTGGGTATGGATGAACCAACCATCGGTTTGCCTACTTGTCGGCTTCAGATGAGCCAACGGGGGGAAGGATACCGTGTCGTCCATCTGTTGTCAAGGTATATAGCTGGACAAAACATTGACCTGACGGAGTTGGCCCACTATGATTCATGGGCCGTTACTGAATGGATAGTGTGCCCGCCACCGCCAAACACCCGATCCGGGTCGTCACCGCCCGCACCGGCCTCAGCCCCGACGTGCTTCGGGCCTGGGAACGCCGGTACCAGGTAGTGGAGCCGTCGCGAAGCGGCGGCCGGCAGCGGCTTTACAGTGATGCCGACGTCGAGCGGCTCAAGCTGCTCCATCGCGCCATCATCGCCGGGCG
>JANPEL010000278.1:0-1649 GCA_031431925.1 Gemmatimonadota bacterium | reverse complement strand
CGGCGGCGGGTGGTTGGCTGCCACACCCAAGGGCGCCGGTCGCAAGCGCGAGAATCACGCCGAGAATGGTTGGGTGCTTCATCGGAACGGAATCCATGGGACTATCGGCCTTCGAACACCGGGAGGCCCGCGATCGCCGTGGGCCGAGTCCGTCGCACGATCGACTCGGCGACGATGAGATTCGGCACCCAGCAGAGCCATGCCACGATCCGGTAGGTGACATCGAAGTTGCCTTGGGTGGCCATCATCAGCAGCGGAATCTCGATCCGGAGCATCACGGCGGCAAAGATCAGGGCGTAGCTCCGGATCATCCACTCCCGGTGCGTCGCGACGTCGCGGCCCTTGATGGCGCGGAACGCCAAGCCCGTCGTAGTGAGGAGCGCCACCGCCAGGCCCCCGAAGCCCAAATTGGTGATGATCCCGCCGTAGGAATACACTGCCATATAGAGACCGGCCGTCCCGGCGATCAGACTCGCCGTCACATACGCGAGGCCGATCTTCCGGTGGCGGGCCCGGTTCCGGAGAAGGCCCCGGTGGAACTGGAACGGACCGAGGATGACGGCCAGGCCGCCGAAGAAGGCGTGGGGGTAGATGCCCCAAGGCCGGGCTACGAATGAGGCTTTGAGGTTCGGGGCGTAGATCGGCGGGCCGATCAGGGCGGTGGCAAAGCCGTAGGCGGCGGTGAGCGCCGCGAGGACGACCATCAGCCACCAACCGATTCCGGGGCGCGTTGGGGTCAAGGCCGGGCTCCGCTTGGGGTTCTAGGAAAGGGGAAAATACCCCCGCTGGGCCCTACACCTCCAGCCAGTCGGCGATCGCCCAGTTGCAACCGCTGCGGCACGCGAGCCCAAGCGACCTCAGGCCCGGCTCGGCAGCACGTCACCAATCCGGCACCGAAACCCCGGCAGCACCGCCTCGCCATCGAGCCAGTCCAAGGGGCTGAGCCGAGTCGTCGAACCGTCCGCCCGATGGATCGTCACCTCGCGACCGGCAGGATCCACGACCCAGACCAACCGCGTGCCGGCATCGAGATAGTGCTTCACTTTTTCCGCCACCGCCGCCGCGCGATCATCGGGCGACCGGATCTCGACAGCCAGATCGGGAGCCAGGGGGACAAAGCTCGCCGGCACTCGGCCCGCCGGCAGCCGGGCGGCTACTGGACGACCTTTTCGACCGCCACCGGCCGGCCCGGCGCCACGCCTGAGACCACCGCCCCCTGGTCCACCACCAGAGTGCCACCCACCACGACGTACTTCATCCCGGCGCTCGCGAGCCCCGGCTCCCGGTACGTCGACCGATCCGTCACCGTCGCGGCATCGAAGACCGCGAGGTCAGCGTCGGCGCCGGGCTGGATCCGGCCTTTCCGTTTGGCTGCCGCCGTAATCGTCTCGAGCCGCTGGGCCGGCATCAGCGACTTCTTCCGGACCGCCTCGAGCATCGTCAGGCTCTTCTGCTCCCGGACGTAGCGGGCCAGGATCCGGCTGTAGCTGCCGGCGCTCCGCGGGTGACTCTTGAGGCCGTCGCTCGCGATCATCACGCCCGGGTCGGTGATGATCCGGTCGACCACCGAGTCCGGGTTCATGTGGATCAGGACGTACTCCGGCGTCGCGCTATTGTGGAGCGCGTCGAACCGCTGCTGGGTGAGTCGC
>JANPEL010000277.1:0-12495 GCA_031431925.1 Gemmatimonadota bacterium | reverse complement strand
GCACCAGCGAGGCCGCCATGGCCGGCGCCTCCTCGGCCACCCGCTTGATCTCGCCGGCGGCGACCCGCGCCGCCGAAAGGGTCTGCTTGACCAGCGCCAGTTCCCAGCCGTCCAGTACGCTCCCGGCCACCCGGAGCCGGGCAATGACCGGCCCGAGGTCGGGAACCGGTGGAATATCGAGTTGTTCGCCCCGGCCCCAGAGGGTCAGCAACTCGGCGACCGGGGCCAGCGCGTGTTCGATTTCGAAGGCGTCAGCCGACGGCCGGCGATGCCGAATCCGCTCGGCGCCGAGCGGCCCGCGGGCGTGGACCGCGACCACGTCGAGGGCCCGAAAAAACTCCAGCGCGTCGTTGGTTGGGGTGGAAACCGCCGCTGGAAATTGGAACGGGGTGCCGACGCTTTCTCGCGCCTGCACCCCGGTTCGGTCCTGCCGGACAACTTCCTCAGTCACGTGCGATTTCGGAGCGTCATGAGCCGCAATCTAGAGGGGCCTCAGCCCGGGGGCCAGCCCAATCGGCGGCCGCCCAACAGATGGACATGGACGTGTCCCACCGACTGGCCTCCGTCCCGCCCGGTATTGATCACCAGCCGGTAGCCGCCCTCGTCCAAGCCGAGTTGCTTGGCCACCTGGACCGCCAGACGGAGACACCGGCCACCGGCCCGCTCACCGGCATCGGAATCAGCATCCGACATGCCCCCGATATGGGTGACCGGAATCACCAACACGTGGGTCGGGGCCTGCGGATTAAGATCCCGAAATGCGAGGGCGTCCTCATTTCGGGCCAGGATCGTGGCCGGAATTTCGCCGGCGGCAATCCGGCAGAAGATGCAGTCGGTCATCCTGGTTCCTTTCGTCCCAGGCCCGCGATCGTTGCCGCCGCGATCGCGGCGGTTTCGAAGCGGAGGATCCGGCCCCCAAGGGCAGCCGGCACGAAGCCAGCCGCGCGGGCCCCATCACACTCGGCCGCGGTCAGGCCACCCTCGGGCCCGACCACGATCGCCACCGACCGGTCGGGAGCGGCCGTCTTGAGGTCGGCGCCGCTCGGGTCGGCCAGCCAACGGTCGGTCGCGGTCACCGCGGCGAGAGCGGCCTGGAGACCCGTGACCCGCCAAATCCGGAGCCCCCACGCGCCGCCGGATTGCTTCAACGCTTCCGCCGCCCTGAGTTCCAGTCGCCCCCGATGTTCGTCGCGGACCCGGGAGGCCACATGCCGGCTCCGCTCGGTATCGAGCGGCACCACCTCCGTGACGCCGAGCTCGACGGCTTTTTCTATCAGCCAGGCAAATCGGTCTTTGTCTCCGCCGCCAACCAGCAGGATCAAGTCCGCCGGTACCGGCACCGAGCGGACCCGATCGAGGGCCACCTGCCATCCCTTCCCTTGCGCCACGAGTCGCCCGGCTCCGATCCGGCCCTGCCCGTCGAGCACTTCAGCCGGGTCGCCGGCGGCGGCCCGCCGAACCCGAAGATGATGCGCCTCGTCGTCGTCCAGGGTAACCACGCGGGACGAATCCGCCAGCGGTTCCGGCGCCAGGACCCGAATCACCGGCTCACCGGGTCCGGCGGGCCGCCACCGACCACCAGCCTTCGTCGACCACCTGGCCGATCTCGCTGAAGCCCGCGGCCGTGAGCGAAGGCCGGAACAAATCGGCCTCCGGGGTTTCCATCCCGGCAAAAATCGCGACCCCACCGAGACGAAGTGACCGGGTGATCGGGTCGAGTAGCAGCTCGTTCACGTTCCGAAGAATGTTGGACACCACCAGATCGACGGGCCCGGCCAGGGGACCGAGCACCGCCGCATCGCCGGTGACGAACCGGACCCGGCCGGCCACCTGATTCCGCTCGGCGTTGAGATCGGCAATCGGGGCCGATTCCTCGTCGACCTCGATGCCTAACGCCGTCCTGGCGCCGAGTTTGGCGGCCGCGATGGCCAAAATGCCGCTTCCGCTTCCGAGATCGAGCACCGATCCGCCCGGCTCGAGCCACTGGTCGAGCAGGACGAGGGCCCCCCGGGTCGAGCCGTGCTCGCCGCTCCCGAAGGCGGTCTCGGGATCGATGACCACCGTGGCCGGGCCGGGCTCCAGCAACCACGACGGTCCGAGGCGGAGCCGGCCCACCTGGCGGACCCCGAGGCCCTCCCGCCATCGGACGGTCCAGTCCGCCTGGTCCACCGGACTGGTGGCGAGCACCACCGACGCCCCGAACCGCTCCGCGATGGCGCCGGCCGCCGCGGCGGCCGCGGATTCGTCCGCGGCGTAGCCCAGCACCGACCCGGCCCGCTCTTCCACCGCCTGCCCGGTGACTTCGGCCAAGGCCTGCGCCACCACCTCGGGGTCGGCGCCGGCCATCCCGGCCTCGATCAGCCACCAGCTCATGCGCCGAGGGCTTCCTTCAACTTGGACCAGAAACTCCCGCTCTCGCGGGGGCGCTCGCCCTCGACCTTGGCGAGTTCCTCGAACAGGGTCCGCTGGGCATCGGTGAGCGACTCCGGGGTCCACAGCATGACCCGGACGTTGAGATCGCCGGTGGTGCTGTGTCCGAGCCGCGGCAACCCCTTCCCCTTGATCCGAAGGACCGTGCCGGGCTGGACGCCGGCCGGCACGGTCAATTGTTCCTCGCCGTGCGGCGTCGGGATCGGGACCTCCGTGCCTAACGCCGCCTGCGAGAACGACAGGGACAGATCGTACAAGAGATCGTCGCCGTTCCGCTCGAACCGGTCGTCCGGCTTCACCTCGATCATCACCAGCAAGTCGCCGCCCGGCCCGTTCCGCCGGCCGGCCGATCCCTGGCCTCGGAGCGTGATGTAATTGTTATTCGAGACTCCGGCCGGGATCTCGACCGCCACGGTCCGTTCGCCCCGGACCCGGCCCTCGCCCCGGCACACTTCGCAGGGATTGCTGATGACGGTCCCTTCCCCGTGACAGGTCGGACAGGGAGTCACCTGGACGAACTGCCCGAACACACTTCGGGTGGCCCGCTGGACTTGGCCATTGCCCGCGCAGGTCGCGCACCGGGTGGGACGGCTGCCCTTGGCGCCCCCGCTCCCCTTGCAGGCCGTGCAGGTAATCGGCGTCTTCAGTTTGACGTTCCGCTTGGTGCCGGTCGCGACCTCCAACAGCGAAAGCTTGGCCGTGACCCGCATGTCCTGCCCCCGGCGGGACTCCGCCGGGTCGCCCCCGCCGCCGCCCCCGCCAAACAACGAGTCGAGGCCGCCCATCCCCCCGAAGTCGCGCATGAAGATGTTGAGCGCTTCGTTCAGATCCACATGGTGGAAGCCGCGGCCGTCGCGGGCCCCGCCGGCGCCGCCGAGCCCGGCTTTGCCGTATCGGTCGTAGGCGGCCCGCTTGTCGGCATCGCTCAAGACCTCATAGGCCTCGGCGATCTCCTTGAACTTGGCCTCGGCGTCCGGCTCGCGGTTTCGGTCGGGGTGGTACTGCATGGCCATCTTCCGATAGCCCTTCTTGATCTCATCCTCGGAGGCGTTCCGCGCCACGCCGAGGAGATCGTAAAACTCACTCACGTCAACAATCCTTCCACTAGCCGGCTGGTATGCTCGACCAACCCGATGATCTTGTCGTAGGGCATCCGAGTCGGCCCCATGACCCCGAGGACGCCGGTCAAATCGCCGCGCCGATAGGACGCCGTCACCAAGGTGAACGCCGCCAACTTGGGATCGGCGTTTTCGGTGCCGATCGTAATCGTGAGGCCCCGGCGCCGGTGGGATTCAAACGCGGTCCGCAGCAAATCCCGCCGCTCGGTCAGTTCGAGCAACTCCCGCATCCGGATGTTGGACGCGAACTCGGGCTGGTCCGCGAGCGGCTGGGCGCTGCCCAACAGCACGGGGCCGCCGTCCGGCGTGGTATCGAAGACGCCCTCACGCTCGGCGATGAAGACGTTCAGCAAGCTGGTGGCCCGCCCGGAACCGTCGGCGTCCCGGAGCCGGTCGGCCACTGAAGCGCGGATCTCGCCTAACGGGAGACCCGCGAGCCGCTCATTGAGGAGCCGGGCCACCTGGTCGACCACTTCGGCGGCGAGGGCGCTCGGAATTTCGAGAAAGATCGTCCGGACGAAGCCGCTGCCCAGCGTCAGGACCACCAGCAGGCGCTCGGAGCTGACCCGGACCAGTTCCAGCCGCTCCAGCACCACCCGGTCGAGGGCCGGGGCCACGGCCACCCCGAGCTCCTGCGTCAGCACCCCGAGCACTTGGGCGGCCCGGCGAAGGATTTCTTCGATGGCCCCGCCGCCCTGCACCAGGACGACCTCCGATTCGAGCAGCTCCCGTTCCTCGTAGCTCGGCGGCGCATGGTGCATCAACCGATCGACGTAAACCCGGTAGGCCAAGTCGGTCGGGATTCGGCCACTCGAGGTATGGGGGTGGAAGAGGAAGCCGCGGGCCTCGAGTTCGCCCATCGTGTTCCGAACGGTGGCCGAAGAAACGCCCAGCTTGGACCGGACCGCCACAGCCTGGCTCCCCGCCGGTTCGGCGGTTTCGATGTACAGCTGAATAATGGTATCGAGAATCCGCGCCTCGCGGGCGGACAGCTCTTCAACTCTCTGCATCACAGTAATTTAGGCCTCATCCACCTGACTTACCAAGGCGTCTAGCCGGAGCCACCCCTCCGCCGTCAAGACCACCCGGCTGCCATCCCGACCGGCCCATCCGGCCGAAACCCACTGGTCCACGACGCCCAGAGGCAGGGATGATGCCGGAACGCCCCCGGTGGTCCGGAGCCCAAGATACCGACCTTCGAGCCGGACCTGGCGGTCGTCGAGCGTCTCCTCACCGGCCACCCCGCCACCGGCCTCGACCGCCCGCCGATAGCCTTCCCAATCGCGAACGTTCCACCACCGCCGGCGGCCCTCAGCACTATGAGCCGAGGGGCCGAGTCCGAGGTAGGAGGCCCGCCGCCAATAGGCCCAATTGTGGCGCGATTCGAACCCGGGTTTCCCGGCATTAGAAACCTCGTAGTGGTCAAACCCCGCCCCGATCAACGCCTCGTGGGCCTCGAGGTATTCCTCCGCCGCCGGCGTTTCTTCCGTCGGGACCGCCTCGCCGCGGGCCACCCACCGCCCGAGCGGAGTCCGATCCTCAACGGTCAGGCCGTAGAGCGAAAGGTGGCTCGGTTCGAGCGCGAGCCCGCGGTCGAGGTCTTCCCGCCACGACCGGCGGAGCGCCCGGGGCACCGCATAGATCAGATCGATCGAGACGTTGGCAATCCCCGCCTCGCGGAGCGTGGTGATGGCCGCCGCCGGCCGCTCCGGCCCATGGGTCCGGTGCATCCATTCCAGCACCGCGGGCGAAAACGACTGGACCCCCAGCGAGACCCGGTTGACGCCGTGCGCGGCCCAGGCGGCCGCCCGCTCCGGCAAAACATCCTCGGGATTGGCCTCGAGGGTAATTTCCGCCGCCCCGGCAATCGATCGGTCGTCCCGCACCGCCCGGAGCACGGCGCCGATTGCCTCGGGGTCCAGGAGCGAGGGCGTGCCGCCGCCGAAATAGATCGTCTCGATCGGCCCCTGGTTGGCCCACCAGGGCGCCCCGAGCCATCGCCGCCATTCGGCCACCACCATCTCGGCAAACCGGCTCGACGGCACCGATTTCCGGACCGCGATCGCAAAATCGCAGTACGAGCAACGGCGGGCGCAGAACGGGACGTGGACGTAGAGGTGCACGCCGGAAAATTTCGCCTTGCCGGCCCGGAATACCTACAGCACCCGGCGAAACCCGGCGCCGTCCTGTTCCACGAGGCCGACGATCTCGAGCTCCGACAGCGCCCCGATCAGGGTCTCAGGCCGAACGGTCAGTTCTTCGGCCAGGCCCTCGAGGGTGCGCGGCGTCCCGTCGAGCACCCCCAAGATCCGTTGCAACTCGGTCCGAATCCGGCCCCGGGCCAAGTCGCGGTCGCCGCCGGTTCGAAGCCCGGCCCGGAACCCTGGGTCGACCTCGGGGTAGAGCGACAGAAGATCATCCGGCTCCCGGTAGAGCGCTGCCCCGCCGTCGCGAATCAACTGGTTGGGCCCGAGACTGGTCCGGCTGGTAATCGGGCCCGGCACCGCCAGAATCTCCCGGCCCTGCTCCAACGCGGTGCCGGCGGTAATCAGGGCCCCGGAGCCGGCGGCGGCCTCCACCACCACGGTGGCCCGGGCCAACCCGCTGATCAGCCGGTTCCGGCGCTGAAAACTTCCGGCGGTTGGCCGTTCGCCCGGGGGAAACTCGGTCAGGAGGAGCCCGTCGGCCGCCATCCGTTCATACAGAGCGCGATTGGCAGCCGGATAGACGACGCCGAGCCCGTTGCCTAACACCCCGATGGTCCGCCCGGTCGGGACCGCCGCCCAGTGCGCCACCGCATCGAGACCTCGCGCCATCCCGCTCACCACCGTCAGGCCGCCATCCGCCGCGAGCCGGGCCAGGTCGCGGGTCACCCCAATCCCATACGGGCTCGGATGCCGGGACCCGACGATGGCCACCGCCGGCCCCCGGAGCCGGTCGAGGTGGCCAATCCCGAACAGCACGGCCGGAGGGCTCGGAATATTGCCTAACGATCCCGGGTAGTCGGCGTCGAACGGAGTCAGCACGAACCCGCCGAGTTCGGTCACTCGGGCCACCACCCGGTCGAGGGCGGTGCCGTCGAAGCCCTTGATGGCGGTTGCGGCGGCGGCGGTCATGGTGGGAATGGAGCCTAAAAACGCAAACGGCGCCGCAAGGGCGCCGCTCCAGGTTCGACAGTGATCCTTCAACCTCTGCAGCCGTGCCGGCCCGATTCCGGGCGTCAGCGCCAGCGCGAGGTAGGCGTACCGTTCGTCATTCAAGGGCATCGGCCGAATCATCCTTCAGTTTGGCGGCCTCGATGAGGCGGAAGAACGTCCGCTTGAGCTCGTCGAGCCCAGTGCCGGCGGCCGCCGAGATCACCACGATCGCCACCGCGTCGGGGGCCACGATGACCGGCACCTCCTCCTCCGGGGGCAGGACATCGCGCTTCGACTGCACCACCAGAAACGGCTTCCGGTACAACGGTTCGCTATAGGCCTGGACCTCGCGCCGGAGCCGGTCGAAGGCTGCCTGCGAGTCCGGCGCATCGACCGGGATCATGAACGCCAGCACCCGGGTCCGTTCGATGTGGCGTAAGAACTGGAGTCCGAGCCCCTTCCCTTGGTGGGCGCCCTCGATGATGCCCGGAATGTCGGCCACCACGTAGGTCCGGGAATCGCCCATCGACACCACGCCGAGATTCGGCTCCAACGTGGTGAACGGATAGTCGGCGATCTTGGGCCGCGCCGCCGAGACCACCGACAGCAGGGTGCTCTTGCCGGCGTTCGGCTCGCCGACCAGGCCGACGTCGGCAATCAGTTTCAGTTCGAACTCGATGGTCCGTTCCTGCCCCGCCTCGCCCGGCTCCCATTCCCGCGGCGCCCGGTGAGTGGAACTGGTAAACCGGGTGTTACCCCGCCCGCCCCGCCCGCCCTTGGCCACCAGAATCAGCTGACCGGACACCAGCACCTCGCCTAACAACTCGCCGGTCTTGGCATCCTTGATGATCGTGCCCAACGGCACCGGCAAGACGACGTCATCACCAGTGGCCCCGGTCATGTTCTTGCCCTTGCCGTGCATGCCCCGTTCGGCTTTCCAGATCGTCCGGTAGCGGTAATCGAGCAACGTCGTCAGGTTGGAATCGCCCTGGACGTAGGCCTGCCCGCCGTTGCCGCCGTCCCCGCCGTCGGGACCACCCTTGGGCACATATTTGAACCGCTGAAACGAGGCGGTACCGGACCCGCCGGTTCCGGCCTCGACTTGGACTTCCACTCGATCGACAAAACTCATCCGGTTACCCGCTCCCACAAACGTCGCGCCATCGTCATGGCTGTCGCACTCGCCTCACTCGCGGTCGCGTCCAACACCGCGCTGATCGCCGCCCGATCGGCCCCGGCATTCCGGGCCCCTCGCAAATGCGAGTGGAGTTGTCGCTCGGCCTCGAGCACGGTCACTTGAGCAATCACACAAAACTCCCGCCGGATCAGATCGAGCCCGGGACGAGACAGCGTCCGGCCGTAGCCCTCCGACACCATCCAGCCGTCGAGGGCCGGGTGCAGACCGGCCACATTGGCCCGGAGCTTGGCGTAGTTCGCCCCGTAGATGATCCGGCAGGTAGCTTCGCCGCGAGCCAGCCAGGCGGCCGCCTGCGACCCGTCGGTGCCATCCTCCAACGCCGCGGGCGGCTCGCCGGTGGCCGCGCGCCACTCGACCGCGGCGGAGAGCGCCCGGGGATACCCAACCATCAACACCGACTGCAACAGGAGTTCGTCGCCCCAGACCACCGGCACCCCGGCCCGGCAGGCCGCTGCCGCCGCATCGGCCACCCGCGGTCCCTGCCCGCCGGCAATGGCGGCCGCGAACCGCACCAGCGCCTCAGTCGGTTGGTCGAGCGCCATCACAATAACCGGTCGTGCCCAAGGCGGCGTACCATTCTTCAGCGATCAGGCGCGAAAAAATTCGAGCTGCCCCGCCGCCCGGATCTGGCCCACCAGCGCCCCCCGGGTGGTGCGGACCTCGCCCGCCCGGTGCTAGGTCAGGCTATCGAGCCGGGCCACGGCGTCACCTGCCGGGCCCCGCTCGAAGACTTGGCGGAGCACCGCCACCAACGCCATCCCGACGGAACTCATGTCGCCATCTTCAACTTTGATGGCAATGCCAACGCCCCGAGCCGGAATCGCCGCGCAGTACACCCCCTCGGCCCCAATCTTCGCGAAGATTTCTCCGGGGAACACCGTCATCAGGTCGGTGCAGAGTCGCTTCGTCCCCGCAATCAAATGGGGATGGTTGGTGACCGCCTGCCAGAGGGTCCGGACTTCCGGCCGGGCCGAAACCCCAAACCGAGCGTAGGCCTGGGCCATCCGGCGGAGTGGAAGCCCGAAGCACACCGTAGTGCATCCATCGACCGCCAGCACCAGCTCATTCCGCGGGATCCCGGTCCACTGCTCGATTTCGTCCTGGATCCGGTCCTGCACCGGGTGCCCCTGTCGCTCGTAGCCAGCGAGATCCCACCCGTGGTGCTTGGCCAGCGCCAGAAGTCCGGTGTGCTTGCCCGAGCAGTTACTCCACCGGGCCGTCATCCGGGTTCCCGATCGGATCACGTCCCGGGCCACCTCGGGCGAGAGCGGCGGGTGCGGCCCGCAGGCCAGGAGCGACTCGTCGATGCCGGTCTTGGCCATGAACCGGTCCACCGCTTCGAGATGGAATGGCTCGCTCGAGTGCGAGGCGCAGGCAATGGCCAATTCTTCCTCGGTCAGCCCGAACCGTTCCTGGGCGCCGTCCAGAATCAACGGCAGGACCTGGAACGGCTTGGCCGCCGAGCGCCAAAAGGTCACCAGGTCGGGGTCGCCGGTGGCCGCCAGGAGCCGGCCATCGCTGTCGGCCACCACGGCCGTTACCCGATGGACCGACTCGACCAGCGGCCCCCGCGTCACTTCAATGCGAAATGGGTGCATGCCGGGGGAAACATAGCCGGTTGGCCCATTACATTCCGGAGGTGCGCCCCCTCTTTCTTGCCCTCGTCCTGGCCTTCCCGCTGGCCGCGCAATCGTCGCCCTACATCCCGCTCGATCATCCGCTCCTGCCGGCGGCCGAGTACCTGATCACCCGGGGGGACATCGCCGACCCGTCGCCAATGATTCGGCCGTTCCGGCGGTCCGATTTGCTCCGGGTCATCGGTCACGCCGGGCTCGACTCCGCCACGGCGTCGGGGCGGCTGGCGGCGAGTCTCGTCGAAGCCTTTGCCGATCCCAAAGAAGCGCACTGGTTCCGCGTGGCACCCCGGATCGGCGTCGACGGTTTTTCGAGGGCCCGGCGCGATCTCTTCCATCCCGCCGGGGCCGGTGGGGTCCGGCCGTATCTGGAGTCGAGCTTCGAACTCCGGTCGGGGCCCCTGGTCATGATGAGCCGGGCGGCGGCCGAGAACCGGCTCAAGCGCGACCACGACTGGGCGGGGGCCACGACGCAGCGAACCAAGTCCCAGGCGTACCGTTTCATCGACGCGTATCTCGCCGGACAATGGAAACACGCCCGGCTCTTCTTTGGACAAATGGAACGGAACTGGGGACCGGTTGGATCGGCTGGGCTCTCGATTGCCAACCAGGGGTACCCCCGTACCGACTTGGCTTTCGAGGTGGTCTTTCGGGACCTCCAATTCACGGCGCTCGGCACCCAGCTCACCGAGATGCGGTCGAACGACGGGACGATCCACCAGCGATACTTCGTGGCGCACCGCCTCAACGCCCGGCTCTCCAGCCGGCTCAACCTGGCCCTCTGGGAAACGGCGGTGTTGTCCGGAACCAACCGATCGTTCGAACCGGGCTTTGCCAATCCCCTGATCCTGTTTTCCTTCCCGATTCAACAGGGAATGAAGGACGACCGCAATACCATTCTCGGCGGCGACCTGTCATGGCGGCCCACGAACCGCGTGCTCCTCCAGGGCCAAGCGATGATCGACGATCGGTGGCGACGAAAACCCGATCCGACCGGCACCGGTGAACCGGCCCACCCCGGCCGGTGGGCCGCCACCATGGTCGGTTCCGGCGCGCTCGGGAGCCGGCTCAGCTGGCGAGCCCACTTGGCGATGGTCAGCTCACTGGCCTATCGCACCCTCGACAGCGCCCAGAATTTCGTCGACAAGGGTCTCGGCCTGGGCCCGCAGTTTCCCGACAACTTGAGTCTTGGCCTGAGCGTCGGCGTACCGGTCGGGAAGTCGTGGCTGGTCGCTCCGGATGTGACGTTGTTCCAACAGGGCGAGGGTCGATTGGACCAACCGTTTCCGTTAGGCGCCGCCCTGACCGCCACCCCCGAGCTGTTCCTCGGTGCGGTCGAATCGACCTGGCGCCTCGGCGCTCGCGCCTCCGGCGGCCTGGGCCCGTTTCAGTTCCTCGGCGAAGGCGGCTGGCACCATACCACCACCCGGAACCGCTTCGAAGCCCGGATCCGGGCCACCGTCGGTTTCCAAGCCCAGAAGGCCCTCCAATGACCGCCCAACCGTTGGCGCCACTCTCCCGCGACCGGATCACCACCCTGCTCGACCGGATGCGGGGCCGCCGGGTGGTCGTCGTCGGCGACATCATGCTCGACCGCTACCTGATCGGCGACACCGACCGGCTCTCGCCCGAGGCCCCCGTCCCGGTCGTGACGGTCCGGAGCTCGCGGTCGGCGTTAGGCGGTGCCGCCAACGTCGCCGCCAACGTCGCTGCGGTCGGGGGCACGGCACTCTTGGCCGGCGCCATCGGCGACGACGAGCACGGGACCCTGATCCGGACCGAACTCGCCGCCAAGCACCTCGACGACCGGTACCTGGTAACCGTGGCCGACCGCCCGACCACGACCAAGACCCGGGTCTTGGCCCGCGGCCAGCAAGTGGTCCGGATCGACGAGGAACGAGACAGCCCCCTCTCGTCGAATGATTTGGCCCGGCTCTGGGCGGTCATCGACGCCACCATGGCCTCGGCCGATGCCTTGGTCCTCGAGGACTACAACAAGGGCGCCCTCGTCCCCGCCCTGATCCGCGACGCGATTGCCGCCGCCCGCCGCCGCGGAATGCCCGTGGTGGTCGACCCGAAGTTCCGGCACTTCTTCGAGTACGGCGGCGCCACCGTATTCAAACCCAACCGGCGCGAACTCGAAGCCGCCTTGGGTGCCGGTGCCGACTTCACGCTCGACCCCCATTCGCTGGTCAGCGCCCGGGAACGGCTCGGCGTGGACAACCTGCTGGTAACGTTAGGCAGCGAGGGGATGACCCTGGTGACCCATGACGGCACCCGAAGCCAGGTGCCGAGCCGGGCCCGCGAAGTGTTCGACGTCTCGGGCGCGGGCGACACCGTCACCGCATGGGTGGCCACCGCCTTGGCGGCCGGGGCTTCGGTGCCGGAAGCGGCCTATCTCGGCAACTACGCCGCCGGCCTCGAGGTGGCCAAGGCCGGAGTGGCCACCGTGTCGCCGGCCGAGGTGTTGGCCATGTTCGACGAGGAGCACGACGCGATCGGCCGGTGGCGCCGGGGGGGCGCCCTCTAACCGACCGACCCTCGGTGCTTGCGCGTCGTGACCGGTAGTGCTAGTTTTTTAGCATAGTGCTGAATCTTTAGCACCTCGACGCCGTAAGGAGGCCCATGCCCCGCCCCTCCGCCCCATCGCTGAGCCGCCGAGAGCGGCAGATCATGGATATCGTCTACCGCCTCCACCGGGCCACCGCCCTCGAGGTTCAAGCCGAGATCCCCGATCCACCCAGTTACTCCACGGTCCGCGCCCTGCTTCGGGTCCTCGAAGGCAAGGGTCACCTGCGGCACGAGCAGGATGGCCCGCGCTACGTGTTCGTCCCCATGGTCCCGAAAGAGCGGGCCCGCGCCAACGCCTTGGAACAAGTCGTCCGCACCTTCTTCGACGGCTCCACGTCCCAGGCCATGGCGGCGCTCCTCGACGCCGATGACCGGTCGCTCTCGAAAACCGAGTTGGACCGGTTGGC
>JANPEL010000276.1:0-1982 GCA_031431925.1 Gemmatimonadota bacterium | reverse complement strand
CCATCGGTCTGTACGGAATCTTGAGTGGCTACGTCAACAACCGGATCGTCGAAATCGGAGTGCGGATTGCGCTCGGAGCCACGCCCTTGGGCTTGGTCGGCCGGGTCGCCGGTCGGGGACTTCGCCTGGCTCTGATCGGTGTGGCTGCCGGGATCGGGCTCTCGCTGCTGTTCGGGCCGGTGCTGGCCGAATTTCCGGTCAGCCTGCGGACCAACGAGCCGGTGCTCCTGGCTTTCGTGGCGGTGTTGTTCCTCGCCATCGCCGCGATCGCGTCCTTCATCCCGGCGTGGCGCGCGGCCCGGGTCGACCCCGCCACGGTGTTGCGGCACGAATAGCGGAGGCGGCCTCAGCCTGCCGCGAGAAGTTCTTCAACCAGGGCCGCATTGCGGTCGGCCGCGCCCAGTTCTCGGGTCACGAGTTGGAGACCCTGGGCACCGGCGGCTCTGCCGGCGATCGAGTCGGCCCATCCGGTCCACGCATCCGCGAGCTCGACGGCGGCGTCGGGGCCGGACACGGTCCGGGCCCCACCGGCCGCGAGCAGCAGACCGGCCTCCCGGCTCGATTGCCATCGAGGACCGACGATGACCGGCACGCCGGCAGCGGCCGGCTCGAGGACGGAGTGGAGGCCGGCCGATCCGAATCCCCCACCAACGTAGGCGACCCGGGCCCCGGCGTAGATCGTGGCCAAGTGGCCAATCTGGTCGACGATGACGACGGCTGGAACCTGCGGCCCGAGTTCGCTCAACCGCCCAAAGGCCCACCCCGCCCGCCGGACGGCGGCGATCAGCGACTCGACATGGGTCATCTCGTGGGGCACCAGAATCAGGCGGGCTTCGGGTACCCGGGTTCGGACCAGGCGGTAGGCGTCGAGCACGATCTGTTCGTCGGCCGGCCAGGTTGATCCGGCCACCAGGGTCGGGGCGCCGGTCGTTAGGCGGCGGAGCGGGTCGTCCGGGGAAATGGCCCGGACCCGTTCGGCGGCGCTGTCGAACCGGGGGTCGCCGGTGATGGTGATGCGCGCCGGGTCGGCGCCGAGGTGAATCAGACGCTCGGCGTCGGGGGCCGCCACCGCGCCGATCCGGTCGAGGGCTTGATAGCCGGGCCGAGTCAGCCAGCGGGCGACCGGATGGCCTCGGCGGCTCACGGCGCTCACGGTGCCGGCGATCATCCCGAGTTTGACCCCGCGGGCGGCAGCGCCGGTCGCGAGTTCGGGCCAGAGATCGAGCTTGGTGAAGACGAGGGCGGTGGGGGCCAGCAGGTCGAGCAGGTGGCGGACGTTCGACCGGGTGTCGTAGGGCAGGTACCCCGCGTAGTCGACCGGCTGGCGGCCGGCGAGTAGCTCGGCCGAAGGACTGAAGAAACTGGAGACGATCTGCCAGGAGGGATTCCGGCGCCGGAGCCGGCCGAGCACCGCGTTGGCCTGGAGGCCTTCACCGACCGAGGGCGCGTGGACCCAGACCAGCGGGCGCGAGCGATCGCGGTGGGCCGTGGCCCATCGGCGCCAGTGATCGAGCGCGGCCCGCCGGGCCCGATCACCGAGCGCGAGCTTTGTCCCTCCTCGGGCCACCACGGGGAGGAGCGCGTTGGCCAGCCCGGCCAAGGTTCGATAGGTGATCGAGGTGTGGGGCACGGCCCAATGTAGCGGGGGCTTGTGTTCAGCGGGCGAGTTTCCCAATTTAGAGATGCCCCTACGGCAGGTATGTTCCACCCATGGCTCAAGGAGGTGATCCATTGTCTAGTGAGATACGTCGTTCGAGCTCGAGCAGGGCAAGCGGTCGCCAGGTGATCGCGTAGGCTTCTCGAGAATTCGATCGAACGTCAGGAACCTACGGTCCCAGGCGCATCGTCTCGAGCTCGAAGGACTTTGATGGTCGCGCCGCCTATCCAGTTCGGGTAGACGGCGCGACGCACTTTGGGGGATTCATCCGGTTACCTCATCGACTCATCCCATTCGCGGTGCTGCCCCTGATGGCGGCGGGTCC
>JANPEL010000275.1:0-2383 GCA_031431925.1 Gemmatimonadota bacterium | reverse complement strand
GCGGGTCCGGATCGAGCACCACTACGAGCGGTGCGACGTCGCGGTGTTCGTGTACCGATGACCGTGTCTTTGGCGGAGGTGTCCCCCTGGACCGACCGGGCCGCGTGGACCCGATTCGTGGCGGAGTCGCCGCAGGGGTCGGTATTCCTTCGACCGGAGTTACTCGACGCGCTCGACGTCGAATGGACGCCCTGGAGGCTGACCGGCCCGGGTGAGGAAACCCGAGCGGCCGCCATCATCCTGACGGATGCCGCCGCCCCCGCGACGGCGCCGGTGCCCTTCTGTCTCTACCAGGGGGTCGTACTTCCCGGCGTCGCCGTCGGGAGCCCGGCTCACCGCCGGGTCCACGAAGCACTCGATGCCACGACCACGTTACTCGAAGGACTGAGCGGGCGTGACCGCCTGTCGTGGTGTCTCCACCCGGCGCTTGCCGATCTCCGAGCTTTTTCCTGGTTCCACTACCACGAGCCCGCGTTCGGCCGGTTCGGCCTCGATCTCCGGTACACGGGTCTGATTCCCGTCGACCCACGAGGCGGCCTCGAGGCGGTCTTGGCCGGCGCCCGGAGTGTCCGGCGCCAGGAGTACCGGAAGGCCTCCGACCGGTTCACTCTCGAGGCGTCGGATGACCTCGACCTGCTCGACCGACTGCACGAGGCCACCTTTGCCAGGCAGGGGTTGGTGCGAAGCCCCCGGGAACGGACCCTGCTCCGGGCGGTGACCGAGGCGGCGCTCCGCCATGGATTCGGCGACCTGCTCGTGGCCCGCGCTCCGGACGGGACGGCAACGGGTGCGGCGGTGTTCCTGTACGATGATCGCACGGCCTACTATCTCGTGGCGGCCAACGACCCCTCGTTTCGGAACGCGGGGGTCTCCACCTTCTTGTTTCTGTCCGGCGTCGCTGCCGGCCTCCACCGGGGGGTTCGGTCGATCGACGTGATCGGTATGAACTCGCCGTCCCGGGGCGACTTCAAGGCCAGCTTCGGCGCCGAGCCGGTCCCGTACTTCGTCGCGAATTGGGAGCGGCCATGAACGTCGTGGCGGTGATCCAAGCTCGGATGGGATCGACTCGGCTGCCGGGCAAGGTGCTGGCTGATCTCGTGGGCGCGCCGATGCTCGATCGGGTCATCGAACGGGTTCGGCTCGCCGCTCGGGTGGATGTTGTCTGGGTGGCCTGCTCCGATGCCCGGGCTGACGACCCGATTGCGGCCCGGGCGTTGAGCCTCCGCGCCCCGGTCTTTCGCGGCTCGGAGCAGGATGTGCTGGGCCGGTTCGTCGGGGCGGCGGATGCAGCCGGGGCCGATCTCATCGTCCGGCTGACCGCGGATTGCCCGCTACTCGATGGGGCGGTCATCGATCGAGTCGTGGACGAGATCCTCGCCGATCCCGGAACCGACTACGCCTCGAATGTGACGGAGCGAAGCTACCCCCGGGGCCTCGACGTGGAAGCCTTCACCCGGGAGGCCCTGACCCGGATGGACCGACTGGGCCGGTCGACCGAGGCACGTGAGCATGTGACCGTCGTCGCCCGGCTCGAACACCGCGCGGCGTTTCGATGCCGGTCGGTGCGGAGCGAAACCAACGACAGCGATCTCAGGTGGACCGTCGATACCGAGGACGACCTCGCGTGGGTCCGTTTGGTGTATCAGACGTTAGGCCTGGCCGGGCGGCCGGGTTCGTATCGAGAGCTGGTGGCCTGGTGTCGGGCCCACCCTCAATGGGCGAGGCGGGACGAGGATACCACGTGGGATCCCAGCCGAGTCGAGGCGACAACGAGCATAGGAGGCGGCGAATGAGCTTGGTCTATGAGATGGCCCAAGGATGCCAGGTGGCGTTGCAGGCCGACCCGGAGAACCCCGAGTTGCTGCACCGGCTCGGCCGCTTAATGGGACAACTCGGGCAGCAGGACTTGGAGCTGGCCTTGGTGGGGCAGGCGATCGCCCGCGCCCCGGCGGTCCCTTCCTATCATGCGGACCTCGGTGATGCGCTGCTTCGGGCCGGACACGTCGCCGACGCCCGGGCCGCGTTCGAGCAGAGCCTGTCGATCGACCCGGACGGCGGTACGGCGGCGGCCGGCCTGGCCGACGTGTTGCTCGACATGGGGGATGTGGCCGGGGCCGGGGCGCTGGTGGCCGCCGGCATCGGGGACTGCCCGCGCCGGGGCCGGGTGCTGGCCCGGCTCGCCATTCTGGACGGCCGGACCGCCGAGGCGGTGGACCTCTTGGTCGGGTACCTCCAGACCGCTTCGACTGATGCCACCGCCTGTTTCTACCTCGGCGTGGCGCTCCAGGGCGAAGACATGCTCGAGCCTGCGGTGGCCGCCTACCGGCAGGCGGTGGGGCTTGATCCTGATTTGTTCGAGGCCCACGCCAACCTGGCGACGGTC
>JANPEL010000274.1:0-10467 GCA_031431925.1 Gemmatimonadota bacterium | reverse complement strand
TTCGGACCGATTTCCGGATGCCGGAAATCCGGGGCCGAGGGTAACGTGGCCACCAGACCACCAGCCAGGTCCTGCGCCAACCGCCCCAGCTGATACGGCACCGTGGTCACGTGGTGTTTGCAGACGTTCGCCAGCATGTCGTCGGGAAGGACGGCGCCGGACGCCGTCGTCGTGGCCAGGTGACTGGCCGCCATACCGGTCCCGAACACGGTCTCGTTCAGATGGGTCATCTCGACCAACTTGTCCCGAATATGCGAGGCCTTGGCCACACCGTTGGCCTCGGCGATCGCGGCCGCCGCGCCGATCAAGACATCGCCGACCCCGGTCTTGCAGACGTAGCTCCGCCGGTGATAGCAGGTGAACCGCTCCACCAGCATGGCCGCGAACTCCACTTCGCCGTCCATGAAGAGGCGGTCCGCGGGAATAAACACGTCCTCGAAGATGATCAACGCCTCCTGGCCGCTGAACCGGGCGTTGCCCTGATCGAGATCGTCGGGCTCGGCGCTCCGGGTGTCGCACGACTGGCGCCCATATACATAGGTCAGGCCGGGCGCATCGACCGGAATGGCGCCGGCCACCGCGTAGTCCCGGTCTTTCGGACCGAGCCGGAGCGTCGGCATCACGATCAGCCAGTGAGAGTTGAGACAACCGGTCTGGTGCGCCTTGGCGCCGCTGACCCAGACGCCGGCCTCGGATCGCCGAACGATCCGGAGGTAGAGATCCGGGTCGGCCTGTTGGTGGGGTGCCAAGCTCCGGTCGCCCTTGACGTCGGTCATCGCCCCGCCGACCACGAGGTTCAGCCGCTGCATCCTGGTCAGGAACTCGATCAGCCGGCCGTGATACCGGGTGCCGCGGCTCGCGTCGATCTCGTGGGTCACCGAATGGAGCGCGTTGAACGCGTCCATCCCGACACAGCGTTGAAAACAGGTCCCGGTCAACTGGCCGAGCCGGCGTTGCATCCGGTTCTGGAGGACCAGGTCGTTGGCCGAGGTGGCGATGTGGAGGAACCGGTTGACCGGGCCGCCGGTGTAGGGCGAGACCGCGGTGGCGAGCGCGGGGTCCGTCGCGGCCAGATCGTACGTTTCGGCCACGGCGTTGATCGACGGGCGGATGATCGGGTGATCGACCGGCTCGGCCACGCGCTCGCCGAAGAGGTACACGACGAGGCCGCGGTTCCGGAGGCTGTCGATGTACTGGGCCCCAGTAGCGATCGGGGTTTGGGAATTCGGCATTCGGATCTCGACCGGGGTGGGAAGGTCCCAATTTATACTCCGGGGAGACTGAGCGCCTTGAGTCGAGCCGATACCCTGCAATTTCAATCCAATGGTTTGATATTGCTTGGGATGAACGCGCCGCCTTGCTGCTCCGCACATGGTCTCCGCGGATGACCGTAGACCCACCCTGATGTCCTTCCTCGAAGCCATCCGGCTTGCGTTGCAATCGATTCGGTCCCAGATGCTGAAGAGCTTCTTCTCCCTCCTCGGTGTCTTGATCGGAGTCACCTTCCTGATTGCGGTGGTCTCGATCGTCGAGGGCATGAATGTCTTCATGGAGACCAAATTCGCCACCGCATTCGTGGGGCTGAACACGTTGCAGGTCAAACGCCGGCCCGACGACTCGTGGACCCAGACCCCGGAGCAGAAGCGGGAATGGAATCGCCGGCCGCCGTTTCGGGAGGCGGAGGCCCGCGCCATCGCCGCCGGCCTGGCCGTCCCGGCCCGGTTTTCCCGAGTCTGCGCCGCGAGCCTCGCGATCGGCTGGAGCGGCCGTCTGGCGCCGGGCGTGGATATCGTCGCGGCCGATGAGGCGTACTTCGATATCAAACAATACGAGATCGCCAGCGGGCGGGCGTTCAGCGCACCGGAGGTGAGGGCCGGCGTGCCGGTGGTGGTTCTGGGCGCCCTGGTGGCCACGAAGCTCTTGGCGGGAGTCGAGCCAATCGGCCGGGACGTCACGATCGAGGGGCTGCCCCACCGGGTGGTCGGGGTCTTGAAGGCTCAAGGAGAACTGTTCGGCCAGCCGCTCGACAAGCTGGCCGTCGTACCCTACGGTTCGCCGGCGCGTCGCTTCCTCTGCGTGGGCCGGGACCTCGATTGGTTCAGCATTCAGGTGACCGACGGGTCGCAGTTGGCGCTCGCCGCCACGGAAACGGAAGGCCAACTCCGCCGGGTTCGCAGTCTCAAACCCAACGAGCCCAGCAACTTCACGATCGAAACCTCCGAGGGCGCCCTCGGTACCTGGAGCCAGATCTCGGCGGTGTTGATCGTGGCCTTGCCCGGCCTGGTGGCCATTTCGCTGGTGGTCGGCGGGATCGTGATCATGAACATCATGCTGATGGCGGTGAGCGAACGGACCCGGGAAATCGGGATCCGGAAAGCGTTAGGCGCCCGCCGCCGAGACATCCTGGCTCAGTTTCTGATCGAGGCTGCCACCCTGTCGGTGGCCGGCGCCGTTTTCGGGATCGGGCTTGGAATTGGACTGGCGTTTCTGCTTCGGTCGCTGACCCCGTTGCCGGCCTCGGTGGCCCCGTGGTCGGTGGCGCTGGGGGTGAGCCTCGGGATCATCGTCGGCGTCGTAGCGGGGCTCTACCCCGCGAACCGGGCCTCGCGGCTCGACCCGATCACGGCGCTCCGGGCCGAATGAAAATCTCGGGCGGGTCGACCCTCGGTCACCGGCTCTATGAGGGCGTCGCGATGGCGCTCGAGTCGGTTCGGGCCAACCGGCTTCGAGCCGGATTGACGATTCTCGGGGTCGCGATCGGGGCCATGGTGGTGATCGCAATGGCCGCGACCCTGACCGGGATCCAGCACACGGTGACCGCGATCATCGAACGGACCGGGCCGAAGACCCTGTTCGTGGTCCGGTTCTTCCGCGAGGGCCTCGCGGTCGATGCGGGCGAAATCGACCGGAACACCTTTTGGGAGCGGTTCCCGAAGTTGACCGTGGCCGAGGCCCGCCAGCTGCGGCAGCTTCCATCGGTCGACGCGGTCACCGTGCGGGAGGTGGCCACGGCCTCGGTGAGCTACGAGAACGAACACGTCGCCCAGATCGCGGTGGGCGGGCTCAACCCGAGTTGGATCAAGGTTCTCGGCGGCGAAATGCAGCGGGGCCGGAATTGGACTCCGGTCGAGGATGCCGCCGCGGCCCACGTCGTGGTGATCAATCCGCGGTTGTCGCAATTGCTGTTCAACGGGCTCGATCCGCTCGGCCGCCGGGTCCGGGTCGAGGGCCAACCGTTTACGGTGGTCGGGGTTTACGCCGATCCGTCGTCCATGCTCGGAACCGCGGGCCCGCCGACGATGTTCATGCCCCATCCGGTCTTCGTCAAAGTGGTCGACTACTTCAAGGGTTGGCTCACGATCGTCGTGATCCCGAAACCGACCGCCAGGGTCGCCGACGTCGAGGAGGAGGTCATGGCCTCACTCCGCGCCAGCCGGCGGCTCCGACCTTCGGAGCCCAATACGTTTTCGATCCTGACCGGCAACAAGCTCCTCGAGACCTTCAATCAGGTGACCGCCGGGTTCTTCCTGATCATGCTGGCGTTATCGAGCGTGGGCCTCTTGGTGGGAGGCGTCGGCGTGGTGGCGATCATGATGATCTCGGTAACCGAGCGGACCCGGGAAATCGGAGTTCGGAAGGCGCTCGGCGCGACGCGGCGGGAGGTGCTGTTCCAATTCCTGGTCGAGGCGGCGACACTGACGTTGCTCGGCGGGGCGGTGGGCCTGGTGTGGGGAAACGGGATTGCCTGGGTGGTGCGCCGATTCACGCCGATTCCGGCCGAGGTGCCGCTATGGTCGGTGGCGGTCGCGCTGGTGGCGTCGGTGGTGACGGGGATTTTCTTTGGACTCTATCCCGCCAATCGGGCCGCGCGGCTCGACCCGGTGGAGGCGCTGCGGCACGAATAGCGGGTGCCAAGACTCGGCGGCTCCGGTCAGAACCCCAGGCGACGGTGGCGCCCGTTGCAAAGCCGGTGCCCGAGATGGTGACCTGCAGGCCGACGTCACCACCGTGACCGATGGCCGGACCCACGGCCGTCACGGTCGGAGTCGTCGGCGGGGGCGGGGGCGGAGGTGGCGGGGGGGTGACCCCGGTGGATGAGGAGCCGCCGCACCCCAACAGCAGCGCAATGACCAAGGCCGCGAGAGTGGGGGATTGGGCCGGTGACGAATGAGCCATTGCGATCATGGTCCTGACTCCTCTGGAACGACGGGGAAGATCCGTGGCCGACCACGCTTCACCAGGATATCCGACCGCCGTCAACCGAGGGTCACCACCGGTCACCTGACGGAAAATCCCCCGCGGTGCTCTGGCACCCCGGGGGAACTGGCCGTTCTTGACGTAGTCGAATTCGTCAGCGGATGGCGAATCGGGCCCGGTGCTCGGGATCGTCAACCGGACGAACCAGCGACTCGTAGGGTGGGTACCCGTGAAGCCGGTCGAGGCCGGCGAATGGATTGAGGCTGAACGAGCGCGAAAATCCGCTTCGGAACTTTCGCGCCAGCAGGTCGACGGCCTCGTCTTTGTCACCCAGGAGCGCCGCGGCCTCGATTCGAGCCCACCCATCGGGGGCGTCGAGCCGGATCAGCAGCGCTTGAACGGTCGCCCGATCGCCACGGGCCGCGGCGGCCATTGCCCTGAGCAGGCGCAGCTCGGGATCCCGGTCGACCTCTGCCGACGGCAGGTTTTTCAGCGGCTCGGCGAGATCGGTCCAGTCCCCAGCATCATACGCCAAGCTTGCCCGGACCGAGGCGAGGATTGCGGCGCTCGTGTCAGCCGCCCTGAAGGCCGCGAGAAACCGTCGGGCCACGCGGGCGGCCGCATCCGGATGTCCCCGGCCGCGAAGTTCGGAGATGGCTTGCCGACACGGCTGGTCGACGAGCCGCTCGACCAGCGATCGGGCACAGATCGCCTCAACGTCCTCCGCCCGGCCGAGCGCTGCCAACGCCTTGACGGCGGCCTGCTCCCAGAAGCGGCTTTCCGGCTCGCGACCCAGGCGCTCTTCGGCCTCGGCGAGGGCAACCGCGAACTCGCCGGTGAGCATCTGGGCCTGATGCCGGATGACGCCGACCCAGAAGCGTGGCCACTCGAGATCGGCCGGCACCCGCGGCAACAAGCCGAGCGTTTCTCGGCCGCGGCCGACGTGGATGGCTGCGTAGGCCGCGACCAGGGCCCATTCCGAATCGGGCACCAAATCCAGCAATCGGTGCGACGCGAGGTGCCCCTCCGCCAGGTCGCCCCGGTTCCAAGCCCGGATGACGCCGATCATAGCCCGGTCCCAGGGGCCCAGGCGCCGGGATGACGCCGCGAGCGCGCTGAGCACCGAGTCGGAGGCGGGGAGGAGGTTGGACTTGGTCATCGACAGCGCGCGCAGCACCAACGGGGTGCCACTGCTCGGATCGAGGCTTGCCGCCAAGTCGAACCGGCCGGTCGATTCCGCTGGTTCCGGCGGTCTCCAATTCTGGAGGGCCGTCTCAAGCGCTCGGAAGCCATCCCAGGTCTCCGGAATCCCGGCCACCGGGGCCCAGGTAACCAGGAGCCGGCTCCGGGCGGCGGCGATCGCGATGGCCGCCTGATCCCCAAGCCGGCGCATCCCGGTCCGGGCCGAGTTGGCCGCCACCATGACGGGATCGATCGACCGGAGCCGGGTGCCGGACCGGTCGGTGACCCGGGCGGTGAAATAAAGGGAATCGCCGTCGGCTCGAACCGAAGCAACAACCCGATACTGGGGCGCCCGGCCCCATCGGTGGCGGACGTGGAGCGTGGGTTGGCGGTTCTGGATTTGGTCGGCGAGATTTTGGACCAGGGCCGATTCCGTGCCGACCGATCCTGGAGCGACCTCGATCCGCACCAGATCCGGATCGGAGCGAAGCGGTGCGACGAGTAACGCTACCACCGTGGCGAGGGTGAGGCCGGCTCCCCCGATCAGGTGCTTAGTCCAGGCTCGGGGCAACCGAGGCTTCGCGGCGGTCACCAAGATTTCCTCGGATGGTGCGGCCACGGGCAGCTTCACAGGGACCTCGCGAGCCGCCTCCAGCCGGATCTCTTCGGCCAGCCGGGTCACCGCCGCGTCGGGCTCGACCTCGAGTTCGGACCGGACCAGGGTGGTGTGAACCGCCGCTTGTCGGAGGGCGGTGGTCCGGTCGCCGGAGCGAACCAACGCCCGCATCAGGCTGAGCGTGACCGTGGCGTTCAGGGGGTCGGACGCGGCGAGGGTCCGGCGCCAGTCGAGGGCCTTGGAGAACTCACCGGCTTCGTCGGCGTCCTTCGCCAGTCGCTCGAGAGCCCGCCAGTACCGGATGGAGATTCCGCGGTCTTGCTCGTCGCGCCAGCGGGTGAATTCGCCGTTGCCGAGGTGGACACCGGGGAGGAACGGCCCCTGGTACCACGCCACTGCCTTGCCATAGTCTCCGGTGCGGCAGGCGGCGTCGAACTCGCCGATATCACTGGTGATCCGGGCCGAGTTGAGGCGGAGGTAGTCGTCTCCGACCACCAGATCCTGGCCCAGGTCCCGGCGCAGGACGTAGATGGCCTGTTTGAGGGCGCCACGGGCCCGCTCCGTGTCGGCGTCGGGCCAGAACAGCGCCAAGAGTTGGTCCCGGCTGATCCCACTGTCGCCCGCGGCGGCGAGGACGGCCAGCAGGGCCAGACGGGATCGTTGTTGGCCCGACCCGACTGATGGGACACCGTCACCGTCGAGGGCCAGACCGCCGAGGGTTCGGAGGTTGAGCATGGGCGAGGCACTCCTGGAAGCCTACTCATGATATGGCTCGCCCCAGCGGTTCGCTATCCCTCGCTTGGCTAGAGCGACCGGAAGCTGATCGCGAATCCGAGATCCCAAAGGCCCCGGGTGACCGACCCGCCACCGTTCTTGGCCACGGCCACGGTCGTGACCAGGGCCCAATTGGCGTGGGCGCCGCTACACGCCGGGTTGGTCGCCATCGTCCAGGTCGTGCTGCTCGTGCGGACGATGGTGACGTAGGTGGCTTGCCCGTTGAGGGCCTGGTTGAACCCGTCCTGGTATTGGGTAATCCCATCGCCGTGGGCGAGGGTCACGTTGTAACAGTAGGACGTGTTGAGGTTCATGGCGCCGATTGCCGGGTTGCCGTTGTTGGTCTTGTTGGATTTGATCTTGAACCAGCGCGCCCCGGCGGCGGTGGCGGGAAAGGGGTTGAGTGGATCGGCTGGTGCGCTGTAGTCGAATGTCAGCATCCGGGCCGGTGGGGCGGCGGTCGCGACGGTTACGAGCAGATTGCCGAATCCGTCGATCTGGGCGGTCACGGTTTGCTGTCCATCGACGTACTCGCCCAGGCCGTCGCTTCGAACGTGGTACTGGGCCGAGTCGCTGACGGTCACCGCGATCGGGATGGGGGTGAGGGCCTTGGCGAACGAGGGGGTGGGATCGGGCTCCGTCACGGACTGGTCGATCCCGGCGCATCCGGCCAGGGTGACGCCGATTATGCCGACGAGGGCGGGGATCCTGGGGATGGCGGGGGCGCTTTGAAACATGGAACCTCCGAGAGATGGGGAGCCTTGGAAGCAGCCAACCTATCGATGGGTGGTCACCTTGGGGTGATCTTGGGTCACCTCGGGAGGTGGCGTTGCGGCATGAATGACACCTCATGGGGGGTCTCTCTGGTCGAGGGTATTTTCTGCGGCCGCTCGAGGTTCCTCCTTATATAGGGCGGGGTATTGGGTCGCCCCGCTGTTGGCCTTCACGATGTCGTTCGACGACTACGTGATCACCTCGTTCGATTCGGGGACAGGGTCGCCCACGCTGCCGGTGGTGGTGTACGGGATGGTCAGGCGGAACATCGAACCCTCGATCAACGCCATCAGCACCATCGGCCTGAGCCGCAACTGGATGAGGCTGCCGAAATCTGTACGCCTGCAAGCGCCGGCAGCGCGATCGGCGCGAGGGTGGAAAACTGGCGGGCCGGGCCGGTGTAAGCACCCTGAAGTGGGGCCCCCGTCCCTGCGAGAGGACGGCGCAGTTTGGGTGGGACTTGCTCGGGGTCCGTGCTTGCTGAGGGAGCCACGCGAGGCGGGAGGGGTCTGGGGTTGCCGGGGGACTCTCCTCGATAAGCGGAGGGCACCGAGGCGGAGATAAAGCGTTATCTTGCTTGACATGCAGTGTTTGGGGAGTCGAAAGCACCCCCCGCAGCATACAACAAAGTTAGGCGGCACCCAAAAAGTGCTGGTTTTGCAGGCACCGAGGAGGAGATATGGCCAGTGATGATCAGACGTTGACCCGTGGCGGAGACAGCGAGGCCGTCGTCCGACGCTTCTTCGAGTTTATGGACGCTCAACGGGTCGAGGAGTTATCGAGTGTACTTGCCCCGGACCTGCAGTATCACCTCGGCTCCGTGACAATGACACGGGACGAGTTTATTGCGGAGGTGCGAGTGTTCTTCCGAGCCTTTCCCGACTTCACGCATCACGTCGACGACATCGTCGCTGTCGGCTCTCGTGTTGCGGCGCGGGCCACGGATCGCGCGACCCATCGGGGCGAGTTCGAGGGGGTCGCACCAACAGGGCGCACCGTTACCCTGGGCCAGATCGCGTTCTACGAGCTGCGCGACGGCAAGATTATCGAGGTCTGGGAGCAGGCCGACCTCACTGGCCTCATGGCTCAACTCACGGCACCGTAGTAGCTCGGCATCACGCTGCCGCCTAACATGGGCGTGAAGCTGGCGACGCGGCCCGTCTCCCTTGAGGGGCAGCGCTCCTTGAGGCCGCGGCGCAGCTTACGCCCTGGCCGTTAGGCACCAAAGGAGAAGTGTTTGAGAGCCATGCTTTTAAAGCAGTCCATTGTTGTCCCTCTCGGCGCGCTGCTTGTGCCGATAGTGATAGCACTGACTCTGCCAGGGTATTCATCGATATCGCAGCACGTGAGCGAGTTGGAAACGCTTGACCACCCCGTCGCATTCATTACGCGCTGCGCTTCCGTAGTGACCGGGCTTTCCATATTCCTTTTTGGGCTGGGCGCTGCCCTATCCGACTCGCGGAAATTCGTCTTTACGGTGGTATCGTCGTCCCTCGCCGGCGCCAGCATGATCTCGAACGGGGTGTTCGTCTCGGGGAGCCCGCTTCACGGATTATACGGTTTGGCTCTCTTCGCGGTCTTGGTGCCTGCCTGCTTTGCCGCTGAGCTGGGTGGGAGCCCCAGGATCGTTAGAATTTCTTTGGCGGTCGCGGTGCTTAGCATGGCCTACTTCTGGCTTCAGTTGTCGGGCTTCGACCCGCAAGGATTTCGCGGCCTTACGCAGCGTATCGCAATGGTTGTCATGTTCGGTTGGTACACGGTGGCGGGACAAGCTATGCTTCGGCGTGTTGGTGGCTAACTAGGTGTTCAAGCCGACCGCCGGGAGCTGCTACGCTTCGACCACAGGCCGTCGCGCGGCGGCGGCTTAACACGTCGTTAGCCTGACAACTCAGATTCCGACGCGGAGCGCGAGGATGGCCATCCGAAGCTTGCTTACTTGGACGAGGCGTCACTCACTGGCGACGACCCTGCTGTGCGCGTGCGTTATTCCGTTTTCCCTCAGGGCCCAAGCCGCGCCGACGCCCATGACGCCGTCCGAGCCTCACGAGGCGCTCAGCTTTTACGAAGGTTCGTGGACTGTTCAAGAACGGCCCGCAGAGGAGCAGTTCATCGAGACGTGTGCATGGTTGAGCGCCGGCCGTCGGCACATGGTATGCCGCTCGCGGTGGCGCGCCGCGACTGGCCCGCGCGAAGGCATGAGTCTGTTCAGTTATCGCGCGACGGATTCTACGTATCTCTACCACGGCTTGCGCGCGGGTGGCGCGGTGGAGGCCCTTGAGGGGCGCCTGATCCCCGGCGGATTTCAGTTCTGGACGCCGCGCGCACAGGGGACGGCCGGCGAACGTATTCGCGTCACGATGACACGCGTCGGGCCGCAGCGGTTTGACTTTGTCGCCGAGTCCAGCGTCGACGGCGGTCCATGGAAGGCCGAGGGAACGGAGCACTACGTGCCGGCGCCCCGGGCCCCGTGATGTGGGCGTAGGCCCGTCGGTGCATGTCGGTGGCACCACGCTCGCCTTCGACCCTGCTCGGCGCCCTCTGGTGGGCGGTGCGCTCACGGATCAGGGGCGACCTCCTCCTGTAGCGCCGGTCGTCGCATGGTCGACCGAGGGTCCTCGCCCCTCCAGCGTGAGCCCGCTGCTCCCGGGTAAAGCGCGGCGGGTACGGGAGCACCTAGCGCCACGCCGCGCCAAGATGAAGGTGAAGTGAGGGGTTCGCCGCCCTGTTGCTACTTCTTCTTGCCGGTTGGAGCGCTGCGGATCAGGCCGCGGCCCAACAGCCGCGACCCGCTCCGCTCGCCGCCCGTCCGGCGATAGTTGGTGTGCCGCACCATCAGCACGTGCCGGACGTCATCCGGAGAATACAGGTGCAGGTGGGGCGGGTGGCCGAACGGAATCCTGACGACGTCGCCATAACGCCGGTGC
>JANPEL010000273.1:0-20255 GCA_031431925.1 Gemmatimonadota bacterium | reverse complement strand
GAAGATGGATTCTGGGGCGCCGGTGAATTTGAAGAACAGGGTCTGACCCAGAATGATCGCCGCGATGATTTGGCAGACCCAGCTGATTCTCAGGGTGCTCTTGCTCAAAATATTGGTTCCCACGACGCAGCGGCCTTTCGGTTACGGATTCACATGGGCTCCGAGGGACCGACGATGAGTGTCGATCAGCCGGACTAACTCAGGTACGGTGGCGGGCCTCGCGCCCGCCGCCACGTTCTTCTCGGCAATCTCGAACAGGATCGACCACTGCTTCGCCAGGGTCCGATAGGCGTCCCGGAGCCGGTTCTTCGGATCGTAGATGCTGGTGGCCTCGGCCGTGGCCCCGTTCAGCTCCAGCACCTTGAAATCCCGGCCCTCGCGAAGCGCCTCGGACGTCGGCGCCTTGAGGTCGTAGCGCCCGAACCAAAATCCCTGGTACGGCCGGCTCAACTCGTCGATGGCCGCCTCGAGTTCCGGGGTGCGCACCCATTCTCCGTCGAAGAACGCCGAGCCCCGCGAATGGGTTCCCAACTCAACCAATGGGATCGAAAGCCCGGGCGGCGGGACCTCGTCGAGCCGATCGGCGTGGAGGGACAGAAAAAACGGAGCCATCGAGACCGCCCGGTCGTCCCGAAGGATCAGCTCCTCGAGGGTCGCTCGGCCGTCGCCGGTGACGGCCGGAAATCGTTTGTCGGTGATTGCGAAGATCTGTCCTCGCGGTTGCCCCGGGATTCGGTAGTAGAAGACGCCGAACTCGACTCCGGCCACGAACTCCTGGGCCAGGATCGGCTCGTCCGTCCCTCCGAGATAGCGGCGCGCCTGTTCAGCGGAGCGGACGATGGCGACTCCGCCGCCCCGTTCTCCGACATCGGGCTTTAACACGACCGGCCAGTCCAGCGCGGCTTCGGCCATGAACTGTTCCAGGGCGGCCAGCCGGATCGGCGGCGACGCGGCGGGGAGGAGCCGCCAGCGCGCCACCCGGTCCGGCGCGTGCCGGAGTCCGGTCAGAATGTGGGCCTTGGATTCGCCGACGAAACCGCCGCCTGGAATGGCCGGGTTCACCGCGGTGAAGAGCGTGAGGCTCCGGTGCTTGAGCGCGAGCCAACCGATGTAGAGGGCAATCGGCGGATAGAAGGCCCACCGGGGCCAGAACTCCCACCGGGTCAGCCGGCGCCAACGAGACAGCAACAGACGCCGGCCCCGCCAGGAGCCGAGCGGAACGACCAGTTTGACCACCAGCACCAGTGCGACGGCCAGGCCGAGAACCGCCGGCAGCGCGAAGGTCTCGTAGGCCATGAACCGGGCCAGCACCTGGGTGCCGAAGGTTCGGCTGAGGCCGACGAGAAGCGGGGTCCAGAGCGAGGCGGCGAGAATGAACGCGCCGAGGAAGAACCAAAGGCGGGCGCGGAGGATCCCGGCGGCGAGGTAGGTCGGGAGCCGGGTGCCCGGCAGGAACCGAGTCAGCAAGACGATCCAGATGCCTCGGCGTTCGAACCAGCGGGCGCTTCGGTCGATGGCCGCCTCGGTCACGAACCACCGGAGCGGCGCCCTCCGGATGGCGGGGCGGCCGAGCCAGCGGCCCATGCCATAGAGCCAGAGGTCACCCGCGACGATCCCGATCAGGCAGGCGAGGGTGCCGGGCAGGAAGCCAATGGTACCCCGGCTGACCATCAACCCGGTGGCGATACAGGCCAGGTCCTCGCTGACCAGGGTGGACGCCGCGATCAAGAGCAAGAGTACGCCTAACGCCACGCCGATGACCGGCGGGATCGACCCGGGGTCGAACGGCCGGGCCGCCGCAAGGATCCGGTCGGGCGGGGCGGTGGCCCGGACCGCCGTTATGCCCTGGTCGGTCCGAGAGAAGAAATCCTCCAGCACGGCGGCGATGGTGTCGGCGCGGGCAAAGGCCATGAAGTGATTCGCGTCTTCGTCAGCGAACATGGCGAGCTCGCTTTGCGGCATGAGGCGGTGGGACTCAACAGCCACCGCGGGATCGACGAGGAGATCCTTGTTGCCTTGGACCACGAGGGCCGGCCCCCGGTACGTCGCCAGGATCCCGCGGAGCGGGCGTTGATCCGTGTCCGAAAAGTTCCGGGCGTATTCGACCGACAACATGCCGCCGTCGAGGGCTCCGAAGTGCGGGATCCCGTTCTCGATCAGCCAAAGGGCGCCGAGTTGGAGACTGTGGATCGCGTGGTTCAGGTGGTAGTCGCCGAGGAGTTCGTACTCTTGCGCCCCGATGGCCGAGAGGAGCGTGACCGAGGCAACCCGGGCCGGCGCCAGATCAGCGAGGTGGAGGACGACGCCGCCGCCCATGCTGAAGCCGACGACGTGAGCTTCCGCAATGCCGAGCGAGTCCAGGAGCGAGAGGACGTAGCGGGCGTGGGCCGCCACCGAATAGTCAGGCACTTTCCACGTCGATCCGCCGAACCCGGGAAGGTCCGGGCT
This sequence comes from Gemmatimonadota bacterium, assembly GCA_031431925.1. Lineage (GTDB taxonomy): Bacteria > Gemmatimonadota > Gemmatimonadetes > Gemmatimonadales > GWC2-71-9 > SHZU01. Next base: position 17,807 of record JANPEL010000273.1, on the reverse strand, counting down.
CACCGCCCGCCGGTGGCGGCCGAGCGCGGCGCCGAGTCTTCGGACCTCGCCGTTGTCTCCCGGACTTCCGTGAATGAGAATGACCGGAACGGCCGCCGTGAGCCCGGCGGGCTCAAGATCACGAAACGCCACCTGCACCGGACCGAGTGCGACGACGAATTCGTCGGCGTCCGGCGAGGCGATGATCGGGTGGATGGACCGGAGGACGTGCGAGAGGCCTAACGCGACGACATAGGCCCCGATGAGCCACCGCCCGAGCCGCAGTCTAGCCACGGTAGGTGAGCGACAGGCGGACCGGACCCGATGTCCGGGCCCGGCACGGCGCGCCGGCTTGGTACCGGACCGATGCCGTGGTCTTGCCGACCCGGATCTCGGTCAGGCTCTGGGTTCGGGCATCGGGGCGGTGCATGCAGATGGACAACGGTCCCTTGGCGGGCTGGTGATCGCGATGCAGGGCGCGGAGCCGGGAGGGGGTCAACGGGCCGGTCTGTCGGGCCTCGTCGAACCGGGCCTGCCGGGTCCGTTCCGCGGCTCGCTGATCGAAACCCGAACTGGTCCGGATCAACCCCGGCACGGTTGCTTCCGAAACGCGAAGTCGGCGGCCGTTCCAGTCTGCCAGCCGAACCGTTCGGGTGCGGTCAAAGACCGCGACGGTAAAGGGCTGGTACGGGTCGAGCGCCGTCGTCGAGAGCCGTCTCATGAGCCCGCGTGCCGAGCGGGCGTCGAGTAGCGAGCGGAGCAGCAGGCCCCGGCTGATCGTCGAAGGGGTCCGGTCGACCGGGGTGTCATGGTACCGGTTGAGGAGGGCCGCTGTGACCGCAAACTGATTGACCCCGATCCAGGTTCCCCCGGCATCGCGGTCGACGGGCGCCACGAGCCGGACCGGGCCAATCCGCTGGCGGACCGGGGCCCGTCCGGGACGGCGGGTCCGACGCTCATCGCGATTGAAGAAGACCCAGTAGCCGGCTGGGTCCGGCAGCCAGCTCAGAGTGCACACCTACCGGCTGGCCCGGGCGTGGCTCACGGTCGACGGGGCAATCCCGAAGTCGGGGTCGAGGGCAATCCCGTCGCCGGCGATGAGGAGTCTGATCAGAGCAAAGTGATGAACGGAGTGGCTCACCAGGAACTGGAGCTCCCGGCCAACCGAGGAGGCGGCCCAGTTGGGCGGGCCCGCGTCGGGATCGCACTCCATCTTGACCTGAACCGGGGTCTCATCGGGAACCGTTTCGGTCACCTGGAGTTGCGCCCTCAGATCCCGAATGACAGAGGCCGCTCGCTGGCGGGACGTTTCGATCGTGACGTCGCGACGGCGGGCGTCATAATCGATGGCCCGCACCGGGAGGCCCGACAGGTAGCTTTGGTAGTGCTCAACGACATGACGGAGCTGGGCCCCGACCGGGGACCAGCTGCCGCGGCGGTTGGCGTATTGGGCGTCATCCAGCGCGTCGAGCAGCGTCAGGGCCTGCTCAAGGCACCGGTCATTGGCGCGGATCATCGGACCTTACGTTGCCTCGACTCGATGGGGAACAAAATTGCGGGCCACCGCCTCTCGGGCCTGTACGGCCAACAGTCCGCGATCGTTTCCGGTCACCGGCTCATCCCCGAAATGCAGGGTGGCGTCGAACCCCGGCATTTGGCAGAGTTGGAGGACATGGGGCACGAAGCTCATGTCGCCCCACCAACACACTGCCTCCCGGGCCGGCGGCATTCCGGGGCGGGTGGTGTAGTGGATCGAGGCAATGCCGACCGGCTTCCCGGTTTGGGCGGCCCACTCGAACAGGGCCGTCCGCATTGGGTGAACGTCATCACCACTCGAACTGGTTCCCTCCGGAAAGACGATCACCCCGTCGCCGCTCGCCACTCGCTGGTCGATGGTCTGGATGACCCGCTTGGCGTCCCGGCGGCTATTCCGATCGACGAAGATCGTCCCCACCAAGCGAGTCAAATAGCCGATCGCCGGCCACTCATTGAGCTCCTTCTTGGCCACGAAGACCCCATGGACCTGGCCGAGCAAGAGCACGATGTCGCAATAGCTCACGTGGTTGGACACCAGGAAAAAGGGGGGCTTTGGCCGGGGCCCGCGAACGGTCACCCGCATGTTGACGATCCAGGCCATGCCCCGAGCCCATCGGCTGACAATTCGGTTCCGCCACCAGAGGCGCCGCCGAGGCCAGGGCGAGGCGAACCACATCCCGGCCACCAGGAACCCCAAAAGTCCCCCGGTCCACCCGATGATGGCGCCGAGACGGACAACCGGGCGAATGGCCCCGGTCCGCAGCAGCGTCCCGAGGGTTTGCTTGAGATTGCCGCCATACAGTTCGTGTCGGACGTCGGCTTGGGAGGTCACCGGAAGAGGGTGCGGTAGGTGGCTGGGTCGAATTCCCTGGTATCAAGGATAACTAGCCAATCGATGGTCTTGAACAGACGGTCGATGGCCGGGGGACCGAGCACTTTGGCGCCGAGGTGGAGATAGGACTGGAACAACGCCGGCAGGTGCGGGGCCGGGAGCGGGTGACCCGGGGGCAACTCGCAGCGGCTCCCGGGACGGGGCGCCACCGTAAGGGTCGGGTGCACAAAGCCTGACGCCTCGAGGTGCCGGTGGACCGCCACGCCCATGGCGGGGTCCTGACTCGTGAGCGAGCAACACCCGAAAAAGTAGTGCTTCCGATTCCATTCGAGATACGCGGCGAGTCCGCGCCACAACAGGTGCAGGACCCGGCCGCTCCGGTGGTCCTTCGCCACGCAGGCCCGGCCGATTTCGACCGTGGCATCCCGAACGGAGTCGGGCAGGGTCGAGAGGTCGAATTCCGGATCGGCATAGAATCCGCCACCCAGACACGCCATCTCGGCGGTCTGCATTCGATAGGTCCCGACCACCGACAAGGAGTCGCGGCGCTGGATCAGCAGGTGATGGAAGCGGGCGTCCAACTCGTCCTCGTCCCGGCCGGTGGCGTGGGACTCGTCGAGGCCCTCGCCTAACTCCAGATTGAAGATCTCATACCGGAGGCGAAGGACCCGGTCGAGATCGTCGGGAGTCCGGGCAAAGCGGACCAGATAGCTACCGGCTTCGACCTGCAGGTCCGGAATGGCTCCCGGGCAGGCCGGATAGAGCGCCGTCGATCCGAGCTTGCCGCCGGTCATGCGTCGGGGAGGCCCCGGGCCACCTGGAAAAACCACAACTCGCCTTGGCGGAGGACCCGGCCGGTCAAGGTCAGGCGCCGGCCGGCGATTCGGTCGAGGGGCGGCAGCGGCTCCATTCGTTCATTCACCATGATCAATTCGACGGCGGCCCCTTCCAGGTTTCGGGCGGCAAACAACGGCGTTGTCCCGCCGCTCAAGCAGCGGGCCGCGCAGCCCCGATGACTTCGGCCAAGACCCGGGTTCATGACGCCCATGTAGCACTTGCTATCGACGATCTCGCCATCGAGCCGGAAACTCCCCAAGCTAACCGGCGCCTGGACCGGAGCCGGATCCCCTTCGGCTTCGGTGACGCTCGCGATCTCGAGCAGCCGGCCATTGCCGCGGTAGGCTAGTTGCCCAGTCAGCCGGACCCTCCGCCCGTCCCAGGACTTTGCGACGGCTTGGGCGCCGAATTTCCCAGGGGCCGCGAGCAGATACCGCCGGACCGTCTCGCCGCTGTCGGCCACCTCGAGGATCGGAAACGGGGCGGCCCGTATCGTCCCGGCGAGGGTTCGGGAAATTCCGAATTCGTAAGTTGACGGCCCGAAAGTCCGTTGCGCAAGCGCGAAAGCCGTCATCAGGAATCCAACGAGTACCAGGAGGGTCACGGCCGCCAACCGGGTGAATCGGGCTACCGGCTGGGGTGCGTTGGCCTGATAGCCGACGTAGAACGGGTCCTCGTCGACCGGGCCCGCGCCCGCGTCCCCGATGGTCGCGGGTTCAACCAAGGTCCCCGGCGGATTGGGGGTGCGCCACACCAAGACCTGCCCGTTCTCGACCTTGAGGTTGTAGGTCGCGATCCGGTCGTTGAACGGCGGCGGCGATCGGCCGTCTTCGGGTTTGAATTGGTAGCCATGCCAGGGGCAGGTGATACACCCGTCGATGATCCGTCCCTCGCCAAGGGGGCCGCCTTGATGCTTGCAGACGTTGGTCACCGCCGACAGCCGGCCTCCATGCTTGAAGACGGCCACCCGTTCGCCGCCGACCGTCGCGATCCGGGCGCGGCCTTCGGCGATGTCCTCGGGACGGCAGACCGCTGCCCAGTCAGCCATGCCGGCTTCGCGGTCGCCGGACCGTTCCCGTCGGGCCGCCGCAATGTGCAGTCCCCCGACCAACCCAATGCCCAAGGCCACCACCGCGGGATAGAGGGGGTGGTGCTCGTCTTGGAGGAACCCGAGACCCACATGCAGGATCAGCGCGACGTAGGCCGCGTAGACCGCCATGTGAAGGCGTTTCCAAACGCTCGGGGTCAGAACCGAAAGCCAATAGTCGTGGCTGGTGACCGCCATCAGCCCCAGGGCGATCAAGGCAACCAGACCAAAGATCTCAAAGGGAACGCTCCCGAGGTTCGTCCAGGCGGACCCCGCCGTCAGCAGACTCACGAGGGGGTCGGCGTTCCCGAATCCGTGGTACTGGATCACGGCGAGCGCGGCGTGGCCGAAGGCGAGCAGCGCCAAGGTGACACCCAGATGCCGGCGGTTGTAGAGCAGGGGCAGAAAGCGCCGGTCGAGTCGAGCGGCCGGCCCGATGATCAGGATGACATGGAGCAGGACCAGGGCGGTCAGCCCGAAGCTCCGGATCAAGATCGATTCGGCGGTGGCGGTCGGATGGGCGGCGAGAGTCACGGCCGCGAACAGGCCGACCGATCCGACCACGCCGAGTCCGAGGACGCTGTCGTAGATCCGCTTCTGACGGTTCCAGTTGACCGCTTGGTACGAATGGCTCACGACCGGACCGCCAGGGCCGCGGCCAGTGCCAAGAATCCACCGACCAACAAAAATCCGGCCCACCACCGGTGCCGACGGCGAAGGGAACGGATCATTGGGGCCGGCGCCACAAGCGGAACGCCAGGTAGGGCCACAGCACGGCCGCTCCGGGCAGGACCAAGAGCTTGAACCCGGCCGTGCCGGAGGCGGCGGCCCGATCGAGGCGCCCGGCTCCCCGGCTGACAAACCATGCGGCGAAGACCACCCCGACCAGGAGGTACGCTTTGGCGGCCCAGACCAGTCCGACAACGAATCCCATGGCGAATCATAGCTCCTTGGAGTACGGCACAACGTGGGGGCGGGCGTTTCGGTTCCCGGCCCAATCCGGGTGACGGGTATCCGTCACCCGATGGCTCTGGCGCGCGGCCAGCGACCGGGCGAAATTCGGAGGTTCTGTCCCATTGCCCCGGAGACCTGGATGCGTCGCAGTCTTCTGCTCGCCACTGCCTTCTCGCTGGTGTTGCCGCCGCTGGTCAAGGCTCAAGTTCCCACGATCAGCGACAAGGTCAAGGCCTTCGAACGCCTCGATGGTTTCGTGCCGATGTACTGGGATGCCCAAGCCGGCAAGCTCTGGCTTGAGGTGGCGCGGCTGGGCCAAGAGATGCTCTACCTCAACTCCTTGCCGACCGGGGTGGGGTCGAATGACATCGGCCTCGACCGAGGTCAGCTGGGCGGCGAGCGGGTCGTTCGGTTCGAGCGGGTCGGGCCGAAGGTCCTCCTGATCCAACTGAACTATGGGTTTCGGGCGGTGACCGACAATCCCGATGAGCGGCGGGCGGTGGAGCAATCATTCGCCCAGTCCGTCGTCTGGGGTTTCAAGGTCGAGGCGGAGTCGAACGGCGCGGTGCTGATCGACGCGACCGACTTCGTGATGCGAGACGCCCACGACGTGGTGGGGGCCATGCGCCGGAGCGGGCAGGGTACCTTCAAGCTCGATCCGTCGCGGGGGGCTCTCTACCTCGAACGAACCCGGGGCTTCCCCAGGAACTCTGAGATCGAGGCCACCCTCACGTTCCTGAGCGACAATCCCGGCCGGTGGGTCCGGGATGTGGCGGCGAGTCCTGAGGCGGTTACGGTTCGCCAGCACCACTCCTTCGTGGCCCTCCCGGGCGCCGGGTATCTGCCCCGGGTCAGCGATCCGAGAGGCGGCTTCTTCGGGATTAGTTACGCCGACTATGCCACCCCGATCAGCGCGCCGATCCAGAAACAGTTCATCTCGAGGCACCGGCTCCAGAAGAAGGACCCCCGGGCGGCCATGAGCGAGCCGGTGGCCCCGATCGTCTATTATCTCGATCGGGGGGTTCCGGAGCCGATCCGGACCGCCTTGCTGGATGGTGCCCGGTGGTGGAATCAGGCCTTCGAGGCGGCCGGGTACCGGGACGCGTTTCGGGTCGAACTGATGCCTGAAGGCGCCGACCCCATGGACGTCCGGTACAACGTCATCCAGTGGATTCACCGGCAGACCCGCGGCTGGAGCTATGGCGCGACGGTGACCGATCCCCGCACCGGAGAGATCATCAAGGGACACGTGTCGCTCGGCTCCTTGCGGGTCCGGCAGGATTTCCTGATTGCCCAGGGCCTGACCGCCCCCTTCCTCACCGGCGACGAGCCGGCGGCCGAGGCGGAACGGATGGCCTTGGCCCGGATTCGGCAGTTGTCCGCCCATGAGGTCGGCCACACGTTAGGCATCCTGCACAATTACATCTCGAGCAGTCAAGGCCGGGCGTCGGTCATGGACTACCCGCATCCCTACATCAAGCTCACCAACGGGCGAATCGACCTCTCAGAGGCCTACCAGGAGGGGATTGGAGCGTGGGACAAGGAGGCCGTCCAGTTTGGCTATCAGGACTTTCCTCCGGGTACCGATGAGGGGGCGGCGTTGGCCGGCATGATCTCGGCGGCCCGGGCCCGGGGCCTCACCTTCCTGACCGACCAGGATGCCCGGCCCGCGGGCAGTGCCCACCCGGAAACCCATCTCTGGGACAACGGTACCAACATCGCCCATGAGCTCGATCGGATGATGTCGGTGCGCCGGGTGGCGCTCGAGCAATTCGGCGAACGGGTCATTCCCCGGGGCGCCCCGATGGCGACCCTCGAGGAAGTCCTGGTCCCCCTCTACCTCCATCATCGCTACCAAGTCGAGGCGGCCACCAAGGTCATCGGCGGGCAGTGGTACGATTACGCCTTCCGGGGCGATGGGGTCGTACCCGTCAAGCCAGTGGCGTCCCTGGACCAGTTGGCGGCCTTGGCGTCCGTACTCGCCACGCTCAAGACCTCCGAACTCGCGCTTCCACGGGGGATTCTGGCCAAGATCCCGCCCCGGCCCGAGACCTACCCGGCCCATCGTGAACTCTTCGATCGATCCACTGGGCTGGTCTTCGATGCGATCCGCCCGGCCGCGGCCGCCGCGGACCTGGTCGTCCAGTTCCTCTTCCATCCGGAACGGGCGGCGCGCCTGGTGCAGCAACGGGCCCTCGATCCGGCCCAACCGGGGCTCGACCTCGTTATTGACCGAGTCCTCGCGGCGACGTTCGATGCGACCGCCCCATCGCCGTACGAGGCAGAAATTGGCCGGGCGGTGCAGCGAGTCGTGGTGGACCGATTGATGGCGCTGGCCGCCTCGGCGTCGATGAGTCAGGTCCGGGCCGTTGCCACCCAGAAGCTCGTGCAACTCGCCGATCGTCCCGTAAGGGCCGCCACCGGCTCATCCGAGAACCGGGCCGCCCGGGCGCTCTTCGCCGCCGACATCCGCCGGTTTGTGGCCCGCCCGTACGATCCGACCAAACTGATTCCGGCAGCCGATGCTCCGCCCGGGAGTCCGATCGGACTGCCCGACCTCGAACCCAATCCTTAAGCCGTTAGGACTTCCGATGCGCCCTTGGTTTGCTCGAATTGCTTTTGGGGTGGTGGCTCTGACGGCCAACCTAGCTCCGCTGGCGGCCCAAGCGCCGTCGCCGGCCGCCAAGCCCGAAGACGTCAGCTCCATCGACGCCATTGTCGGAGCGTTGTACCAGGTGATCTCGGGGCCGGCCGGCCAGAAGCGAGACTGGGATCGGTTCCGCTCCTTGTTTGCCCCGGGTGCCCGGCTGATGCCCACGGGCCGCGATCCAGCCGGCAAAGGGAGGCTGGTCGTGTGGAGCGCCGACGACTACATCAAGACCGCCGGGGGCAGCCTCGAAACGAGCGGGTTCTTCGAGCAGGAAATCGGCCGGACCGTGGAGCAATACGGGAAAGTGGTCCAGGTCTTCAGCGCCTATGACTCCCGCCGGCTGGCCGGGGACGAGAAGCCGTTCGCCCGCGGGATCAACAGCATTCAGCTCTTCGACGACGGCACCCGCTGGTGGATCGTCACGGTGCTCTGGGAGCAGGAGTCCGTGGCCAATCCGATTCCAGCCAAGTACCTGAAGCCCTGATGCGGCCCCGCGGTTGGGCCGCTCTAGTTGCGGGGGGCGCCCTCCTGCTCGGCGGGTCGATGCCGGAAGCCGCTCCGCCGCCGTTGTGTGGCCCGGAGGCCGGTGACCGGCTACGGCCCAGTCAAGATCTCTATTGCCTGGAGTTGGTCGCCCGCCCGGACATTCCCGTCTCCGCAACGGCTACCGTGGAACTCGGCCGAGCCGACTCGCCCTTCGACGTCGCGACGAATCGGGTCGGGAGCCAGCGGTACGATGCGACGCTGGTGCTCCGAGGACTCCCGGCCCCGAGTTCCCTCGGCCCCTATACCAGCTATATCGCGTGGGTCACCTCGACGTCGCTCGATCCCATGATGTCGCTCGGAGCCGTGTCGAACGGCCGGAACCACCTCGGCGAGATCAGCCTCGACAAATTCCTGATCTTCGTGACGGCGGAAGCCCGGCCGGATGTGACCGAGCGGAACGGTCGGCTGGTGCTCCGGGGCATGTCGCCGAGTATCCGGATGCAACAGCATTCGATGCTGATGATCAACCGGGCTCCGGATTCCAACTCGGCGGGCCACGACATGGCCGGGATGGATCACGGAGGTACCCGGTGGACCATGCCGCCCGCGCGGGCCGGAATCCCGATGATGCCGATGCCCGGCGTCGATGGATTGGTGCCGCCGGTTGAACCGTTCCTGCCGGGAGCGGGGCTCGACGCGACGACCTTGCCAGAGGCCACGCCGCGGACGGTGGCTCGCCTCCGGCACGGCGACACCCTCGACTTGACGGCGTCGTTGGTTCGCCGGACGATCAACGGCCGGACCCTGGTGATGTATGCCTACAACGGGCAATACCCGGGGCCGCTGCTCCAGGTCGACGAAGGGGCCACGGTCGTGGTCCGGTTTCATAATGCCATCGATATGCCGACGGCGGTCCATTGGCACGGGATCCGGCTCGAAAATCGGAGCGACGGCGCGCCCGGGGTCACCCAGGACCCCGTCGAGCCCGGCCAGGGGTTTACCTATCGGATTCGGTTCCGTGACTCCGGGATCTATTGGTACCATCCCCATATCCGGGAAGACGTGCAGCAGGACCTCGGACTCTATGGCAACATCCTGGTCCGGCCCAAGCGGCCCGATGCGTTCGGGCCGAGCCATCGGGAAGAGACCGTCATGCTCGACGACATTCTCCTCGGCGAGGCGGGCCTGGTGCCCTACGGAAAGGATGACGCCACCCACGCCCTGATGGGCCGATTCGGCAACCTTCTCCTGGCCAACGGCGATCCGCACTATCGACTGACCGTTCGACCGAATGAAATCGTTCGGTTCTACTTCACCAACGTGGCCAACACCCGGACGTTCAACCTGACCATTCCCGGGGCCCAGATGAAGCTGGCGGGCGCGGACATTGGCCGATACGAACGGGAGGAGTGGACGGATCACGTGTCGATCGCACCGGCCCAACGGTACATCGTGGACGTCCGGTTCCCCGGCGCCGGGAGCTTCCCGCTGATCAATCAGATCCAGGCCATCGATCACAACGTCGGGAATTTCTACGCGGAGTACGACACCCTGGGGACGGTCACCGCTGCTGGGGCCCCGATGACGCCCGATCTGACGAGCCGCTACCAGCGGCTCCGGACCAACCGCGACGTCGTAACGGACATTGCCAAGTACCGGCCCTGGTTTGCCAAGCCGGCCGACAAGCAACTGTTTCTGACGCTCCGGCTCGGTGAGCTGCCGTTCGGGGTCATGCAAATGCTCCGGCGGGATGTGATGTACTCCCATCCGGTGGAGTGGAGCGGCACCATGCCGATGATGGACTGGCTTCCAACCGCCCGAGAGACCAAGTGGGTCCTCCGCGACCCGGCGACCGGCAAGGAGAACATGGCGGTGGACTGGACCTTCAAACTGGGCGATGTCGTCAAGATCCGGATCGGCAACGACCGAAGCTCGCTCCATCCGATGTCCCATCCAATCCACCTCCACGGCCAGCGCTTCCTGGTCCTGGCTCACAACGACGTCCCGACCCGCAATTTGGTGTGGAAAGACACCGTGCTCTTGCCGGTCGGCGGGACCGCGGACCTGCTGGTTGAGATGTCGAACCCCGGCAAGTGGATGATGCACTGCCATATTGCCGAACATCTCGAAACCGGGATGATGGGAGTCTTTGAGGTTCGCTGACCTGCCGGGCCGAAACCGCGAGGGCGCCCGGCACGTACCAGGCAAGCTATGATGCTCCCCTCCGCCCTGGTGCTGTTCCTCGTCCTGTCCAGCCAAGACACCACTCGCACCGCCCCCGCCGGGAGCTATGCCGATTCCGCGACCGGCGGGTTGGTGACCCAAGCCCGGCAGGCCCGGGAGCGAAACGAACGCCTGGTGACCTCCTACCGCGCCACGGTCACCCAACGCCTTGGCGCCGGCATCAAGGCGCTGTCGCGCGACCGGATGCTGTTCCGTCAGGAACTGGCCGCCAAGATCGAATGGCACCGCGACGGTCCAAGCCGGGTCGAAGTCACCGGGGCCCGGGAAGCGCTCCCAGTCGTTACCCGCGGCGACCACGTGCCCGATGACCTGGATAGCCAAACCCGGTGGCTCGTCATCAACCCCGCGGAGGACTACCTCCGCGTCGTGGGGCTCGATGACGACGACGATGGATTCGTCTACCCGCTCCGCGAGGGCGGGGAACGGGACTACCGCTTTGCCATCGGGGATTCCACCGTCATCTCGCTCCCGAGCGGCAAACGGATCCGGCTCGTCGAGCTCAAGGTTACGCCTCGCCGGTCGGAGTGGCGGCTGATGTCGGGGTCGCTCTGGTTCGATGCCGACAGCTACGGATTGGTCCGGGCCGTGTTCCGTCCGGCGCGTCCGTACGAGTTCCGGCGAGACGCCGACCCCGGGGATCGTGACGACGTGCCCCAGTGGGTCAACGCCTCGGGCGAAGTCAAATTCGTGACCCTCGAGTACGGCCTCTACGAAAATCGGTGGTGGATGCTTCGGTACGTCGCGCTCGATGCGGTCGGGACCGTGGGCTCGTGGCTCGGGATGCCGCTTCGGATGGAACGGATCTACGCCGATTATGAGGTCGAGGGCGGGACCCCGCCCGATCCAGCCAGTACCTTTCGGCCGGCCGGTACCACCCGGCGCCGCGGGCCCGAGGGCCCCGTCGACTCCGTGGCTCGCAAGGCCCGGGCCGACAGTGTCCGGCGGGTCGTGGACGAATGCATCAAAGAGGCCACCGAGCAGGTTGGCCGGAGCCGGGAAGACCGCCGAACGGTCCGAGTCCGGATCGGCCGGTGCACCCGGCCGAACAACGACTCGACGTTGGTCGTGGTCGTTCCCGCCGACACCGCCAGTCTGCTGACGAGCCCGACGTTAGGCGAACCGATCCTCAAAATGGGCGATATGATCTCGGAAGCCGAGATCAGGGGCCTGGCCGACGCCATCGACGGGCTTCCCAAGGCCCCGTTGTCGAGCCGGGTGGAACTCCCCCGAGGACTCGGCTCGCTGCTCGAAAAAGCCCGTTACAACCGGGTCGAGGGACTTTCGCTCGGCCTGTCCGGCAAGGCCGATTTCGGGCGGTTTTCCCTCGAGGGGCGGGGCCGGCTTGGGATTGCCGATGGCTGGCCCAACCTCGAGGGGGTGGCCACGTTGCCTGGGAGCCGGACCCGGTTGCGGGTGGCGGGCTATCGCCGCCTCGCCGCCGCCAACCCCGAGACCCGGCCCTTCGGCGCCGTGAATTCATTCTTCGGGCTCATGGCGCATCGCGACGACGGCCAGTACTTCCGGGCCAGCGGCGGCGAATTGCTGGTGGAGAACACGGTCTCGGGGTGGTGGAGCCTTCGGGCCTATGCGGAGCGGCAAACCGCGGCCCAAACCGAAACGACGTTCTCGGTCCCCCGGTTGTTCGGAAGCGATGCCGGGTTCCGGCCGAACATCACCGCCGATCTGGCTGACCAGTTCGGGGTTCGGCTCAACGTCCGGCTCGACCGGCCGATCTCCCGCTCCGTCACGCTCGGGGGAGACCTGTCGCTCGAAGGTGCCACCGGCGACTTCGATTTCGGCAAGGGATCGGCCGGCCTTCGGGCCTACATCGCTCCAGGCGGGCCCATCGCCGTCGCCTTCGGAGCCTCGGCCGGCACCAGCACCGGGACCGTGCCGGTGCAGAGCCGCCATTACCTCGGCGGCCCGACGAACCTCCGCGGCTACGCCGGCGGGGTCACCTCCGGGTCGGCCTACTGGAGTGGCCGGGCCGAAGTGGCCAATAGCTTCCCCGCGTTTCGTCTGACCGCGTTCAGTGATATCGGTTGGGCCGGCCCTCGCGAGGATTTCACCCGCGGCAAACCGCTCGTCGGCGTCGGCGTGGGCCTCAGCATCCTCGACGGCCTGGTCCGCCTGGACCTGGCCCGGGGCCTCCGAAGCCCCAAGGGCTGGCGCTTCGATCTCTATTTCGACGGGGTTTTGTAGCTCTGCACTCGGCGCTCGGCACTCGGCACTCGGTCGTCAGGGCCGAGCGCCGAGTGCCGAGCGCCGAGTGCCGAGCCCTACGATCCAGGCCGTGGAGGTGAGGGCGAAGGCGAGGGAACCTGCCATCAGGAGGGTTGGGCCGCGGCCTTGGGCCAAGAGCAGGGCGGCGGCGGCGGCGAGGACGATGAGCCGCACGGTTTCGCTGATCGGGGCCCAGCGGCGGGATTCGAGGACGGCGGCCACGTTGCTGAGGGTCAGGATCAGGTAGAAGGCGCCGGCGAGGGTCTGGCCGACCGGCAGGGTCTTGGCCGCGGCGAGGAGGGCGACGGCTCCGATCATCGTGGCGCCGAATTGGGCGGCGGCGTAGGCCTGGAACGAGCGGGCGACGGGTGGGTCGAATTTGTGATAGGTGGCCGGCGTAACCGGCGCCGGGCGTTCGCTCTCGCCGAACTCGGCGGGGCTCCAGCCGGGGCGGCCGAAGATGACTCGGAACTTGTCTCGCCAGGCGGCCGCGCGCCACACCTTCCGGGCGATCTCCACGAAAATATGCAGGTTGGCCCAGACCGGGTTCCAGCTCCCGAGCGGCTTGGTGATGCCGTAGACCGGCGGTTCGACCTCCGGCTCGAACGACCCGAAGAGCCGGTCCCAAATGATGAAGACGCCGGCATAGTTCCGGTCCTGATACTGCGGGTTGACGCCATGGTGAACCCGATGGTGCGACGGCGTGTTCATCATGGCCTCGACCGGCCCGGGCAGTTGATCGATGGCCCGGGTGTGGATCCAGAACTGATAGATCAAGTTGAGGCCGTGGCAGACCACCCACATGGTGACCGGAATGCCCAGTAGCGCGAGCGGCATGTAGAAGACCCAACCCATCAGACCGTGGAGACTCGACTGCCGGAGCGCCACGGTCAGGTTGTATTCCTCGCTCGAATGATGGACCACGTGGCCGGCCCAGAGGATGTTCACCTCGTGAGACAACCGGTGAAGCCAGTAGTAGGCCAAATCGTCGAGCACGAACACCGTGATCCAGGCGCAGAGCGCCCAGCCGTCGAGCCCGAAACCCAAGAGGGTGTCCGAGGCGGGGAAGGGCGTTCGGTCGATCCAGGCCGGAAGGCCCAACCACTGCGGGATCGAGGCCGCCTGCTGGACGGCGCTGTAGAGGACGATGGTACCGATCGCCACGAAGATCCCGACCAGCTGACTCACGGTGCCTAACGAGAGATCGCTGATCGAGTCATTGAGCCGGTAGAGGTGGCGGCCGGTGCGCCGGGCCACCAGCAGTTCGAGGCCGATCAGCGCGAAAAACAGCGGAATGGATGCCTGAATTACGTCCATGGTGTAAGATAGGGGCCAACCTTTGCCGGAACCAACGACCCATGCGGATGTTCCACGCCCTTGTCCTTGCCTCGATCCTAGGCGGGCCCCTCGCGGCCCAAGATCGCCTCGACCTCCTCTCCGCCGAGATCGACCGGGTGGCACCGATCTCCGGCGGGGTGCTCGGCATCGGCATCCACCACCTCGAAACCGGCCGGGAGTTGTACGTCCGCGGCGACGACCGGTTTCCGATGGCGAGCAGTTTCAAGGTGCCGGTGGCCGTCCAGCTGCTGACCCTCGTGGATCAGGGAAAACTCCGGCTCGACAGCATGGTGACGCTCAAGCCGAGCGATCTGCACCCCGGCAGCGGGACCCTGACCAACCTGTTCGACGATCCCGGGGTCTCGCTCTCGGTCCGGAATCTGCTCGAGCTCATGCTGCTGATCAGCGACAACTCGGCCACCGACATTTTGCTTCGGTTGGCCGGCGGCGGCGAGCCGGTCAACGCCCGGCTCCGGGCCCTCGGCGTGTCGGGGATCTCCGTCGACCGGCCGACCGTGGCGCTGATTGCCGACGCGGTTGGGGTTCGGAACCTGCCGCCGGAGTCGGAGTTGACCCCGACCCGGTTTCGGGAGCTGTCCCGCCAGGTGACCGAGGACGAGCGGAAAGCCGCGGTCGAGGTGTTCTACCGTGACCCGCGGGATACGGCCACCCCGAAAGGGATGGCCGCGTTGCTCCGGAAGATTTGGCGTGGTGAGGCGCTCAGTCCGGAGAGCACCGCGCTGTTGATCGACATCATGTATCGGTGCCAGACCGGTCAGGCCCGGATCAAGGGGCTGCTGCCCCCGGACGTGCGGGTGGCCCACAAGACCGGAACCCTGGGCCTCGGGGTGGCGGCGGACGTCGGGGTGATCGAACTCCCGGGCGGGGGCGGCCATTTGATCGTGACGGCCTTCGTCAAGCAATCCACCAAGGACGGACCGGAGCAGGAACGGGCGATTGCCCAAGCGGCGCGCGCCGCCTACGACTACTTCTTGTTCCACCCCGGACGATAGACCCATTGATGGCTCGAATCCCGGGAGGGGTCACGATCACCAGTTGCCGTGCCTGGATGGCTGCCGGCTTGGTGATCATTGGCGCAGCCCCGCGGGTTGGCCGGGCCCAAGCCGCGCCGCTGGCCGGCCTGGATCGGTATATCGAGACATCGATGCGGGCCTGGAAAGTCCCCGGGCTGGCGGTGGCGGTTGTCCACAAGGGTCAGGTGGTCCTGGCTCGGGGCTACGGAGTTCGGCGGGTCGGATCGGCCGACCCCGTGACCGACGAGACGCTGTTCGCGATCGGCTCCGCCACCAAGACTTTCACGGCCACCGCCATCGGGATGCTAGCCGAGCAAGGCAAGCTCGGGCTCGACGAGCCAGTGATTCGCTATCGGCCGGATTTCCGGCTCTTCGATCCAGTCGCCGCCCGCGAGGTGACGCTGCGGGATCTGCTCAGCCATCGAACCGGGCTCGCCGGCGGCGATTTTCTGTGGGCTACCGGCGAATTTGGCCGGGATGAGATCGTCCGCCGGGCCGGGACGATTGCGCCGGCATGGCCGTTTCGTTCCCACTTCGACTATAGCAATGTGATGTTCATCGCGGCCGGGCAGGTGGCGGCCACGGTTGCCGGGCAGTCCTGGGATGATCTCGTGAAGACCCGGATCCTCGACCCGCTCGGGATGCCAGCGACCATCACCAGCGTCTGGTCCCTCCCGGCCGGTGGGAATGTCGCGACACCGCACGACCCGACCGACGGGGAACCCCGCCCGGTGGCGTGGCGCAACATGGACAACACCGCGGCGGCCGGTGGCATCAACTCGAACGTGCGGGACATGGCCCGGTGGCTGCAATTCCAGTTGGGCGGGGGCGCGGTCAACGGCCGCCAGCTGGTCGGCCGGTCGTTCCTCGACATGATGCGGAAACCGGAGACCCTGATCCAGCGAGACGGCTCCTGGGCCATGATGAGTCCGGAAGGCCACTTCATGGCCTACGGGCTGGGCTGGATCATGAGCGACTATCGGGGCCGGCAATTGCTCCAACACGGCGGTGGCATCGACGGGATGAGCGCCATGGTTGGGCTCCTGCCCGAGGCTGATGTCGGGATCGTCGTGTTGAGCAACCTCAACGGCAATCAACTCCCGCTGGCCGTGATGATGCGGGTCTTCGATGCCTATCTGCAGGCGCCCGATCGAGACTGGAGCGGCGAATATCACCAACTCGTCAGGGCGGCGGAGGCGGCCGGGAAGGCGGAGGAGCAACAGAGGACCCGGCAGCTGGTGGCGGGGACCAGCCCGACATTGCCGCTCGCGGGCTATGTCGGCACCTATCGGGAACCCACCTACGGTGATCTGTCGGTCACCATGGAGAACGGGGTCCTCCGGGCGCGCTTCGGGCCGGAATTCGTTGGTCGGCTCGAGCATCTGCAGTTCGACACCTTCCGCGCGGTCTGGGACAATCCGGCCCGGGAAACCAATTACCTCAACTTCACGATCGACGTGACCCGGCGGGCCGCCGAGGCGGATCTGTACCTCTGGGTTCCGGCCCATTTCAAGCGAGTTCCCGAATGACCTCATGTCCGGGGTCCGGGTTGCCGATACTCCGAGATATGCGGACTCTGCTGCTGGCTCTCGGGGTATTGGTCGTGGCGCCGGGTGGAGCCGTCGCCCAAGTCAGCTACTCACACGACGCCCTCGAGGAAATCCAGTCGATCAGCGTTCGGGTGGACGTCCAGGGCCCCGGCGACAACGGCCGGTTGGCCCGGCTACTCGAAGACATCGTGCGCCAAGAGCTGACCCGGGCCGACATTCTCTACGAGCGGGGTGACCCCCGCGCCGATGACTGCTGCACCCTCCGGCTCGACGTTCGGCTGGCGACCGGTGCGGGCCGGGCTCGGTTCGGTGTCGGCTATACCGCCCGGCTGGAACTCGGCTACCGCGACCGGGTCGGCAATGCGCCGAGCTGGACGACGGTCTGGGCCGGGCGGATGCTCTCGAACATCGTGGAACGACCCGAGCTCGATCAGTCGGTCCGGGCCGCCGCCCTGGAGTTGGTCGGCGACTTCATCGATCGGTACCGGGAGTACTTCCCCCGCCGTTAGGCCATCAGGGCTGTTTCTTCAAATCGACATAGGATGCCAGCGAGTACATGATCGGGTCGGTCACCGACATCGCATTGGCCTGGCCCTTGAGCGTGCCGTCCTGCAGCAGCAACCCGAGCATCACGAAGTGAGGCCATCGTTTGGCGTCCCGGGTCGGAATCTCGCCCCCAAACCGCCCGGACAGCCGGCCGTCGATCAAACTGATCTCGTTGAGGATGGCGCGCGGCTGCTGGCCCAACCACACATGGATGTCGCCGTCCGGCTTGACCAGTAATCGGACCGGGACCATCGAGTCCCAAGTGCGCATCGTGCCAGACCAGTTCCCAATCAATTCCGGCGTCACGGCGAACGTTCGTGGCCGGGGCGCCGCCCGGGCTCGACGCACTTTCAATGAGTCGGCATACTGGGGAAGGAGCGCCGCGGCAATGTCCTGGGCGATGAAGTCAGGGCGGTTGCCGCCATTGGCGAGGACCACGATAGCAAGGTTCTCGGTCGGGTAAAGGTTCAACGTCGTGGCGACACCGGGCATCCCGCCGCCGTGGCCGAAC
>JANPEL010000272.1:0-11343 GCA_031431925.1 Gemmatimonadota bacterium | reverse complement strand
CGTCGTTCGCAGCCCGATCAGGTCGGGATGGCACGCAGTGCGGGCGTCGAACTCCGCGAGGCGCTCGTGCCCACTATGGATCCGGCCGGTCTGGAAACCGCGGCTGTGGAGGCCATTCGGTCGCTCGAAGGTGACGTCGTCGGGTTGAGCGTGTTAGGGATCGGAGCAGGGACCGCGGAACTCACGATCGACGAGCAACGCGCGGTCGACGTGCAATTGAACGCGGCCTTTGCGCGAGCGCTGAAGGCATCCGGGCGAGTGAAGCACCTAGCGTTCATGTCCGCCGTCGGCGCTGATCCCACCGCGGCGACGACTGGATCGGGCGCCGCGGGGATGGCGCGGTACGCTCGGGTGAAAGGCGAGGCCGAGGAGGCGGTGAAGGAGAGTGGGCCGGCTGTCGTGAGCGTCTTCCGTCCGGCAATGATCCTCGGATCGCAACACACACCCTGGCTACTCGCGAAAGTGCTTCCGGTGTTCTCGTTCGTGACGCCCGGCAAATACAAGTCGATCACCGTCGAGCAGATCGCGAGGGCGATGATCGCGACCTCACTCAACAGGCCGGCGAAATCGGACGTCTACCACTACCCCGAGATGATGGCGTTGAATCGGTGGTTGCAAGGCATATAAGGGGCGGGGTCTAAGAGCTTGGTTCTAGATCGCATCGAGCGGATCGGCGCTCCGGTGCTCGCGCGCGTATGAGGCTATTTGCCGATCAGAGCATCCGGCCCGATTTCGGGCGTCGAGCCCTCACATCCCCAACGAAAGCGCGTCTCATCATGAGGATCATCATCCACGCGGGTCTCGCCCTGTCGCTGGTCGCGGCCTCGGCCCGGCGACCCTCGCGGCGCAGCGCCCCACTACTCAGGCGTGGCAGCTGCCGGCGCGACCCGCGACTCGCTCCGGGCCCGCCTTAAGACCACGGTGGATTCCGGCAACGTCGCCTCGCTGTCCTGGGCGGTGTCGAAAGGCGGCAAGATCATCTGGGAAGACGCCCGGCTGGTGCCCCCACCGCACCTGCGCGGGGCGCCCGTCCTGTCGAGCATCGCGCGGGCCGGCGAGTCCGATGACTTCGGCCTCCAGGGCCTCCGCGACGGCCGCGAGGCCGAGGGGAATCAGCGCCCGAATCGCTTCCAGGCGTCCATTCACCACGGGCAGGTCCGTGGTCCGGGGCTGTCCCAGCTGGAGGGTATTTCCTTTTCGTCGTACTTGGCGTATCGTCCGCATGGGTGGTGTCCTTGGTGCTGGGAGTGATGGTTCCGTGAGAAGGCCGATACACTCTAGTAATGAGGCACCACCTGATTTCAACGAAATCTAGGACACTCTCCCCCCACAGCAGTCTCTGGGGGCCGCACCCCTGAGGATTTGCGCTGGCCCTGACGAGCGATACCTCAGGGCTTACAGCCAACCACGGACGGTTATGGCAACTGGAACAGCTTTGGGGGTCAGGTCAATTGGTGCAACAACACCTGAGGGAGGAGGAGAAGGGGCACAGTTGCTCCTTCTCCACCCCTCCGCCAAATGAAATCAATATCGATTCATACCGTTGCCAGGCCGATCCTCAAGCAATTTCGGTCACGGCGCATGGAACGACTCATCCAGTTGGTCCCTTTGACGCCTTTTACTCGCGTCTTGGATGTCGGCGGCAATGATTTCAACTGGCGGTTGGTTGCCGTTCGTCCTCGGCTCACGTTTCTCAATCTCAGTCGCGAATTCATGGGTGCGACCGATCAAGCCGATCAGCTCATCGTCGGCGACGGGTGTTCGCTACCATTCGCCGATCAGAGTTTTGACCTTGTGTTCTGCAACTCGGTCATTGAACACGTCGGTGGTTGTGAATCCCAAGAACGCCTCGCTCGCGAGATTACTCGAGTCGGCAAACGCTATTTTGTCCAGACGCCCAATTATTGGTTTCCAATCGAGCCGCATTTCATTGGGCTAGGGGTGCAATTCCTTCCCCCTACCCTCCGACCGCTCTATGCGAGGTGGCTAACGCCCTGGGGCTGGATTCAAAAACCAACGCGCCGTCAGTCGGTCGCTCTAACGAAAGAAATTCGGCTCCTAACACGTTCTGAAATGCGGATGCTGTTTCCCAACGCTGCTATCCTCTCAGAACGGCTACTCGGGCTGACCAAGAGTCTAATAGCAATCAGCCGATAGTGTGCAGCGCTCCGTTCGATTCAGCGTAGACACCGACCTAACAGTCAGCCCGTCCCCTGGTGTCCGATGGTTAGGCAGCCATGACCTGTTCCTGGGCCAGTGGGCGCCGATTAGGCGCCGAGCGTGACGCTCGGTGGCCGCTACGGCCTCCACAACGACACCAGCGCGGGTGGCCGACCGTGTGTGGCGAATCCACCATTCGGCCAGGCCGATGACGAGTACCCACGTTGACCAGTTTGCGTTGACCGAGGCGTTCGAGCACGTGGCGGACGACCACCTCGGCGTCCCGCACGTGCTGCTGGTCGGTCATCGTGGGTCCGAGCCGCGCCGTGCCCGCCGCGGCAAAGTTCTTGCCGACACCCCGCTGGTCCCAGTTTACCACCGTGAAGAAATCCTCCCAGGGCTTCTGGTAGGCCCAGCTCATCCCCAACATGGCACTGCCGGGCGACCGGTTCCATCACATCGATCCCCTCCGGCGTGTGGATCCGGTTGAGATCGGCGATCCTTTCGACGATCGAGTCGCGCGACATCGGGTAGGTCGGGGGCCGAGTCTGGGCCTGGCCGCCGGAGGCGAACCCAGCGGCCAGGAGGCCTAACGTCAACAATCGCACGGGTCATCCTCCTGACGACGAACGGGGGCGTTTGATCATCCGGCCGGGGCGGGCTCCAGTCGTCGCTCCGTTCGCCCACACCGGCACCCCGCCGACCCACACTCGGGACACGCCGGCGGAGAGGAGATGCGGTTCCGCCGGCGTCGCCCGATCGAGGATGGTCGCTGGATCGAACAACACCAGGTCGGCGGGGTGGCCGGCGGCCAGGGTTCCGACCCTCGTGAGGCCGAGGTGGGCCGCCGTGAGGCTGGTCATCTTCCGAACGGCCTCCTCGAGGCGGAGCACCCCCTTCTCGCGGACGTAGCGTCCCAGCACTCGGGGAAAGGCGCCGAACCCCCGGGGATGGGCGCCGTCGAGCATCCCGTCCGAGCAGATATTGGTGTGTTCCCAGGCCATGAGCCGGTCGATGTCGGGCTCCGCCATGCTGGTGGCCACGACGCTTTCGGTGGCCGTGGGGGAGGCGCCGTTCTGCACCTCGCCACGGTTGGGGCTCGCGGCGAGCGACTCTCGAATCAAGCCCATCAGGGTGGCGGCCGGATCTTCCCTCCGCATCACCGCGATCTCGGCCACCGTCTTGCCCTCATAGGCGCGGTTGGCGGTGAAGTCGCCGATCAGCAGGCCCTCGGGTCGGGCCAGCTCTCGAAGGATTCGCTCCGCTTCGGCGCGATTGTCGAAATCGCGCTTCGGGAAGAGCACCGTGAGGGTGGATTGCCAGTAGGGATAGGGATAGATGTCGGCCGTCACGTCGATGCCGCTCGCGCGGGCCCGGTCGAGCACCCGGATCAGACTGTCGGCCTGACCCCAGAGCGGGATCATCGCCAGCTTGACGTGACTGATCTGAACCGGCAGCCGGGCCTCGCGCCCGATGGTGAGGATTTCGTCGATCGCCTCCCAGAACCAGCGGTCTTCGCTCCGGATGTGGCTCAGGTACCGGGCGCCCGCGGCCGCGGCCACTTTCGCCAAGGCAAGGACCTCGGAGGGTTCCGAGTAGATCCCCGGATCGTATTCGAGTCCGCTGGAGAGGCCGAGGGCCCCGGCGTCGAGTTCGCGGCGGAGCAGCACGGCCATGGAGTCGACCTCGGCCGGGGTGGCGGGGCGACGAAAATCGGCGCCCATCACCGCGTGGCGGATCGAGCCGTGGCCGGCGTAGTAGGCCAGGTTGACGGCGGTACCCACCGCGGCGATCGAGTCCCAGGCCCGGGCCAGCGGGATCGGGTGCCCGCCGTCCTGCCCCGCGACGATGGTGGTGATCCCCTGGCTCACCGCCGCCCGCGCGTCCGGCGTCCGGTTGAGGAACCGATCATGGTGACTGTGACTGTCGATGAAGCCGGGCGCCAGCACCAGGCCGCCGGCGTCGATGACCGAGTCGCCCGACTGCGGAGTGACCTCCGCGCCCACGGCGACGATGGAGTCGGCAAGGTACCGGAGGGCGCCCCGGTACCCGGCGGCTCCGGTGCCGTCGACGATGACGGCGTTGACGATGGTGGTGGCCGCGGGGCCGGGCGCGGCCTTGGCGCACGAGAGCAGGAATCCGCCGGCAAGGACTGGGACGAGTAGGCGCATCGGTCGGGAGGTCTCGGGCCGGGTGGGTGATGGAACGTCAGACGGTGAGGAAGCTACCGGCCGCCTTGGCCGTCCGCCAGGCCGTCGGGCCGCCCCGAGATGCTTATCTTTCTCCGACTTCTACCTGGCCCATTGATGCGACTCACGATTGCTGTTTTCGCCGCCGTGCCGGCGCTCCTCCTGACCCTCTCCGCGGCGCCGGTCGCCGCCCAGCAACTCGAGTCCCGGCCCGTGCCCCTCGGCCAAGTGGAGGCCTTCACCTTTCTGTCGCCGTCGATGGGCGTCCGGTTCTCGGTCAGTGTCGGCCTCCCGCCGGGCTACCAGGCGGGTAACGGCAAGAAGTACCAAGCGCTGATCTCAACGGACGGCGACTGGGCCTTTGCGTCGGTCAACACCGCTGCTCGGAGTTTGGCCGGGGTGATCGAGAGCCCGTTCGTGATCAGCATCGGGACCGGGGCTGACGAGGGCGAAGCACTCTGGACCCAGCGGCGGATCTACGAGTTTTCGCCGCCGGACTGGGACATGAAGGATCCCTTCGGCCAGCTGGTGTCGAAGCTTTGCGCTGAGATGAAGACCGAACCGGCCAAGTGCGCGGGCGGGGCGCCGCGATTTCTGAACGTCATCGTGTCCGAGCTGATCCCGCTCGTGACCGCCAAGTACCCGATCGATCCCAACCAGCTCGGCTTATTCGGGGTGTCGGCCGGCGGGTTTTTCGCGTCCTGGGCGATCTTCCAGCCAAGTTCGCCGTTCAAGAAGTATGTGATCTCGAGCCCGGCGATGGCCTACGGCGACGGCGATACGTTTCGCCAGGAAGCCCGGTATGCGAAGGACCACAAAGACCTCCCGGTCGGGATCTACCTGTCGGCGGGCGTGCTCGAGGTGGGAGACGCTGATCTCGAGGGCATCGGGAAGATCGTCAGTGGCACGGCCCACTTGGCCGGTGTGCTCGCCGGCCGAAAGTATCCGGGGCTCAAGCTGGTGACCGAATTCCATCCCGGCCTGGGTCACGTGGACGTCGTGGGCACGGCGGTGGTCCGCGGGCTCCGGACGCTCTACGGCAAATGAGCGCTCCCCTGGACGCCGGAGGCTTACCGTTCGCACCCGACGCTGGTCAGTTCGTCGCGGCCGCCGCTAGCGAGGCGGCTCTCCGGGGCCACGAATACCTCGGAACGGAACACCTCGCGTTCGCGCTGGTGCTCCCGGCCCACCCGGGTTCCGCGGCCATGCTTGGCCGACTGGGCGTCGATCTCGCCTCGGTTCGGAGCGACCTCGAGGCCACTGTGCTCCGTGGCTCCGCCGTGCTCGCCCCCGAGGCACCCCGCCCCTATACCTCGCGCCTCAAGCAGGTGTTCGGGCTCGCCGAGCAGTACGCCCGGGACCTCAAGCGGCCCGCCATCGGCGTCGAGCACCTGGTCCTCGGGATGCTCCAGGAGGGCGTGAACATCGGCGCCCAAGTGCTGGGCCACCACGGCCTGACCCTGGATGCGGTTCGCGCCCACTTGGAGTCCTCCGGCGGAGACGCCGAGCCGGGAACGCCCGGTTCTTCCGGGTTGGCGAACGGTTAAGTACGATCGAAGCGGGGAAGCTGGCGGACCTGGTACTGGTGGACGGGGACCCGCTGTCGTGCGCGGCCGTAGCATCATCGCGGGAGCTTTCACCAAGGCAGTTTCATCTTTCGCAGGAGCTCTTGATACCGCGCGTTAGAGCGCAAGGCATCAAACCAGGGCCACGCTGCCATCTCAGGGAGCCAATAGTCCCTTTGTTCGTAACCACGCTCGAGGTCCGTGAGAGCCTGGTCGACGGCGCCGAGCGCGACGCGGAGTGTCGCCATGTCAAACGCGGACACGAGTCCCTTGCTCGCACGCCCATTGAGTTCGTTCAGGATCCGGCGCGCGTCCTCGGGCCGGCTCGCGCGGGCGTGTGCCGCACCCAGCATGGCGAGGTAGTGTGAACTCTGATCGCCCGGACCCCGAAGCGATCGTTCCAGGTACGTAACGGCCTCAGCCCACCGCCCTTGCGCGAGGAACCACTCGCCAAGGCTGTGAAGCAACAGTGCATGGTCCGGGTTGATCTCCAATGCCTCTCTCAGCTGCTCGCCAGCCACGCCGTACTGTCCCGCGAACATGTAGTTCTGGCTGACGTACGCCCGAATTGTCGGAGAGAGCGGATCGAGTTCCCTGGCCCGTTGCAACTGCCGGAGGGCATCGTCAAACCGTCTCGTCACACGGGAGAGCGCACGCCCATAGTACTGATGGACCGCCGCAGAGCCCGGGTTCAGCTCAAGGGCGCGCTGGAATTCCCGTTCGGCCGCTCGCCAGTTCCACTCACAGTTCAGTTGCCACATGGCCATCGCCACGTGGGCTTCGGCCAGCGACTCATCTGCCTGGAAGGCCTGTCTGATCGCCGCCGCCGCAAACGCACATCCTTCCGGCTGCGGCATTCCGCCCTGCTCCGCGAGCCACAGATAGGTATCGCCAAGGGCCGCATGGGCTGGAGCGTACGACCCGTCGTGACGCAGGGCCTCGCGAAAATTCTCAATAGCTTCTCTGGCCCGCTGCAGCGTTCGCTGGTTCCACTTGTGTCGGCCCAAGAGGTACAGCTCGAACGCCATGGGATCGACCGGGCGGACAGCGGCGAGCCTGACACGCTCCTGCGGCGTCACGGTCGCCCTGATCTCTTCGGCTATCGCCTGGGCGACTTCGGTGTGCAGATTGAGAATCCCGCGAAGCTCGCGGGTGAACTGGCGCCCCCAGAGGTGTCGGTCGGTGGGTCCGTCTATCAGTTGCACGCTGATCCGCACCTGATCGCCCTCGCGAAACACCGAGCCCTCGATGAGTCCCTTCACCCCAAGCTCGCGTGCGATCTGGGGCGCTTGCTTGTCGCTTCCACGGTACCGCATCGCCGAGGTTCGTGAGACGACCTTCAATGCACTGATCCGCGAGAGTTCACCCGTTAGCGCCTCGTGCATCCCCTCGACGAAATACGCTTGCGCCGAGTCCCCCGTGAGGTTTTCAAGCGGCAGGACGACCAGCGATTCGATCCCCGGGGACTCTCCCCCCCGACCCACGAGCCACTTGCCAGCGGCGATAATGAGCGCTGTCAACCCGATGGCCATTGCGACCCAGATGCGTGGGCGGACGCCGGTGCGGCGCTGCGGGATCCCACGTGTCTCTACAGCGCCTCTATCCAGCGCTTCCGCGAAGGCCTGAACCGTCTGGTAGCGGTCGGCCGGGACCGTGGCCAGCGCCTTGGCTATTGCCTCCTCGACACCCGGTGGCACCGTCGACCGCACCAGCCGGAGGCTCGGCAACGGTTCCTGCAACTTTCGCAGGAGGAGGGCCTGCGGAGTGGGGCCATTATACGGCCCTTCTCCCACGAGCATCTCGAACACGACGCATCCGAGACTGTAGATGTCGGTGCGGTGGTCGACGTCCTGTCCCCCCATCGCCTGCTCGGGACTCATGTACGCCGGGGTTCCGATCGCTATCCCCGTCTGCGTCAACACCTCGTCGCCTAACGTGCTACCCATTCGGGCGATTCCGAAATCACACACGCGGGCGTGGTCGCCCATCAGCAGGATGTTCTCGGGCTTGATGTCGCGGTGCACAATCCCGAGGTGGTGGGCGTGCTCCAGGGCGCTCGCCACCTGCCGCCCGATCTGCAGCACGTCCTCCATGGGAAGCTGCTTGTCTCGACGCAGGCGATCCCGGAGTGACTCCCCTGCGACGTACGGCGTGACGAAGTAGAGCAGGCCATCAGCCTCCCCCGAGTCGAGCAGTGCCAGGATGTGCGGATGGTCGAGACGCGCGGTCAGCCGGATCTCGCGCAGGAAGCGCTCGGGACCGAAGGCGGCAGCCACCTCCGGGAGCAGGACCTTGAGTGCGACGAGCCGATCGTGCCGGAGGTCCTGCGCGAGGTAGACCGTGGCCATGCCTCCGCGTCCAACCTCTCGCTCGACGCGGTATCGGTCGGCGAGCGCCATTCGAAGCCGATCAGCAGGAAGCTCCACTCGATCCCTCGTCAGTGTCGTTCGCCGGCAAACCGCCCGCACACCATTGGCGCGATTGCACTCCAGCGCAGTCCGCCCGATGCGGCCGCGGATGGGACGCGCTGCAACCGAAGATAGGAATGACAGTGGCACGGACCGAAGACATAAGGAACACTGTTTCGGCGTCTTCTGTATCGCGTCGCCGACGCTCTTCCAGCCGAGCGATTTCGTGTATGATCCCGTGGCGTGCACGTGTGCGCCACGCCGGCAAGTCGCCGTATCGGAAGGGCTGCCAGAACGTCACCAACGGGCTCGTCGACGAGCTCGTTTGCGGGGCGAACGGCGACTGCCTCCCGTGCCCACTCCGCGCGCGGTACGCGCCTAACGCGTTGCTACCACCACCCCAAGCGCCAACCAGCACCCCGCTCCGGCCGGATGGCCGTCCAACAACGAGTTGTTCTACACCCTCAGCGCCAAGCTTGAGCTGCAGCCGATTCCAACAAGAGTGAGCGAAGCGAGCCAACCATACCTCGGCTGACTGCTGCAAGCAAGGCTGACCCTAGCCCTTCTTGATAGAATGCACCGCGAACATTGCCCCCTCCGGATCCATGCACTGGGCGATGCGGTCGCCTCCCGGCACCGTCGCGTCGGTCAGTACCGCCGCTTGGAGTTTGGCCGGCGTGATCGAGAGCCCGTTCGTGATCAGCATCGGGACCGGGGCTGATGAGGGCGAAGCCCTCTGGACCCGGCGGCGGATCTACGAGTTGTCGCCGGCGGACTGGGACATGAAGGATCCCTTCGGCCAGCTGGTGTCGAAGCTCTGCACTGAGATGAAGACCGAACCGGCCAAGTGTGCAGGCGGGGCGGCCCGATTTCTGAACGTCATCGTGTCGGAGCTGATCCCCCTCGTGACCGCCAAAAACCCGATCGATCCCGACCAACTCGGTTTGTTCGGCGTGTCGGCCGGCGGATTTGTCGCGTCCTGGGCGATCTTCCAGCCGGGGTCGCCGTTCAAGAAGTATGTGATCTCGAGCCCGGCGATGGCCTACGGCGACGGCGATACGTTTCGCCAGGAGGCCCAGTATGCGAAGGACCACCAGGACCTCCCGGTCGGGATCTACCTGTCCGCCGGCGTGCTCGAGGGGGGAGACGCTGATCTCGAGGGCATCGGGAAGATCGTCAGTGGCACGGCCCACTTAGCCGGCGTGCTCGCCGGGCGGAAGTATCCGGGGCTCAAGCTGGTGACCGAGTTCCATCCCGGCATGGGCCATGTGGACGTAGTGGGAACCGCGGTGGTCCGCGGGCTCCGGACGCTCTACGGCAAATGAGCGCTCCGATGGACGCCGGAGGCCGTGAAATGGAACTCGCCCTTCTACGGCCTTGAGGGTCAGGGCTGGTTGCTCGGGTTCCACGTGTTCACCCGCTACGTCAAGGTGACCTTCTTCCGCGGCACCTCGCTCCGGCCCGTCCCGCCGGGAGGCACCGGCAAGGAGGCACGCTGGATCGATATTCACGAGAATGATTTCGACGAGAGACGGCTGGCGAGGTGGGTCAAGCAGGCGGCGGCGTTGCCCGGGTGGCTCCCGTAGCCGACGTGGCTACCGCGCCTTCCAATATGCCGCCATCCGGGCCTGAGTGGTTCCGTCGGGAATCGCGCCGCGCGCCGCGTCGAGGTTGTCGGCCAGGTGTCGAGGGTTGCTGGTGCCGGGAATGGCACAGGTGACCTCGGGGTGCGACAACACCCACTTCAACATGAACGCCGCCCACGACCCGATGCCCTGCTCCGCCGCCCACGATGGCAGCGGCTTGCCCCGGACTCGGCCAAACGAACCGCCGCCGCCGAACGGCCGGTTGGCGATGAACGCCACTCCGCGATCGGCGCAGATCTTCAACACTCGGCCCGCCGCCTCCGGTTCATCGAGCGACAGATTGAATTGGAGAAAATCGACCGGTTCGCGCTGCAGTATACGGATCACGGCATCGGCCGCCGAGGCCTGATAGTGGGTGATGCCGAGGTACCGGATTCGGCCCTGCTCTTTACATTGGCGGAGGGTCCGGAGGTGGACCTGCCAATCGACCAGGTTGTGAATCTGCATGAGGTCGACCTTGTCGGTCCGGAGCTTCCGAAGCGACTCGTTCATCTGGGCGATACCGGCGGTCTCACCCTGGGTCCACACTTTGGTGGCCAGAAACCGGCTGGTGGTAAGGCCGGCCGGTCCGAGGAGATCGCCGAGGACCGACTCGGACGATCCGTACATGGGTGAGGTGTCGATGACCGACGACCCCGCGCGCTGGAAGGCCCGGAGGGTTTCGAGCAATTCGGCGCGTTTGGTCCGGTCGTCGCCAACATCGAACGTCGACCAGGTACCAAGGCCGACCCGGGCGATTCGTTCGCCGGTTGATGGGATGGGGGCGGTGTGGAGCGGCATCGCAGGCTGGATGGCGAAGTGCCGCCACGGGACGAACGCCGCGGCGGCACTGTGGGAAAAGAAGTCCCGTCGTCGCACTCAGGGCGTCAGTTCGCGCCGCTTGGGCTCGAGCCGGACGATCCAGAGTCCGTTGTACATGTCGTTGACGTAGGCAAGCCCGTCCTTCGGGTTGACCACCACGCCCCAGGTCATGGCGGCGTTCTGGACTTTGCCGGTCATGTCGGCGGTGTTGACGTGGACCATTTCCCGCCCCTGCGCCCGGAGATCGCCCTTGAGCTGGCCCGAGACATCGAAGGCCCGGAAGCCCGCGTTGTAGGCGCCCATGTAGAGGGTATCGCCGGCGACCCAGACGTTATGCACGCCGCCGTACTCCGGCTCATACCACGCCACCGACTTCGGGTGCTCCAGATCGGACACGTCCACTACCTGCAGACGCCCGTAGGCCCGGCCCGCCGAGGCGTCCTTGCCGCCCCGCACGCCGGCGGCGGGAAAGACTTCGTCGGCGATGAAGACGTAGTTCTTGTGGCGCCACGCGGTGTGGGTGCCCCGGATGAAGCCCGGGCCGCCCGAGGCCTCGACATCCCGGTAGAGGGCG
>JANPEL010000271.1:0-18729 GCA_031431925.1 Gemmatimonadota bacterium | reverse complement strand
ATGGTGATGCCGGGGGACAACATCCAGATGAAGATTGATTTGATCACGCCGATCGCGATGGATGAGGGGTTGCGGTTCGCGATTCGTGAGGGCGGCCGGACGGTGGGCGCCGGCGTCGTTACCAAGATTCTGAAGTAGGGCATTCTATATGGCCAGAGAAAACATCATCCTCGAGTGCACCGAGTGCAAAGAGCGGAACTACTTCACCGACAAGAACCGGCGCACTCATCCGGAGCGCGTCGAGCGTCGGAAGTTCTGCTCGCGGTGCAATCAGCATCGGGCGCATAAGGAATCGAAGTAGTCATGGACCAGGTCCAAGCTGTCGAGCCGTCCCGTGGGAAGGTGGCCGGGTATGTCGTCGCGATCCGCGATTTTGTCGTGGATGTCCGCGCCGAGATGCACAAGGTCAGCTGGCCCACCAAGCCAGAGTTGATCGACGCGACGAAGCGGGTCGTCATCATGACAGTGGCCATCGGCACCGTCATCGGGCTGCTCGATGTCGTCCTGAAGAAGATCCTGGTTGACGGCGTTGCCGCGTTGATTCGGTAGCGATATGGACTACCGCTGGTACGCGGTCCAGGTCACCGCTGGACACGAGAACAAGGTCAAAGGCCTGCTCCTTCGCCGGATCGGCGAAGATCCCCGGGTTGCGGACCAAAAATTGGTGCGCCAGGCCTTGGTTCCGATCCAGGAAGCGATCGAGATCAAGAACGGCAAGAAGGTCCTGGTCGAGCGAAAGCTCTATCCAGGGTATGTCTTGGTCGAAACGACCATGAGCCAGGAAGCTCAGCACGTGGTGAACAGCGTGCAGGGGGTGATCAAGTTCGTCGGAACCGGCAAGATGCCGCAGTCGCTCCGGCAGGACGAAGTCAACCGGCTTCTGGGGATCGTCGAAGAGGTCAATGACGCCGGTCCGAAGGAAGACATCCCGTTCATGATCGGCCAAGCGGTCGAGATCACGGACGGACCGTTCTCCGACTTCAGCGGCACCGTCGAGGAGATCTTGGCCGACAAGGGCAAGGTCAAAGTGTCGGTCTCGTTGTTCGGGCGGCCCACCGCCGTGGAACTGGACTACCTCCAGCTCCGAGGGCATTAGAGAGCTCGGCACTCGGCGCTCGGCACTTGGCACTCGGCGGGCAGCCGAGCGCCGAGCTCCCAGGGCCGAGTGCCGAGAACCGCGACCGCACGGATAATTGCGGCAGAAACCGTTGGTTGGCGGGCCATCCGCCACCGACATTCGAATTGAGGGAGGAATGGCAAAAAAGGTAGTTGCGATGGTCAAACTCCAGTGTCCCGCTGGAGCGGCCAACCCGGCACCCCCCGTGGGTACCGCGTTGGGTCCGCAAGGCGTGAACATTATGGAGTTTTGCAAGCAGTTCAACGCCCGAACCCAGTCCCAGAGCGGAATGATCATTCCGGTCGTCGTGACCGTGTTCGCGGACCGCACGTTCACGTTCATCACCAAAACGCCCCCCGCCTCGAACCTCCTCATGAAAGAGGCCGGGATCGAAAAGGGCAGCGCGCAGTCGAACCGGAACAAGGTCGGCAAGGTGACCCGAGCGCAGCTCAAGAAGATCGCCGAGCTCAAGATGAATGACCTGAACGCCACCGAAATGGAGTCAGCGATGCGGATGATCGCCGGCACCGCTCGGTCGATGGGTCTGGAGGTGGCGGACTGATGACGGCGATCGGTAAGAAGTTCACCGCCGCCCTCGGCAAGGTGGATCGGACGAAGGAATATCCGATTCCCGACGCGGTCAAAATGGTCAAGGCCGTCTCGTTCGCGAAGTTCAACGAGACCGTCGATGTGGCCGTGCGGCTCGGCGTCGATCCGCGGCATGCCGACCAGGTGGTACGTGGTACGGTCGTCCTTCCCCATGGCACGGGCAAGACGGTCCGGGTGCTGGTGATTACCCAGGGCGACCGGGTCAAGGATGCCGAGGCCGCCGGAGCCGACTTTGTCGGCATCGAGTACGTCCAGAAGCTCAAAGAGGGGTGGCTTGATTGCGACGTCATCGTCGCGACCCCCGACGTCATGGGTCAGCTCGGAACCCTCGGCAAAGTCCTCGGTCCCCGGGGATTGATGCCGAATCCGAAGGCCGGCACGGTCACGATGGATGTGGCCCGCGCGGTCCGGGAGATCAAGGCGGGTAAGATCGAATTCCGGGTCGACAAGACCGGCAACGTGCACGCCCCGATCGGCAAGGTTTCCTTCACGGAAATCCAGCTGACTGAGAACCTCCAGGCGTTCATGGAGACCATTCTCAAGGCCAAGCCATCGGCGGCCAAAGGCGTCTACCTCCGCTCGGCGACGGTGTCGAGCACCATGGGGCCGGGCGTCCGGCTGGATACGGCGGTGTACCGATGAGTAAGGCGGAACGACAATCCACGGTCGAGACCCTCACCGCAGCGGTGAAGGGATCTCCCAATATCTACGTGACGGACTTCGCGGGCTTGAATGTCGCGAAGCTCACCGAGCTTCGTCGCCGGCTTCGGCAGGCGGGGGCCCGGTATGTCGTCGTCAAGAATACGCTGGCGCAGCGGGCGTTGGCGGCCAACCAGGTGAGCGTTCTCGACGACCATCTGGCCGGCCCAACCGGGCTGGTGTTGGCCGGTACCGATCCGCTCGCCGCGGCCAAAGTGCTGGGCCAGTTCGCGAAGGAGCATCAAAAGCCTTCGGTTCGGGTCGGCCTGGTCGACGGCAAGGCGGTCGATCCGGCGTATGTGAAGCGGTTGGGCGAACTGCCGACGCGCGATGAGTTGCTCGGTCAGTTGGCTGGGTGTCTGAACGGTGTCCTCTATCAGGTCGTTGGCGCCCTCGAGGCGCTCAAAGATAAACGTCAAGCTGAAGCAGCTTCTTAAGAGAAGCGGGAGAATCACAACATGTCGACGATGACGAACGAGCAGATCCTCGAGGCGATTGGCAGCAAGACCGTAGTCGAATTGGCTGAGCTGATCGACGCCTTCAAGTCCAAGTTCAATGTGACCGTCATGGCGGCCGCGGCGGGTGGCGCGGCCGGCGGCGCGGCGGCTCCGGTGGTTGAGGAACAGACCGAGTTCTCGGTCATCCTCAAGGAGGGCGGCGCCAAGAAGATCCAGGTCATCAAGGCCATTCGCGAAATCGTGTCCGGCTTGGGTCTCAAGGAAGCCAAGGATATCGTGGACGGCGCGCCGAAGACGATCAAGGAAGGCATCTCCAAGGCGGAAGCCGACGAGATCAAGAAGAAGCTGGAAGAGCAGGGCGCTACCGTCGAACTGAAGTAAGGGCGGGCAACCATCCACCCGTCATCGGACGGGTGGATCGGCGGCCCCCCCTTACTTCAGTGAGACGACATGGCACGCTCGGTCGTAGGTCGAATTGGAATTTTCCGCTCGCCACGGGGCCCGATTTCAATCGAATCGGGTTCCCGCGGCAGTTTGTCTTTTTTCGGCACTCGGCACTCGGCACTCGGCACTCGGCGTTTCGCCGGCTGTTCCGTTGCCGAGTGCCGAGTGCCGAGCTCCGAGGTAGAGGTAATCGATGACTGAATTCCGGCCAGTGATTTCGTTCTCCAAGCGCGACGGTGCAATGGACATGCCCCACCTTCTGGACATCCAGACGCGGGCCTTTTCGTCCTTGCTCAATCCCGACGACGTCGACGGCGACCGCCAGGATGTCTCGCTGGAACGGGTCTTCAAGGACCTGTTTCCGATCAGTGACGTGAACGGCAAGTACGAACTCGACTTCAAGAGCTATTCCCTCGGTGAGCCCAAGTACACGGTCGAGGAGTGCATTGAGCGCGACATGACGTATGCCGCTCCGCTCAAGGCCAAGTTGGCCTTGAACGTGTTCGAGGATGTCGACGGCCAGCGTCGGCTCAAGAATCAGATCGAGCGCGAAGTCTATCTCGGTGAACTGCCGATCATGACCCCGTTGGGCACCTTCGTCATCAACGGCGCCGAGCGGGTGGTGGTGAGCCAACTCCACCGGTCTCCGGGCGTGGTCTTTGAAGAGGAGACCCATCCGAACGGACAGTTGCTCTATTCCGCGCGGATCATTCCGTTCCGGGGTTCGTGGGTCGAGTTCACGATCGACATTCACGACGTGATCTACGTCCACATCGACAAGAAGAAGAAGTTCCCGGCCACCGCCCTGTTGCGGGCGTTCGGGTACGGCAAGAATTCCGACATTCTCAAGTTGTTCTTCGCGACCAAGTCGATCAACATCGCCGGCAAGCTCGAAGCCCGGCAGGAGCGCCGCGAAGTCCTGGGCGCGTTGTTGGCGGCTGACGTCCCGAATCCCGAGAACAAGGCCGGCGATCCGCTCGGTCATCTGGGCGACGAGCTCACGCCCGAGCGCCTCAACGCGATGCGGCACGTCGGGGTCAAACAGGTCGTAGTGTTTGCCGGCTACACGCCACTCGACCTTCGCGAAGACGAACAGCCGACCACCACCCGCGACCGCGCACCCCACCTCCTGGCCTTCGACGTCGCCGATCCATCGACCGGCGAAGTGGTGGCCGAAGGCGGGGATGAGGTCGACGAGAAGCTCCGGAAGAAGCTGCTTGCCGCCGGCGTCGTGAAGGTCGAAGTCCTCCTGCCCCCCGGGCGGGCGGAGTCGCCCCTGGTCAAGAACACCCTGACCAAGGACCCCACGAAAGACGAAACCGAGGCCCTGCAGCAGATCTACTCACTGCTCCGGCCCGGCGACGCCCCCAACCTGGAGACGGCGCGGGCTCAGTTACAGCGCCTATTCTTCAATCCGAAGCGGTATGACTTGGGCCGGGTTGGCCGGTACAAGATCAATCACCGGCTCGGGCTCAAGACCGATCCAAACCACACCGTCCTCACCGAAGAGGACTTCGTGGCCATCATCCGGTACCTGATCGACCTTCACGACGGGCGCGGGCACACCGACGATATCGACCACTTGGGCAACCGGCGGATCCGGTCGGTCGGCGAGCTGATTGCCAATCAATTCTCCGTCGGCCTCTCCCGGATGGCGCGGTTGGTCAAGGAGCGGATG
The DNA here is from genome assembly GCA_031431925.1 of Gemmatimonadota bacterium. Classification (GTDB taxonomy): domain Bacteria; phylum Gemmatimonadota; class Gemmatimonadetes; order Gemmatimonadales; family GWC2-71-9; genus SHZU01. The sequence goes on along the minus strand of JANPEL010000271.1, from coordinate 13,724 downwards.
AGCATCAATTCCGATCCTGAGAAAATTTCGCTCGACGATCTGGTCAATGCGCGGACCGTCAGTGCCGTGATCCAAGCGTTCTTCGGGTCCTCGCAGTTGTCCCAGTTCATGGACCAGACCAATCCGCTGGCCGAGCTCACGAACAAGCGCCGGCTGTCGGCCTTGGGACCCGGCGGCCTGACCCGCGAACGGGCCGGCTTCGAAGTCCGCGACGTGCACTACTCGCAGTATGGCCGGATGTGCCCGATCGAAACGCCGGAAGGCCCGAACATCGGCCTGATCACGAGCCTGGCGACGTTCGCGCGGATCAACGACCTCGGGTTCATCGAGACGCCGTATCGGGTGGTCAAGGACGGCCGGGTCACCGCCGAAATGCGATGGCTCTCGGCCAGCGAAGAAGAGGGCTACGCGGTGGCGCAGGCCAACACCATGGTCGACAAGAACGGGAAGTTCGTCGAGAGCATGGTCCTCTGCCGGCGGGGCGATGACTATCCGTTGCTCGCACCGACTCGGATCGACTATATGGACGTGAGCCCCGAGCAGCTGGTGTCGATCGCGGCGGCGTTGATTCCGTTCCTTGAGCACGACGACGCGAACCGGGCGCTGATGGGTTCGAACATGCAGCGCCAGGCGGTGCCGCTGTTGTTCCCGGACGCCCCGACCGTCGGGACCGGGCTCGAGGCCAAGGTGGCGAGCGATTCAGGCGCCGTCATTTCGGCCCGGCGGGCCGGGGTGATTACCAAAGTGACGGCCGACGAGATCATCGTCGACTGCGGCACGGCGGGGGCAACCGACGTTCCCTTGGCCCGTTTGGCCCAAGTGGACCGGTATCGGGTCAAGAAGTTCTGGCGGACCAACCAAGACACCGCGATCAATCAGCGGCCCTTGGTCCAAGTCGGCGATAAGGTGCTGGCCGGGCAGGTCATCGCCGACGGACCGGCCACCGACGCCGGCGATTTGGCCCTGGGTGGGAACGTCACGGTGGCGTTCATGCCCTGGTACGGCCACAACTTCGAAGACGCGATCGTGCTGTCCGAGCGCCTGGTCAAGGATGACGTCTACTCGTCGATCCACATCCAGGAACTCGAGCTCCACGTCCGAGATACCAAGCGGGGCCAAGAAGAGATCACCCGCGAAATTCCAAACGTGTCCGACGAAGCCTTGGTCGATTTGGACGAACGGGGCATCATCCGGATCGGCGCCCATGTGAAGCCGGGCGACATTCTGGTCGGCAAGATCACGCCGAAGGGCGAGACCGAACTGTCGCCGGAAGAGAAGCTCCTGACGGCGATCTTCGGTGAGAAGGCCAAGGACGTCAAGGACAGTTCGCTCAAGGTGCCCCCGGGTATGAAGGGTACCGTCATCGACGTCAAGATCTTCAGCCGGGTCGAGGATCAGGTCGTCGAGAAGGATCGCGGCGAGCGGATCGGCGAAGTCCGCCGGATCGAGCATGAGGAGAAGACCCGGATCAACGAGGTGATGGTCGCCGAGGTCAAAGAGTTGATGACCGGCCAAGAGGTGGCCCTGCTGCTCAAGGCCGGTACGGTGGAGGAGTTCGTCGCCGCCGGGACCAAGCTGACCGCGGAGAAGCTGGCCTTGGTCGACCTTCACGAAGTCGACCTCAAGACCCTTCGGTTGGCCAACAAGGCGGCCAACGAGCGAGTCCGGCTGACGATCGACACCGCGACCCGCGAGCGGGCCAAGGTCGAGGAGAAGGCCGAAGACCAGATCGACAAGATTCTCCAGCCGGACGAACTGCCCCCGGGCGTCATCCAGTTGGTCAAGGTGTATCTCGGCGAGAAGCGGAAAATCTCGGTTGGCGACAAGATGGCCGGTCGCCACGGCAACAAGGGTATCGTGGCCCGGATCGTTCCAGAGGAGGACATGCCGTTCCTCCCGGACGGAAGCCCGGTCGACATCGTGCTCAATCCCCTCGGCGTGCCGAGCCGGATGAACGTCGGTCAGATCCTGGAGACCCACCTCGGGTGGTGCGCCAGCATCCTGGGCTTCAAGGCCAAGACGCCGGTTTTCCGGGGCGCCGATGAGGGCGAGATCGGGCTCCTGTTGCGGGTTGCCGGGCTCAAGCGCGCGGGCCAGGCGCTGATGCTTCGGAGCCGGGCCCCGGAGCCGACGGCGGAGGCGGTCCGGACCCTGACCAGCGATATCCACCGACTCGGTTTGTCGAAGAAGAGCGTGGCCGGTGCGGTCATCTCGGACTTGGCCAACCCGGCGTGCTCGGCGTCGACGAAGAAGCTTTCGGACGACATCCGGCATTTCGTGGAGTTGGCGGCGGCCGAGTTGGCGGAGCGGGAGGCCACCCAGCGCCAGCAGGAGATCGCATTCCACAAGAGCCAGGTGGCCAAGTCCGAGGGTCCCCGCAAGAAGGAATTCGAGGCCGCCCTCAAGGTCCTCGAGGCCTCGGCCACGGGGGCGCAGTTGCTCGAGGCGTCGGCGCCGGAACTCGCCGCGATGCTGTCGGGTAAAGCAACCGCCGACCAACTCGGGGTCGCGGCCGACGCGTTGATCAGGCAGGCCGGGCTCACCCCCGCCGGCAAGGTCCGGCTCCGCGATGGGCGGACGGGCCAATCGTTCGCCAGCGACGTGACGGTGGGCACGATCTACATGCTCAAGCTGTCCCACTTGGTCGACGACAAGATCCACGCCCGCTCGATCGGACCGTACTCCTTGGTGACCCAGCAGCCGCTGGCCGGCAAGGCGCAGTTCGGTGGCCAGCGATTCGGCGAAATGGAAGTTTGGGCCCTCGAAGCCTACGGCGCGTCGCATCTTCTTCAAGAGATGCTCACGGTCAAGTCGGACGACGTGAACGGCCGCAGCAAGGTCTACGAGGCAATCGTGAAGGGTCAGAACCTGCCCGAACCGGGTATTCCGGAATCCTTCAACGTGTTGGTGAAGGAACTTCAGGCGCTGGGGCTCAAGGTCACCTTGGGCGCTACCGCAGAAGGCGAGGAGTAAGAAACCATGATTGATTTTCGAAGCGGGCGCGAGCCCAAGAGCTCGAGCTTTGACTATATCGCGATCCGGATCGCCTCCCCCGAGGAGATCCGCGGTCCCCGGGACCCGAAAGAACGGGAGCGGCTCGAACTGCAGGGCCTCCGGTCGTGGTGGTCGTGGGGCGAAGTCACCAAGCCCGAGACCATCAACTACCGGTCGTTCAAGCCGGAACGGGACGGCCTGTTCTGTGAGCGGATCTTCGGCCCGGTCAAGGACTGGGAGTGCCACTGCGGGAAATACAAGCGGATTCGCTATCGCGGAGTGATCTGCGACCGCTGCGGTGTCGAGGTGACCCTCTCCAAGGTCCGCCGCGAGCGGATGGGGCACATTGAGTTGGCCGTGCCGGTGGCGCACATTTGGTTCTTCAAGACCCTGCCGAGCCCGATGGGCAACTTGCTCAACGTGACCCTGCGAGAGCTCGAGCGAATCATCTACTACTCGGCCTACGTGGTCATCGAGCCCGGCAAGCAGGACGTCGAAGTCGGCCAGTTGCTCGATGAAGACGAGTACTTGAACCTCCGGATGCAGGCCCGGGAAGCCAACGATACCGGCTTCCGGGCCGAAATCGGTGCCCCGGCGGTCCGGGCCATGCTGGAGACGATCGACGTCAAGCGCCTGGCGGAGGAGCTTCGTGCCTCGGTCTCGACCGAGACGAGCCAGCATCGCAAGAAGCAGATGCTGAAGCGGCTCAAGATCGTCGACGCCTTCTTGTACTCGGGCGAAAACCAGGACTCGGGCGGCAATAACCCGACCTGGATGATCATGGACGTGATCCCGGTACTCCCGCCGGATCTGCGTCCGCTGGTCCCGCTCGATGGCGGCCGGTTCGCCACCTCGGACCTGAACGACCTCTACCGCCGGGTCATCAACCGGAACAACCGGCTGATGAAGCTCATTCAGCACCGCGCGCCCGAGGTTATCCTCCGGAACGAAAAGCGGATGTTGCAAGAGGCCGTCGACGCTTTGTTCGACAACGGCCGGCGTTCGAAGGCCATTCGCGGCCGCGGCAAGCGCCCGTTGAAGTCGTTGTCCGACATGCTGAAGGGTAAGCAGGGCCGGTTCCGGCAGAACTTGCTCGGCAAGCGGGTCGACTACTCCGGCCGGTCGGTCATTGTCGTCGGGCCGGAACTTCGGCTTCACCAGTGCGGTCTGCCCAAGGCCATGGCCGTTGAGCTCTTCAAGCCGTTCATCATCAACAAACTGGTCGAAAAGGGCATTGCCGAGACGGTCAAGCGGGCCAAGAAGATCGTCGAGAAGGAGGGCCCTGAGGTCTACGAGATTCTGGAAGAGATCATTCAAGATCATCCAGTGCTCTTGAACCGCGCCCCGACGCTCCACCGACTCGGGATCCAGGCGTTCGAGCCCAAGCTGGTCGAGGGCAAGGCCATCCGGATTCACCCGTTGGTCTGCGCCGCGTTCAACGCCGACTTCGACGGCGACCAGATGGCGGTGCACGTGCCGCTGTCGTTCGAGTCGCAGCTCGAAGCGCGGGTGCTGATGATTTCGTCGAACAACATCCTCAAGCCGTCCGATGGTCGGCCGGTGGCCGAGCCGTCGCAAGACATGGTGCTGGGTTCCTATTGGCTCACCAAGTTCCCACCGGGGTTCGAAGAGGAGCATCGGAAGGGAGCCGGGAAGCTCGAGGAAACCAAGGCCCGGCTGTGGAAAGGCGCCAAGTATTACGGCTCGATCGCCGAGTTGGAAATGGCTTTGCTGTCCGGGGCCATCGACTACCATAGCCCGATCCACTTCTGGTTCGTGCCTCCGCGCGAGGCAGCCGACCACGAACCGCGGTGGATTCGCACCACGGTTGGCCGGGTGTTATTCAATAACATCCTGCCCCGGCAGACCGTGGCGGAACTCGGGTTCCGCGACGACGTGATGAAGAAGAAGACGCTCTCGGAACTGGTGCTGCAGAGTTACCGCCGGGCCGGTCTCAAGGAGACGGTTGAGTTCCTCGACCGCCTCAAGCGATTCGGGTTCGATTTCGCCACGATCGGTGGCGTATCGATCGGCATCGAGGATCTCGAGGTCCCGGCCGAAAAGGTCAGCCTGCTCGATGAAGCGCAGAAGCGGGTGGAGCGGTTCCAGAAGGCGTACAACACGGGCCAAATCACCTTCGGCGAGCGGTACAATAAGGTGATCGACGCCTGGACCCACGCGAACAACGACGTGGCCGAGGCGATGATCTCGCATATGCGGAAGAGCCGGGGCGGCTTCAACCCGGTCTACATGATGTTCGATTCCGGCTCGCGCGGTAGCCGCGACCAGATCCGGCAGTTGGCCGGGATGCGCGGGCTGATGGCCAAGCCGCAAAAGAAGCTGACCGGCGGCATCGGCGAAATCATCGAGAGCCCGATCAAATCGAACTTCCGAGAGGGCCTCTCGGTGCTCGAATACTTCATCTCGACCCACGGAGCCCGGAAGGGTCTCGCGGACACCGCGTTGAAGACGGCCGACGCCGGATACTTGACTCGGCGGTTGGTCGACGTGGCCCAGGATGTCACGATCACCGAGGAGGATTGCGGCACGATCCTCGGTCTCGACATGGCGGCCCTCAAGGAGGGCGAGGACGTCATTGAGTCACTCGCCGAGCGGATCATCGGCAGTGTAGCCGCCGAGGATGTCATGGATCCGCACCAGCTCGACGAGCATGGCGACCATCGGGTGTTGGTGGCGTCAGGCCAATTGGTGTCTGAGGAGACCGCGGCGGCCATCGAGGACGCCGGGATCGATAAGGTCAAGATCCGGTCCGTCCTGACCTGCGAGTCCAAGCGTGGCGTCTGCCGGATGTGTTATGGCCGAAACCTGGCCACTATGGCCATGGTCGACATGGGCGAGGCCGTTGGCATCTTGGCCGCCCAGTCCATCGGCGAGCCGGGTACCCAGTTGACGCTCCGGACGTTCCACATCGGCGGTACCTCGGCCCGGATCGCCGAAGAAGCCGAACGGCGGGCGCGGTCGGACGGTATCGTCAAGTACACCAAGGGGCTCGAGTGGGCCGACTTGGGTGTCGAGTACGAAGACGGAAGCAAGGCCAAGCTTCGGGTCGCGCTCACCCGTGAGGACGAGTCGGCTGAGGAAGAGAGCAAGGAAGGGATCTACATCGTCGATCCGAAGAATCCGACGCATGTGTTGTCCCGGTATCCGGTGCCGCAGGGCGCCATGATTCAGGTTCCGGAAGGCACCGTCGTTACCAAGGGCGACAACGAGCGGCGGGCCACGATCCTCTACACCTGGGATCCGTACAACGATCCGAGCATCGTCAAGCAGGACGGGACGTTGCGGTGGAAGGACTTGGTCCCCGGCGTCACCCTTCGTGAGGAGCTCGACGAAGGCACCGGGCTCCGGTCGCTGGTGGTGACCGCCGATCCGGACCGGGAGCTCCATCCCTCGGTGCTGGTCTACGTGGCCAACCGGAAGGACCCGCAGGAATACACGCTGGCCGAGGGCTCGCGCATCATCCTCGGCTCGCCCACGGACCAGGTCACTCGGGCCATGCATCTGCCCGACGAGGCCAACCCTTGGTCGAGCAAGTTCCACGTCGAAGAGCGGCCGATCACCGATGCCTGGCCCTCGAAGACGAAGAAGGAAGCCAAAGATCGCACCGTATTCCTGTCGGCTCCGGTCGCGGTGGCCAAGGGTGTCACGGTCACCAAGATCCCTCGTCAGGCATACAAAACCCGCGACATCACCGGCGGCTTGCCGCGGGTGGCGGAACTGTTCGAGGCTCGACGGCCGAAGGATCCGGCGACGATGTCGGAAATCGACGGCATGGTCAAGTTCGGCGAGATCAAGCGCGGCAAGCGCGAGATCTTCGTGTATCCGATGACCAAGGACGGGGTGATCGACGAGAAGGAACCGGCCCAGGTGTATGAGGTGCCGGCCGGCAAGCATCTCCGGGTTCACGAAGGCGACCGGGTCCGGGCCGGCGACCGTTTGACCGAAGGCCCGGTCAATCCGCACGAGATCCTCCTCATCAAGGGACCGCGGGCGGTGCAGGAGTACCTGCTGAACGAGATTCAGGAAGTGTATCGGTTGCAGGGCGTCCGGATCGCGGACAAGCACTGCGGCGTGATCGTCAAGCAAATGCTGCAAAAGGTCCGGGTCACCGATCCGGGCGATACCAGCTTCCTGGAAGCCGAGGCGGTCGACAAGCTCAGCTTCCGAGAGGAAAACGAGCGGACCGTCCGGCGGAAGTTGGCGCCGGCCACGGCCGAACCCCTCCTGCTCGGGATCACCAAGGCGAGTTTGACGACCCAGTCGTTCATCTCGGCGGCGAGCTTCCAGGAAACCACTCGCGTGCTTACCGACGCGGCGATTCGGGGGGCCAAGGACGATCTCCGCGGCCTGAAGGAAAACATCATCATCGGTCACTTGATCCCTGCGGGCACCGGTCACTACCGGTACGTCGATCTCGACGTCCAAGCGCCCCCCGGATTCGAGCCGCCGCCGCCGTCGCCGGAGCCGGAAGTGGTACCAGCCGCGGTGATCGTGGAAGAGGTCGAGGTTCTGTAGAAGAGATCAGCGCCTGGGTGACGAGCCCAGGCGCTTTTCGCGAGGCGGGGTCCGGTCATCGTGGGACATCCGGATACGAAATGGCCCGGGCACTCCAAGGAGTGCCCGGGCCGCGTTGTTAGTCGGGCGGAAGTTCTAGCGGTCTTTCGATCGCCGAGTTCGCCGCCGGGCGGCCTGCGCCTTCAGGGCACGGGCAACGCTCGGTTTGAGGTAGTGGCGCTTCTGCTTGAGTTCCTTGAGGATCCCAGCCTTCTGGACCTTACGTTTGAAGGTCTTGATGGCCCACTCAATCCCGTCGGTCTCGCTCAATTTCACTTCAATCATGGTGCTCCGCCTCCCTCATCGATGAACGAAACGGCCAGTTCTCCGTCTCGGGACGCACTGGCCGTCGCCGTACCGTGATGTCGGTTGGAACCTTAGGCGCTGAGGCGAACCACGTTCTCCGCCGCCGGGCCCTTGGCGCCCTGGACGACGTCGAACTCAACCCGCTCGCCCTCGGCGAGGGTCCGGAAACCCTGTGCCTTGATGGCCGAGTGATGGACGAAGCAATCCTTCTGTCCGTTTTCGGGGGTGATGAAGCCAAAGCCCTTGGTCTCGTTGAACCACTTCACCGTGCCGGTCGTACGCATTGTCCTACTCCTAAAATGATGTCGTAATCGGAGCCGGACCATGCCGTACTTGACCGACTACAAGCGTTTCGTGATCGAAAACCCTCACGACGGGTTGATTCCCAAGGGCCGGACACTTTCCGGCAATCCTTGGCGATCGGGCAATAAAAAGAGGGCCAGCGTCGCCAGCCCTCGTTGCCTCGGAACCTTGCCCCCAAACGGGGGCGTGATCGCTCGGGCACCATTATAACCTCCGCCCGGTTTTCCCGCAATACCCAGCCCTGGGCCTGGCTGCTGACGATCCCCCTGTCGGCGTCGATCGCGGCCATCGCCTACGTCCTCATCCGATGGCGGCGGCCATTTCCGCCGCGCTCGACCACCGATCCTCGGGGGTCTTGGCGAGGGCCTGGGTAATGGCCCGGGCCAGGCCTGCTGGCACCGTCGGCACCAGTTCCCGAATGTCGGGGATCGGTGCGGTCCGGTGCAGTTCCAGGACCGCCAACTCATTCGGATGCTGGTAGGGCGTCCGCCCGGTCAAGCACTCGAACAGCACGCAGCCAACGGAGTACAGATCCGATCTCGGATCCACGATGGTTGCGCCCATGATTTGCTCGGGGCTCATGTAGCGGGACGTCCCCACGGCCATGCCGCTCTTGGTCAATCGGTCGGTGCCGGCCAACTTGATGGCCCGCGAAATCCCGAAATCGACGAGGACGGTGCCGGCGCCTGAGATCAGGATGTTGTCCGGCTTGACGTCCCGGTGCACCACGTGCCGCTCGTGGGCGTGGGCCAGGGCATCGAGAAGGTCGAGGCCGACCCGGGTCGTGTCCTCAACCGAAATCTTGCCCCGCTGCTGGAGCACCTGGTACAGGGAAGGGCCGTCCACGAACGGCATGGCGTAATACACCAGCCACTCCGAGGTGCCCGAGTCGATCAGCCGGCCGATCTTGGGATGGTCGAGTTTCTGAACCAGCTGGATTTCCCGGAGGAACCGGTCGGCGGTCACCGTGACGACGAGTTCCGGCCGGAGGATCTTGAGGGCGACAGTCTCTCCGGCCTGGTTCGTGGCCCGAAACACCCGCGCCGCCCCGCCCCGCCCGATCTCGACGTCGACCTCGTAGCGCCCGGCCAGCGCGGCCCGCACGATCGGAAGAAGTTCTCGCGCCATGCCAGGAGTATACGTCGGGCCCCGCCCCTTGGTTAGCACCCCTTGCGCGGAGCCGTCCCGCCAGAAAACCTTCCCCCGTCCCCCACCGCCGAGTGCCGCGTGCCGAGCGCCGAGTCCCGAAACGAAAACCCGCCCCTCAGCGGCCTGCGGATCGTCGAGTTTGCCGGGATCGGCCCGGCGCCGCTGGCCGGCATGCTCCTGGCCGACTTGGGGGCCGACGTCGTGGTCGTGGACCGGCCGAATACCGGCGGGATCGGGTCGTTGATTCCCCGGCGGCACCTCATTACCAACCGGGGAAAGCGCCTAACGATTGTCGACCTCAAGTCCACCGCTGGGCGGGAGGTCGTGTGCGGGCTGCTTGACCACGCGGACGGCCTCATCGAGGGGTTCCGCCCCGGCACCATGGAGCGGCTGGGCCTCGGGCCCGATCAGGTTTTGCACCGCAACCCCCGCTTGGTGTTCGGCCGGCTTACCGGCTGGGGCCAACGTGGCCCGCTCGCGGCCACGGCCGGCCACGACATCAACTACATCGCCCGAACCGGCGGACTCGACGCCATCGGCCGGGCCGGAGGGCCACCGCTCCCACCGGTCAACTTCCTGGGCGACTATGCGGGTGGGACGATGTTCGCCGTGACCGGCGTACTGGCGGCGCTCCTCGAGGCCCGCCGGTCCGGGAAAGGGCAGGTCGTCGACGCGGCGATGATCGACGGGGTCGGGGCCCTCCTCGCGCCCATGATGGGCATGCTTTCGGCTGGAGCGTGGACCCCGGCGCGGGGCCAGAATCTCTTCGATACCGGGGCGCCGTTCTACGACGTGTACCCCGCCGCCGACGGCAGGTTCGTCGCGGTGGGTGCCCTCGAGGACGAGTTCTTTGCGGCCTTGGTCGAAGGGCTAGGGCTTCCGGCCGGCGTGCTCGTGACGCGGTGGGATCGAGCGACGTGGCCTGAACTCCGTCGGCAGATTGCGGCGGCGATTGGTCAGAAGACGCGGGACGCTTGGACGGCGGTGTTTGCGGGGTCCGATGCCTGCGTGGCGCCGGTCCTGTCGATTGCCGAAGCCGCCCGCGACGAGCACCAACTTAGCCGCCAAGGGTTCGTGGACGTTGAGGGACAGCTTCAGCCGGCGCCAGCGCCGCGGTTCAGCCGCACGCCGCCGCGGCCCCCGACCGCCCCGCCGGTCGACCTGACGCCAATCGAGGCCGTCCTGTCGGAGTGGAGCAACTCGCCTAGCGCTTGAACGGCCCGTCGCGGAGATCCACTGTTCGCCGGACCCGGCCGGTCCGGTCGATCAGGCGGACCACCGACGGCCACGCGATGGTGTGCAGGCTGATCGCAGGTGCCGTTGCCGCCTGGAGCGCACTCCCGAAGGAGAAGGCATCGGTGACGGCGTCATTGACGAGATAGCCTTCATCCCGGAGCGAGGCCGCCGTCAGGGCCGACAAAGGATTGGCGCCTCCGCTGTTGAGGAACCCGGTCATCAGCTCGTTGCTCAGGATCGATTCCCGCCAATGCACCTCTCGGGTGCCGCCGCCGCCGGTGTTTTCCACCGGGACCGAGTTACCGGGAAAGCCGGTCGCGGAGGCGGCGGCCGCAGCAAAGGCCATCCGACCCGATGGTCCGGTGAAGAACGGATCTCCCGTGCCCCGGCCGGTGACCAACCCCTTCAGGTTCCACAGCGAGCCGATTCCAAAGACATGACCCATCTCGTGGAGGACGACGTCTCGAAACCGGCCACTCGCCTCGAGCGTCACCACGTCATCGACGTCGAATTGCATGATCCCGATCACTGATAACGAATCCTGATCCCGGATGTAGCAGGCGCCGGCCTGTCCGAGAATGCCGCCGGGTCCGTCAATCTTGTCGATCTTGGCGAAGATGAGGAGATCGTCGATCGTTTCGGTGATGGTTTCTCCGCCGCAGAAATCCAGCGAACCATCGGGGTCGCTGCTGTTGAACGGGATGTCGACCAAGTCGCCCAGAATAATGCTCGACCAGCGGGCCGCGGCACTGTCGAACGCGGCCTTCTGCGTCACACTCGGCGCCGGTCCGATGAAGCGGACGTCGACCTGATACGCCGATGGGGGCGGGGTCAGGGTGGTGGCCGTGAACGTGATCGGTGGCAGGGCGCCCGTCGTGGCGGTGACGCTTTGCGGCCCGGCACCAAAGCGCCAGCTGCCTAACACGGCCTCGCCCTTGAAATCGGTCTTGGGCGCCGCGAGGGCGGTCTTCCCGCCGCCCAGGGCCACGGCAAAGGTGACCGTCTCGCCGGCCACGGGCCGCCCGAGCGCGTCGGCAACCCGAACCGTGGGCCGGGCCGAGCCGAAGTTGCCGGCAAAGCCGGTTTGCGCGGTGGGGAGGGTTGACGCGATCGCGGCGGCCACGGCCGCCGCACCGGTCGCCTTGAATTTGGTGGGGACGATCCCTGGCGTTTCGACGGACAGTTCATTGGCGCCGGGCGTCGGGCCGAGGATCCAGCCGGGAGCGGTCGCAATCCCGCCGGCGTTGGTCTTGACCGAGACGGCGCCATTCAAACGGCCGCCGCCTCCTGACACCGTGAACGAAACGGCCACCCCGGCCAGGGGTTGATTCTGGCCGTCGAGTGCCCGAACGGCGATCGGGCTGGTCACCAGGGTGCCGGCATTGGCGGTTTGGTTGTCTCCGCTGCTCACTTCGACGGCCCCGGGGATGCCGAAGGCCACGAAATTGTTGGTGGTGAATCCAGGCCCCCGGGCCTGCAGGGTGTAGGACCCGGGCTCCGCTGCGATGGTCCACGAGGTGACGCCGGCCCGTCCGGCGGCGTCGGTGATGGCGGTTCCGCCCTGGACCGTTGAGCGGGCCGTGGCATCAACAAAGTTGATCTCCTGGCCTGAAATCGGGTTGCCGAAGGCGTCAGTGGCCTTAATTGCCGGGGCACTGCCGACCATCCGCCCGACGATGACGAACTGGCTGGGCTCGGAAACGGGGGTCAGCAGAGCCAGGGGACCGATGCGGGCGGTGGCGCGGGCGATGGCCGGGCTCGGGACCCCGGTCGCGGTGGCCGAAAAGGTCTGGCCTCCGAGCTGTCCGCCGAGGATCCAGGTCACGGTCACTTGGCCGGTGGCATCGCTGGTGTCGGCCAGCACCGAGGGGAAACCGAACTCGGCCGCGGCGACAAAGGTGACCGGGACCGCGGGGAGGGGGCCGTCCTTGTCGCCCACGACGAAGGTCAACGGCGTCGCCAGGGGGGCGCCAACCTGGGCCTCCTGGTTGTCACCGGTCAGGAGGGCAATTCGGTCCGCCCGCCGGGGGGGCGGAGTCGGCGTCTCCCCGCCGCCGCAGGCGGCAACCAGGGCCAGACACACAAGGGATGGGAACCTCTGGACGGGCATCGGGCCTCGGCAGCAGCGAAGGGTTGGCTTCAGAATCGCACGCCTGGTCGGTCATTGGAACCCCCGGCGTCCCCCTCGTTCGACTTGGGTTTGACCAACTCCTTGACCTGTATAGACCTCGGCTGTAGCTTACCGGGCTCTGATTTAGGTCTAAGAATGCCGACGATTAATCAACTCGTCCGTCGCCCCCGTAAAGCGCCGGTCTACAAAGACAAGTCTCCAGCGCTCACCCGGAATCCGTTCCGTCGGGCGGTCTGTACCCGTGTCTATACCGTTACTCCGAAGAAGCCGAACTCGGCGCTCCGCAAGGTGGCGAAGGTCCGGTTAACCGACGGATACGAAGTCATCGCCTACATCCCGGGCGAGGGGCACAATCTCCAGGAACACTCGATCGTCCTGATTCGGGGCGGACGGGTGAAGGATCTTCCCGGGGTTCGGTATCACATCGTTCGCGGCACGTTGGACGCCGCCGGTGTGAACGGCCGGAAGCAAAGCCGCTCGAAGTATGGTGCCAAGGCCCCGAAGCCGGGCGCTGCGGCTGGAGCGAAAGCTGGAGGTAAGAAGTGAGCCGTCGCAATAAATCGGTTCGTCGTCCGATCCCACCGGATCCGCGGTACGACAGCCAGACCGTTTCGAAGTTCCTGAACGCGTTGATGTACCAGGGCAAGAAGAGTTTGGCCGAGCGGGTGTTCTATACGGCCATGGACCTGATCGAAGAGCGGACGGGGCAGCCCGGAGTGACGGTCTTCAAGCAGGCCGTTTCCAACGCCAAGCCGGCCGTCGAGGTCAAGAGCCGTCGGGTCGGTGGCGCGTCGTTGCAGGTGCCGGTCGAAGTCCGGCCGGAGCGCCGCACCGCCTTGGCCATGCGCTGGTTGATTCAATATTCACGCGCCCGGAGCGAGAAGTCGATGTCGGAGCGTTTGGCTGCCGAAGTCATCCTCGCCTCCAAGGGCGAAGGCAGCACGGTGAAGAAGAAGGAAGACACCCACAAGATGGCGGAAGCCAACCGAGCCTTCGCACACTATAGGTGGTAGTCGTCTCGGCACTCGGC
>JANPEL010000270.1:0-9489 GCA_031431925.1 Gemmatimonadota bacterium | reverse complement strand
CCGCAAAGTATGGGCGGGACCCGCCCCGGGCTTTACCAGGCGATGGCCTAGCCTTTTTCCGGGCCTGAGCTAGATTGGAGGACCTTGTCACTCTTGCTCTCAATTTCGTTCGGGGCCGCGGCCGCGGCCCAGCAGCCGGTTGCCCTGACCATCGAGAACATCCAGACCCGGAGCCGCGGCGCGGTCGAGGCCGCCATGGCGCCGGACGGTCAGTCGGTAGTGGTCGTCGCCAACGCCGCGGCGGGCCGCGGGATCTTCCTCGTGGCGGCCCGGCCCGAGCCTGGCCCGCCGCGGTTCTGGATGGCCGGCAGTTCCCCGAGTTGGTTTCCGGACAGCCGAAGAATTGCCTTCCAGAGCGACGGCGATCTCTGGACCGCATCGATCGGCGACACCGCCCGCCTCCGGGTGACGGCCGATCGCGACGACGAGCGGGCACCCGTCGTGTCGCCGGACGGCCGATTGATCGCGTTCTACTCGACCCGAAGCGGAGCCCAGGACATCTGGGTGGTCTCGGCGGCAGGCGGCGCTCCCCGGCAACTCACCCGCCAGGCCATGGCCCTCGACGATCCCCGGTTTGCCCCAGCCTGGTCCCCGAATGGGCGCTCGATCGCCTACGTGTCCAATCAAGGCGACTTTTGGGCCGACGACCTCTGGGTCGTGGACGTCCAGTCCGGATCCGCCCGCCGGCTTTCCCGGGGCCTGATGGCCTCGACCACGCCGGCGTGGTCACCCGACGGACGGTCGATTGCCCTCCTCTGCACTTCAAAACAAGAGTATTGGTACGAGGACCTTTCCGAGATCTGCGTCGTCGATGCGGCCACCGGCGCCGAGCGGACGGTGGCCATGCAGATTTTCGGAACCGACTGGCTCCATAGCCAGCGGGTCGTCTGGGCCGCCGACGGGCGGTCGCTCCTCTTTCCGTACCAGGAACGGGGAGCCTTCCACCTCTGGTCGGTCCCCTCGGCCGGGGGCGTGGCCACCCGGGTGTCGCACTTGGGCGGCGCCATCCGGTCCATCGACGTCTCCACCAGCGGCAACCGGATCACCTTCATCCAATCGGGGCCGACCACCGGGCCCGAGGTATTCCTGATGGACCGGCGCGGCGGACCGCCCCGGCCCCTCACCGCCTTCGCCGACCGGTGGGAGTCGGTTGAGGCCCCCGAAGAGATGTCGTTCGAGAGTTACGACGGCCTCTACGTGCAGGGTTTCCTCTTTCGGCCGCCCGGCTGGACGCCTAACGGCCGGTACCCCGCCCTGGTCCAAGTCCACGGCGGCGGCACCAACTCGTATCTCCAGACCCTGAACCTGCTCGAGCAGTACCTCGCGTCGAAAGGCTATGTGGTGCTCGCCATCAACTACCGCGGGGGCTCCGGTTTCGGGCGCGAATTCCAAGACCTTGGCGTCAACGACTGGGCCAACGGGCAAGCCCAGGACGCGGCCGCGGCCGGTCGCTTCCTCAAGGCCCAGCCGTGGTCCAACGGAAAAGTCGGGATCTATGGCTACAGCTACGGCGGGATTCAGACCATGGCGGCCATCGCGCGAGCGCCGGGGGTATTCGACGCGGCGGTACCGATGGCGGGGATCTACGATTTCGGCGATGCCTACACCAATGCCGACCGGCTGGGCCGGATCTTTACGAAAACCGGGCACGGCGGTTCGCCCGCGGAGCGCCCTGCGATCTATGCGGTGAGCAACACGCTGGCCCGGTTGCGCCACATCACCACCCCGTTGCTGGTCATGCACGGCGAAGCCGACGTCCGGGCGCCCTACCGGCAATACCTTCGCGCCGTCGATTCGCTCCGGGCCCATCACAAGGTCTTCGAGTCGAAGAGCTACCCCGGCGAGCCGCATGGGTTCCGGGACCCCGCCAACCGGATCGATCTTTATCGCCGCCTCGAGGCCTTTCTCGACCGCTATCTGAAGCCCTAAGGCCTTGACTTGAGCACGCCGGCCATGTCACCAAGACGAGGAAGCGTTTCCCAGTCGCCCGTCCCCTGGAGGGCCCGAGCGGCCAGGACATGCCCATTCCAGGCGCAATCCGCCGGCGACACTCCCTGGAGCAGCCCAAAGACGAAGCCGGCCGCAAAGGCGTCACCGGCCCCGATCTCATCGCGAACCGCGACGACGTCGGGCGGAGGCACGATCGCGCCGGCCACCAGGGCGCCCCGTTCGCCGATCCGGATCACGGTTCCTTTGGCGCCGGCCGAGCGGATCCGGGCATCGAGCGCCACCGCGTCGCCCGCCCCCCACAGCGTGCGGGCCTCTTCCTCGCCGGAGAGGTACCAATCGACCCACGGCAGCAGAAGTTCCTGGGCCCGGCGGGCCGCGGTTGGATTCGGCCAGAGGGTGGGTCGATAGTTTGGATCAAAAGTGACGATCAACCCGCGGTCCCGCGCTCGCCGGGCCACCTCGACGACGAGTCCGGCCGCACTCTCGCTCAGCGCGAGCGTAATGCCCGTGAGGTGGACGGCGCGGACCCCGTCAAACGCCTGGTCCGGCACATCGCCAATGGTGAGATGAGCCGCCGCCGAGCCCCGGCGAAAATACTGGACCCCGGTGCGCCCGCCTTCCCGAATCTTGAGAAACGCCCCGGTCCCCGCCCGGCGCTCGGTGATCACGAAACCGACGTCCACACCTTCGGCCGCGAGCGTTTGGGTGATGAGCCGCCCCACCGGATCGTCACCGACCCGGGAGATCCACCGCGTTCCCACTCCGAGCCGGGCTAGTCCAATCGCGAAATTGGACTCGGCGCCGGCGACGCGAAGCACATAGGGCATCCCGAGGCACGGCGGCCCGTCCGCCCCGGGGTCGAACAGCGCCATGGTTTCCCCGAGGGTCAGGACGCTCACGCGAGCGGGGCGCGCATCCGGGTGGGATACCCGGGCAGGTGGCCCGCGAGTTCCGCCTTCATCGCGGCAATGGCCGAGCCGCCGCGTTTGGTCCGCTCGCGCACCGTGGTGAGACGCGCCTGGTCGTCAGCACCGGCCGGTGAGGCAAACGATGCCGCCAGGTCGAGCAGCAGCCGGGGCTCGATGTTCGCAATGGCGCTGATGGCGCCGGCCGCGCCCAGACCGAAGGCTTCCCGGACCAGAGCATCACTTCCCATCAGAACCTCGACCCCGGTGCCCAGGTACTCGCGATGCCGTTCGATCGACTTGGTCGAATCCTTCACGCCGCGAAGGCCCTCGGCAGCAAGGGTCCGCACCACGGCGTTCGACAGGGTGTTGCCGGTGCGCTCCGGGATGGTGTAGGCGTAAACCGGGACGGTCACCGAGCGGAGGAGAGACCGGTAGTGCGCCTCGATTTCAACGTCGGAGTAGCGGTAGTAGTACGGCTCGACCGCCGACACCGCGGCCACGCCGCCTTCGACGACCCGCGCTGCGAGCGCGACAGTATCCCGGGTTGAGGCCCGCCCAATGTGAGCGAGGACCCGCGCCCGCCCCTTGGCCACGCGGGTCACCGTCGCCACCAGGTCCACGACCTCGGCGGGATCGAGCAGCACGCCCTCGCCAGTGGTGCCCGCGGGCATCAGCGCGGTAATCCCGTGGGCCAGGAGGAACTCAGTGTGCATCGCCACCGCGTCCAGCGCCACATCGCCCGCCGCGGTAAACGGGGTCAGGAGGGCAACGCAGATCTCAGGCACCCGGACGGAGCGCCCCTTCGAGCACGGCCCGGAGCCGGCGTCCGACGATCACATCGTCGCCGGGCTTCATCATCCACGGGCCGACCACGATGGTGTGTTCATCGGAGTGGAGACCGGCCGCCCCCGACGGCCGACCGGTGGCCGGGTTGAGTTCGATCGAGGGGCGGCCATCCCTGAGCGCGACCGCGACATCGATCGGCGCGATCCCGATCCGTCGCTGGTCGTAGCGAATCATCAGATGGGGCACCCGATTCGCCACCGGCGGAACGACGATCTCAGTTGTGAGCGTCGGGAGGCCGCGTAACGCGCTCACGATCCGGTCGGCCCGGCGCCGGCCTTCTGCCTCGATCTGCTCGTCGGTCTGCCCGAGCAACCAATCGACCGCGGCCACCATCCCGACGATCTGTTCCTTGGCGACCTTCATGCCCCGGCCAAGAGACCGATCGGTCGGCACGTTGTTGGCGGCCGCCGCGTCAATCAAATCCTTCCGGCCGAGCAGCAAGCCGGCATTCTGGGGACCCCGAATCCCTTTCCCCCCGGAGAAGGTGACGAGATCGTACCCCATCTTGGTGTAATTCCAGAGATTGGCAATCGGCGGAACATCAGCCGCCGCGTCGAGGAAGCACGGCACCCCATGGGCATGCGCCACCCGGAGCCAGTCCGCGTGACCGATCTGCCCGTGTTCCGCCGCATTGAAGAAAAACGCCATCACCGTGTTCGGCGTGAATGCGTTCTCGTACTCCGCGAGGGTCTCGACTTCGACCAACCGAACGCCGCACATCTCGAGCGCGTGCTCGTGCGTCAGCCGGTGCCCCTTCTGGATCAGCACGTCGGTCTTGAACTTTCCGGCACGGGCCGGCAGGTCTTGCGATCCATCCGGGAACCCGAGCGTCATGCAACCGGCAGTGCCGAGCGAGAGCGCCGAGGCGGCTCCGGCGGACACCAAGGCCGCTTCGCATTGGAGTCGGCGGGCCAGGTACGCACCGGCGGCCGTCTGAAGATCACGAAGTCGGACCGAGTGATGGGCCGCGAGCGCGACGGCCGCCTGCACTTCCGGCGGCATCAACGAGGCCGTCAAGTAGGTATACGTACCGGCCGCGTTGATGATCTTCGCCACGCCGAGCTTGTCGTAGTAGTCGACGGCCGGAGCCAGTTCCGCGTCCTGGTCACCGGACTCGGCCGGGCGCGAGCCAAGCAATGCGCCGGCAGCAAGCGAGTGATGGACAAAGTCGCGGCGGGTGGTCATGAGGCAGCCAATGTAGGGTCAACCTCAGGACTCAGCAAGCACGAGAGCCCGCTGGTAGACGTGCCCTTCACCGGCTGGTAGCTTGGCCGGTATGGCACAGACCGGGCGGATTCGCTGGGCGTTGATTGGGTGGCTGTTCGTGCTGAGCGCGGTGGCCTACCTCGATCGCGTCAACATTTCGATCGCCGGCAAGATGATCGCCGCCGAGTATGGCTTCACCAACCAGCAACTCGGCTGGGTGTTCAGCTCGTTCGTCCTGGGTTACGCGTTGTTCCAGGCGCCGAGCGGGCGGATCGCCGACCGCTTTGGAGCCCGGCGGGCGCTGGCGTGGGCCGCGATCTGGTGGGCGGGCTTCAGTGCGCTCTCCGCGCTCCTTCCAACGGTCACGTTCATCCTTCCACTCCTGATGCTGGTCCGCTTTGCGCTGGGCGCGGGCGAGTCGATCGTCTACCCGGCATCGAACCGGATCGTCTCACGATGGATTCCGGTGCCGGAACGAGGGCTCGCCAACGGCCTGATCTTTATGGGGGTCGGGGTCGGCGCCGGGATCACGCCGCCGCTGATCACCGCGGTCATGCTTCAGTATGGCTGGCGGGCCTCGTTCATCGTCTGCGCGGTGATCGGGCTCGCCGCCGGGGCCGTGTGGCTCTTCATCTCGCGGGACACGCCCGCCGAACACCCATGGGTGGCGGGGCCCGAACGGGCCTTGATCCAGGCCGGCATTCCCGGTACGGTGTCGGCGCCGCCGCTCCCGTGGCGCACCATCGGGGCCAACCGAAACGTCCAGCTCCTCACGCTCAGCTATTTCTGCTACGGCTATTCGGCGTACATCTTCTTCACCTGGTTCTTCATCTACCTGAGTACCGTCCGGGGCCTCGACCTCAAAGTGAGCGCGGTCTACGCCATGTTGCCGTTTCTGGCGATGGCGGCCGGCTCGGGTCTCGGCGGCCTGCTCAGTGATCGCCTGTCGGCCCGCTACGGCCGCCGGGTCGGGCGGTGCGGATTGGCGGTGGTCGGCATCGGATTGGCGGCCGTCTTCATCGCGGCGGGAACTCAGGTCGAGAGTGCCCGGTTGGCCACGTTCATCCTGGCCGGCGGCGCCGGGAGTCTGTACCTGGCGCAGAGTTCGTTCTGGTCGGTGAGCGCGGACATCGCGGGCTCCTCCGCGGGGGCGGTGTCCGGCGTGATGAACATGGGGGCGCAGATCGGAGGCGTCGTGACGGCATCGCTGACCCCTTGGGTGGCCGATCGATTCGGCTGGACCGGGTCGTTTCTGGTAGCGGCCGGGCTCTGCGTCGTCGGAGCGGCCGCGTGGATCGGCGTCCGGCCCGAGCAACCGGTCGGGGCCGAGGTGACTTCCGCCCGGCGGCTCGCCTAGGCCCGCCCACTAGGGCGCGGAGTCGGCTCCGGCCGGAAGGGCGGCGCTGAGACCCGGCAGGTACTCGGCCCCGGCCTCGATCCGGATACTCGAACCGTCGAAGGTTCTCGGCAGGGGTGCGGCGCGCCCCCCCAGACACCGAGCGAGAAACTGCTCGGCGATCCGCCAGAACGAGAAGCTGTTGGCCGGCCGGGCCAGACCGTGACCTTCGTCCGGATAGACGGCGTACACCACCGGCACGCCCGCCCCCTTCATGGCGGCCACCACCGTATCCGACTGGTATTTGGGAACCCGAGAGTCATTCGACCCCTGGCCGATCAGGACCGGATGCTTGGTCTCTGCGGCAAAATTGATTGGGGAGCGGGACCGGAGGAATCGACGTCCTTCCTCGGTTCGTGGGTCGCCGACCACCTTCGACATCCGGTCGACATTCCAGTGCGGCATGAACTGCTCGAGATTCGACGGGCCAACGAGGTCCACGCCGCACGCGAATCGATCCGGTGTCATGGTCATCCCGACGAGCACCGCGTACCCACCATAGCTGCCGCCCATGATCGCCACCTTGTCGGGCGCAATGATCCGCTCCGTGACGGCCCAGTCGACCTGCTCCAGCAGGTCCGTATGCATCTTCCCGCCCCATTCGAGATTGGCGGCGTTCATGAACTTCTTTCCGAACCCGGGCGAACCCCGGTAATTGAGATAGAGAACCGCATACCCTCGGTTGGCGAGCCAGTGCACGAAGGGGCCGAACGCCCATTGCGCCCGTTCGTCGCCAGGCCCGCCATGCACCAACACCACCGCGGGCACCGGAGCGGCCGGCTTGCCGTCGCCATCGGGATCAGCCCACGGAGGGAGGAGGTAGTACGACACCAGCGGGAGACTGTCGCTCGACCGAATCTCGAATGGATGGAGTTTTGAGAACCGGAGGCCCACCAACTGCGGCGTTCCAACAAAGAGCCGGTCGGCCTTTCCGGATGCCCGGTCGTAGAGGTAGAACGCCGTCGGCGCATCCGAGAGTGTGTACTCCACGACCCACTTGGCCAGATCATCGGATCGGCTGAGGATCCGAATGTCGCCGTCGGCCACCGCGGCCAGCCGCTCGAAATCCTTCGCAACCGAGGTATCGACCGCGGTCCACGTGGTCCGGGTCCACATCGTCGCATACGCCTGCACCCGCCGCGTCACCGGATGATAGAGGACGCCGGCCGGATCACCCCGCGTGTCGGCGAACACCATCTCCCGCCCGCCGGTTTCGGGATCGAGCGCCGTCAGCACCGCGGCATCCCGGCCCTCGGTATCGTAGAGATAGAGCCGCCGGTTCTCGCCGTCGAAGGCAAAGACCTTCTGATAGGCCGTGCTGGTGATCGCCGCGGCGTCCTCGGGGCGCACATCCCAAATCAGCTGCCACTGCCCCGCCGGCCTGGGCCGATAGAAATCGAGTGAGCCGTCGGGCGAGAACCCGATCCCGAGCCGCGGGGTCAGGGTGCCGTCGGGAATGACGGCTACCATCGCGTCGTTCTTGAGGATCAACGTCCGCTCACCGGTGGAAAGATCGAGGCGGTACAGATCAGGGGTGAACGGTCCTCGTTCCTTGACCGAAATCGCGGCCTGGTTGGGATCCCGGTCCGAAAACGTGAGGAACTCGACGGCAATTCCGGGCATCGGGGTCAGGTTCTTCTCCGCGCCTGATCCGATCTCGACCACATGCACGTTCCACTTCTCGTCGCCGTTGTGGTCCTCCGGAAAGAGGATTCGCCTGCTATCCCGAGTCCATCGATAGAGCACGTTGCCGCTGACGTCGAACGGCTGGAGCCCTCGTCCTACTCGCGTGGTGATCGGTCTCGCGGCCGCAATCGAGTCAACCGGGGCCACGAAGAGGTTCATCGCGCCCTCGACCGGTCGGAGGAAGCTGATCCAGCGGCCGTCGGGGCTCACTTGCGGGGCCACATTGGTGGCCGGAGCCAGCAGCGTCTCGAGCGCGTACAGTGAATCGGGCGCTACGGCCCGGCCCGCTGGCTGGCCGCCGCAGCCGACGATCATCCGGGCGATCAACGTGACCAAACCGGCACTCGCAAACGACCGCATCGGAACCTCTTTTTCCTGGGAGAACCATCCCTGCGGGAGGAATGGTAACGCCTCGCGGTGGAATCGTTAGCGGGTGGCGGCGGCGGCGGTCAAATCGGGCCGATGCCTTGCCCGGCGGTCGCTGAGGAGGATAGCGTTTGGCATGCCAGACATGGTGCGCCGGTGGACCCGGACGCTCGGTGTAGCCGGGGCAATCCTCCAAAGCGCGGTGCCGGCTCTGCTCGCCCAGGTCGTGTCGACCGGAACCGTGCAGGGGCTCGTCACCGACTCGGCGGGGACCCCGATCGCGGCCGCCTCGATGCGAATCACCCGTCCGGATCGAGGGTTTGCCCGGGAGGTCCTGACCGACGCGGCCGGTACCTTCCGAATCGGCTTCCTGGCCCCCGGCGAATACCGCCTCACCGCCCGCCGGATCGGCTACCGCGCGGTGCTGCTCGAGCAGATTGGCGTCGAAGCCGGGTCGGTCACCCGCGTCGTGGTCCGTCTCCACCCCACCATCCGAACCCTGGACTCGCTGGTGGCAACGGCGCCGGTCGTGACGATCGACCCCGAAGGCACCGAGTTCGGCACCGCGATCGCCGCCCGGGAGCTGGCCCGGCTACCGCTGCCTAACGAAGCCCGCGAGCTGGTCCGGTTCGTCAACGGCGCTCGGCCCGATCACGTCTGGGGCGGAGCCACCGCCCAGGCCAACAACTACCAACTCGATGGGGTCGCGGTCAATCACCCCGGCGTCGGTGGCGATCTCCTCCAGCCGAGCCCGAGCTGGATCCAGGAAATCCAGGTCCGCGGCCTCGGCGCCGGCGCCGAGCATGGCAACTTCCAGGGCGGGATCGTCAACATCGTCACGAAATCAGGGGGCAACCAAAGGGAGGGCTCGCTTCGGCTGGCGGCGGAAACGAGCCGGCTCAACGCCTCCAACCTGGTTCGCGGTGAAGCCGGCACCGAGGTCAGCGACCGGCTCGAAATCGACGGCCATCTCCTCGGCGCCCTCCGGCCCAACCGGTTGTTCTATGCGATCTTCGGCCAGATCGTTCGCCGCGACCTCCGAGTGCTCGACCAATTCCCCGACGCCGTCGGCCCCTACGTGACCGATCCGCCCCGCGACACCGAGCGAAAGTTCCTCGGCAAGCTCACCTG